>NZ_MVFZ01000001.1:0-435136 GCF_002042945.1 Citrobacter sp. A316
CCCTCTTCCCCATAAAAACGTACTACTTACCTAGTACATACGGGGAATTGAGTTAGTGGGTTGCCAACCTGAACAGGCACCTTTAAGCCTGCTTTTGTCCGGGTACCTTTAAACCCGCAACAATCAGGAACGCGGTGGCGTTCCGGCCAGGGGAGGTTCGGCGGTATACCCCTGTAAAGCCCTGCCGTGATTTCTCACAAACAGACGAAGCCGCATATTTGCTTCATGCCTTGCCCGGTTCTCCTTGCGGTATGAAACGGGCTCGGCTTCGAACGATTCCTGGTACACAGCTGCATAACGCTGAATGGCTTTTTGTCGTGCTGCTGGCGCCAGGCTCAGTAACTGCTGCTTGATCCAATCGGCATCGGCCTGGCTAAAAGCCACGGGCATATCAACCGGTTGATAATCAAGAGCCATATCACTGCTCTTTTTCTGGCTTTGGGAATAGCTCCGGCAAGTCAGGTCTGATTTGATATGCAGCTACTTGGCCACTGGCCGCAGCCACAATTTTCAATACATGCTCGGCCTTAACTTTTTTTCCATGACGCCATTTCCAGACCGTTGCTTGCGATACACCACACTGCTTTGCAAGCGCGCCCTGGCTTCCGGCACATCTGATTGCTATATCGATAGGCTCTGAAATCATAAACCCCCCTTAGTAATTAAATATTACTTTAGCGATTAGAGTAATTACTTGCAAGGATGCCAATTACTTTTTGACTTGATTCTTCATTTGGTCTAAATTTTTAACAACTTTTGGAGTAATCATTATGTCGAATAGCACTTTTGCAGATAGGCTAACGGAAGCCATGAGAGCGGCGGGAATGACTCAAGCATCCCTGGCTAAATTAGTTGGGATGTCGCAATCAAGTATTTGGAAGTTAACGTCAGGCAATGCCTCTGGCTCGCGCAGAACAGTAGAGCTAGCAAAAGCTCTGAATGTTCGACCCGAATGGCTTGCTTCAGGTGAAATGCCAGTAAGCGATCAATCTTCTGAGCTGCTGCCCATGAAGGTAGTGGAGTCTGTTAGCACTGGCGCTTACAGGGTTGAGTTGCTGGATATACAGGCGAGTGCAGGCCCCGGCACATTTTTGTCTTCTGAGTTTATCGAAACCATTCGCGCCATTGAGTTCACAGAGGAGCATGCCAGAAGCATGTTTGGTAACCGGCCTGCTTCCGCAATAAAAGTGATTACAGTTAGGGGCGACAGCATGGAGGGAACCATTGATCCAGGTGACTTTATCTTTGTTGACACAACGGTTAATTACTTTGACGGCGACGGAATTTACGTGTTTGTGTTCGGTAAAACCATTCATATAAAACGGCTGCAGATGCAGAAGAACAGCTTGGTTGTCCTATCAGATAACAAGCTGTATAGCTCTTGGCAAATTGATGCCACTGATGAAGATCAGTTTCACGTTTTAGCGAAAGTATTAGTTAAGCAATCTGCCGCGATCAAGCGTTTTGCCTAACCCCTCCAACTTATCGAATCAGACCGCTTAGGCGGTCTTTTTTTTGCTTATCAAACAACAAATTACTTTAGAAATTAAAATTAAAATCACTTTAGTGGTTGACCTTTTCCGTATAACGATCCATCCTTATTACAACTTAAGTAATTAAACGACATTCTTAATTGCTTAACTCACTTAATGTAGGAGGGAGCATGGAAACCAATAAAACAGTTCAATTAGACCGACTTGAAACAAGCGATATGCTCATGAACTGGTCTCACGATCTACGCTGTTGCTCTGCTTCTTTATGGCTATTACTTGAAACGATGGTTAGCCAGGAAGAAGAACGTGAGCATGCTCTTATAACTCTGGTCGTTAAAACACTGGAAGAAGTTAACGACAAAATTGTAGATTTCGATACAAATAAACTTTGAAATTAATTTATCAATAAACTCCTTTAATGGTGCGAACAAACTCACCTTGAGAAATATTTTATGAAAAATAATAATGTTATTCAGTTACCAATAGTTAATCGTACATATCGCAAATCAGTCGTTCTCTATATTAATGACGTAGCAAAAACCGCAGAAACAGCAAATAAGTACGCTCAGGAATTGCGCGCAGAATTTATTGAATTGCTCATGCCAGCAATCACACGCACTGATGTGAAGGTGGCTGGGCGATTCACATCGTTACTTAATGAACTTTGCTTCATGACCACAATGACAATGAAGAACACTTCAAAAATGGGGGGCAATAATGACGTTTCTGAAAGATAAAGAAGCACACAAGACAGCAAAGATCTTTGCCTCTTATGGAAATAGTTATCTGCATATTGCAAACCTTTTTCTGCGCAAGGCTTACGGGCGGTAATTATGAACATATTGATTGAGAACCGTCGCCGCCGACTTGTACAGGTAAAACTGGCATCACTAAAAAGAAGGACTGGTAATTATTTTCAGATAGTTGACATGAATGATGGAACAAAACTCCCTGTCGAACTGGATAGCGACATTTTAACAAAATCATTAATAAAGTTTTTCGAAACAATGATTCATGAAAATCATAAACGAGCCGAAGCTGAAATATTAATTTCAAATCATTATTCAAATTGCACCGGAATTAACAAGCTAACACCGCTTGGCGTGGATTTTATGAATGCTGTTATTGCAACGCTGGCTGAAGAGTTAACGAATAAACAGGAGACTCAGAATGCAAGTTAACCAGCAAATGATGACTTATCAGGGAATGCAGATTCCCCGCCCCGTGTTGAACGTGGATCTACATGTGCTTCCTGATTTCACAGGGCGCGTTGTTCTTTACATCGAAAAAGGTCGTGTGACATGCGACCGCCGGCTGTTCGACGACGAGCACATTTGCTCACTGGACACTTTTATTGAAATGGTTCGCGAAGCGGGGCTACGCCTTGAGGAGATATCAAATGACTGTTAGCAAAAATGAAAACGTTAAACAACTTGTCGCCAGGCTAAAAGAAATACACCAGCAATCCAACGTCACAATTCCAGCCTGGATGCTTGACGAAAACCGCTATGGCAAAGGAGATCTGACTTTAAACGAGCAGCATGAGTGGGCAGAAACCATCTGCCAGTCCATGCGCAGTACTGTCGCCCTTCTCTACCTGATTGAATGCGAAAAGCGCTGGGGCCTTCGTGACGGTGAATACCAATTTAAAACTGGTGAGTTTGTTTTTGGCTTAACGCGGGAGCTTATCGAAAACCTGTTAATTGAGCATGTAGAAGGGACACTGATAGAGCACAAGCCTAAAGAACGGTATCTAGCTGTATTCCAGTTCTACTATGCCAACGATCAGCGCCTGAAAGAAGACGGTCATTCGTGGTTCAGCGGTTTTCTCGACGAGATGTTTATGGATCTTGCTGTTCGGTTACGTGTCGGCGAAGCAATACCCGTTCAACACATTTTGCACTGAGGTAAATGATGATGAAAAACGAACTTATCACTGCGTGGTACTGCGTCACATTCATGGTGACTGAAAATGCCGAGCGCCGCGAATATTCAATCTTTGTCGGCAGTAGTAGCGAAATGGAGGCGGTGGTTTCTGCGACTGCTGGGCTCTGTAAGGGGCATGCTGAATTCAGCGAACCAGCATTCAAATCTATCCGCATCGCGACCTATGGCGAGGCCGAATCGCTTGATGCAGAACTCGATGCAATTGCCGAACGAGAAGCAAAGGAACTGGAGGAAGAAGACAATGAGTAATCAACTGATGAAATTTAACTCGTCGGATCTCAGCATTTCTCTGAGCGGGATGCTTTACCAGGGAAAACCAGTATTTGATGCCGTTGAGCTGGCAAAATCCCTGGGTTACGCAAATCCGGCTGACGCGCTAAAAACTCACTGCAAGTCATTGATTAAACTTAATTATAGCGAATCGCGAGAATTGGGTTTTAACGACAAAATTCGTGGCATGCAACTTGCATCTGAATCTGATGCTTACCGGCTCATTCTCCGTAGCCAGCTTGCTTCCGCTGAACGTGTACAAGACTGGGTATGCGAAGATGTTCTGCCATCTATCCGCGAAACTGGCAGCTATAGATACCAACACCCTAAATCTCAGGCGGAGATCATTGCCGAAATGGCCCTGCTGAATGTTGAGCAGGAGCGTCGCCTTAACCACGTTGAGGACAAGGTCGTTGAGGTTACCGAGCTAGTAGATCATATCGCTCGTGGTGCAACGCCTCCTGGTTGGGCTGGATACTCGGAATTGAAAGCACTGTGCGGACTTTCAGATGCAAAGTGTCGCCAGTTAGTCTCCGCTTATGACATCGACCATAAGCCTATCCCATTTATTGCGCCTAGAGGAACCAAATCCACCATGACCATTGTGCGTGAGCAGCCATTTATGACGGCATTCACCAAAATGATGTTTGAAGCTGAACCTCGAGGCACCCGGTGGTATCACCCTAAGATGGGGCTGTTCCAAGTGATTGGATGGGAGGGTGAACAGTGAACAATAATGAAATTTGGGTACCGGTTGGCTCTGTTGAGCTGGCCCACCAGCAAGCGCTGATATGGGTGTCTGATGCCTACCTGTTCCACTTAGTCAGCATGCATCGTCGCCCGGTGTACCGCCATCAGTACGGGGATATTTCACTAGACCAACCAGCCATTAAGGGCTTTATCGATTCGTATTTGGGAGATAAGGGATGGGATATGGAAAAACGCCGTGCCCATTACATCAACATTCTGGACCTCATTAAATATATGCACCGCAGTAATTCTGACTTCATCGACTGGGGGACTGTACCAACACTAACCCCAAGGGGCATCCGATGGATGAATGATTGCTTCTCGCGGCTGGGCGAAATGGTTAACAGCTATGGTGGATGGGAAAACTACACAAAAGAAACTGCCGGAGATTCAATTTCATGAAAATCCAATACCAGGACTATGGCGCCGTAGCGAACATCGTTATCACCAGTACGGTGTTTGAGTTCCGTAAACATAACCGGGTGGTCGATGCCACGCTGCTCTGCACACCAAGCATCATTGCAAGCCGTAGTGGGATGTTCTTAATCAAGACGGCTTTATCAGGTAAATCTCGCGACATGCTGCGTGCATATAAAACTGTTCAGCGGGAGGCGACACGATGAAATCTTTCCTCCTGTCTATGCTGTTTGGCCTGTTATTAGTGGTCGTTATTTTCGGGGCGTTGATTGAGTACAAATTTTTGACGAATTTCGGAGGTTAACAGTGGAAAAATCGCATATCAATACTGAAAACCTAAACACAATTCACGACTGTCTATCCCAGCTTGTGATCGCTGAAGAAACTCAGCTCAGCATTGAAGATCAGTTGGCTAAATCAAATAGCAGCAGTGAGTGGAGTGTTTGGCGTAAAAAAGCAGAATACGCACTAAAGATCGTAAAAGGTAAGCGTCGTATCATCACAGCTCGACTGGCAGTTCTTCGCCAACTTGAAAAAGACCGCAATATGCAACTGCACCAGCAGCACAACGATTTCCTCATTAATGAGCTTAGGACAGTAGTACCCTCCTCCACCTTTGATCGATGCATTCGCCAGGCTAACGATAAAATGGAGAAAATCCATGCAGACCAGTGCTGATGTCGTTCTTCTGGTGCCGAATGACTGGGTTAGCGAGAGAATTTTGATTGCAGTTACCGGACTTAAACCCGGGACCATCACCCGTGCCAGAAAAGAATCCTGGATGCTGGGTCGCGAATACCTGCACGTCTCACCAGACGGTAATCCCAAACCTTCGAGCGAATGTATGTACAACAGGAAAGCGATCGACATTTGGATCGAGGCACAGAAAAAAAATCAACCAGGTGCGCAGAAAGCATGAAAAGCAGTACACTCATCCATGCTCCTGGACGTCAGGAGGGATTAATGGCTAATGCATCATACCCGACAGGCGTCGAAAACCACGGCGGTTCACTCCGCATCTGGTTTCTGTACAAAGGCAAACGTGTCAGGGAAAACCTCGGTGTCCCTGACACAGCCAAAAATCGCAAGATAGCCGGTGAGCTTCGTTCATCGGTTTGTTTTGCAATAAGGATGGGGAATTTTAACTATGCGGAAAAATTCCCAAACTCGCCGAACCTTGCCCGGTTCGGCCAGGATAGAAAGGAAATTACAGTGCTGGAACTTACCGAAAAATGGTCTGATCTGAAACGAATGGAGATCAGCACTAACACCATGAGTCGGTATGAGTCCATCATAAAAAACATGCTTCCGCGCATTGGCGAAAACAAGTTGGTTTCTGCTGTGACCACTGAGGATTTGCTGTATGTAAGGAAGGAGTTGCTGACAGGTTTTCACGTAATGAAGAAGGACCACCGGACGCAGGTAAAAGGCCGGAAGTCCTCCACCGTGAACAATTACATGATGTTAATGGCCGAAATCTTCCAGTTTGGAGCAGATAACGGTTATGCAAAGGAAAACCCGTTTAGCGGAATTAACCGCCTCAAGAAAGCGAAGGGTGAGCCCGATCCACTCACGACAGATGAGTTCATCAGGTTTATCCAGGCATGCGGCCATCAGCAGATGCGAAATCTCTGGTCGCTTGCAGTCTATACAGGAATGAGGCATGGGGAGTTGTGCGGTTTGGCCTGGGAAGATATCGATCTGCATGCCGGGACCATTACTGTGAAGCGCAACCTTACCCAGACGGATGAGTTCACCCTGCCAAAAACAGACGCAGGCACTGACAGGGTGATTTATCTCATTCAACCAGCTATTGATGCTCTGAGGAATCAGGCCCAGCTTACGCGCCTTGGCCGGCAGTATGAGGTTGAAGTGAAATTGCGGGAATATGGCCAGTCAGTCATACATCCATGCACTTTCGTTTTCAGCCCTCAATGCGTAAAACGTGGGCCACGAAGAGGATATCACTACGCGGTTAATTCGATTAATAAAATTTGGGCTCCGATAATCAAGCGCGCCGGTATTCGTTACCGCAACGCGTACCAGTCACGGCATACCTATGCGTGCTGGTCATTGTCAGCGGGTGCGAACCCAAACTTTATAGCAACTCAAATGGGACATGCAGATGCACAGATGGTTTACAAGGTGTATGGAAAGTGGATGTCAGAGAAGAGCGCCGAACAGGTTTCTCTGCTCAACCAGGCGCTTTCACACTTTGCCCCATCACTGCCCCAAAGCATGGTTTCAGCATAGTAAAAATCTTTATATACAAGTAGTTAATAGCAATAACGCTACATTTTCATAACACGTGGCACGAATTGCCCTCGACCAGAAAGAGAGCTTATGGTGTGATCGGGGTTCAATAAATTGCTAAACAGGGTATACTCCAGCGGTTTTCTTAGTTGTTTATTGTACTAAACGCTCCCGTGAGAGGATGCTACTGCGCACCTATGACACAATTCGCTTCTCCTGTTCTGCACTCGCTGCTGGATACAGACGCTTATAAGTTGCATATGCAGCAAGCCGTTTTTCACCACTACTATGATGTACAAGTAGCGGCTGAATTTCGTTGCCGTGGCGATGACCTGCTCGGTATTTATGCCGATTCTATTCGTGAGCAGGTGAATGCTATGCAGCACCTGCGACTGCAGGAGGATGAGTACCAGTGGCTCTCCGGCCTGCCTTTCTTTAAAGCTGATTACCTCACCTGGTTACGTGATTTCCGCTATAACCCGGAACAGGTTTGCGTCACCAATGATAACGGTAAGCTAAACATCCGCTTAACCGGTCCGTGGCGTGAAGTGATCATGTGGGAAGTCCCGCTGTTAGCGGTGATTAGCGAACTGGTACACCGTTACCGTTCACCTGAATCAGGCGTCCCGCAGGCACTCAATGAGCTGGAAAGCAAACTAGTAGAATTCTCTGCTTTAACGAAAGATGTCGATATGTCCCGCTTCCATTTGATGGATTTCGGTACGCGTCGTCGTTTTTCGCGCGAAGTACAGCAGGCTATCGTTAAACGCCTGCAGCAAGAGCCCTGGTTTGTCGGCACCAGTAACTACGATCTGGCCCGCCGCCTGTCATTAACCCCAATGGGTACGCAGGCGCATGAGTGGTTCCAGGCTCATCAGCAAATCAGTCCTGAACTTGCCACCAGCCAGCGCGTAGCCCTGGCCGCCTGGTTAAATGAATACCCTGACCAACTCGGCATTGCATTGACCGATTGCATCACCATGGACGCGTTTTTACGCGACTTTGGCGTTGAGTTTGCGACCCGCTATCAGGGTCTACGCCATGACTCAGGCGATCCGGTGGAATGGGGTGAAAAAGCCATCGCCCATTATGAAAAACTGGGTATTGATCCGCTGAGCAAAACGCTGGTTTTCTCAGATAATCTCGATCTGAAAAAAGCGATTGAACTCTACCGCCACTTCTCTTCCCGCGTACAGTTGAGTTTTGGTATTGGGACACGGCTAACATGCGACATTCCGCAGGTTAAGCCGCTCAATATCGTTATTAAGCTGGTGGAATGTAACGGCAAACCGGTGGCAAAGTTATCTGACAGCCCGGGTAAAACCATCTGCCACGATAAAGCATTTGTTCGTGCACTGCGCAAAGCCTTCGATCTCCCGCATATTAAAAAAGCCAGTTAATCCTTCCAGGGAGCCATTTTGGCTCCCATATTCACGTTTATTTCCGAAATCTTTCACTCCAGCTACGAATTCTGCTTGTCTGATTGCAGATGCCAGGTAACATAGGTATCCCCCCCATTATGGGTGGACATGTGTTTATATATCCGACTATTAACAGAGAGAATATTATGAGCGTTGTGCCTGTAGCCGACGTACTCCAGGGCCGCGTAGCCGTTGACAGCGAAGTCACCGTGCGCGGATGGGTGCGTACCCGCCGAGATTCAAAAGCTGGCATCTCCTTCCTCGCCGTTTATGACGGTTCCTGCTTTGATCCTGTACAGGCCGTCATCAATAATTCTCTGCCCAATTACAATCAGGACGTACTGCGCCTGACGACGGGTTGTTCAGTTATCGTAACGGGTAAAGTCGTTGCATCACCTGGACAAGGACAGAGCTTTGAAATTCAGGCCACTGAGGTTGAAGTCAGCGGCTGGGTCGAAGATCCTGATACTTACCCAATGGCAGCCAAGCGTCACAGCATTGAGTATCTGCGTGAAGTGGCGCACATGCGTCCGCGTACCAACATGATTGGTGCGGTAGCGCGTGTACGTCACACGCTGGCGCAAGCTCTGCATCGTTTCTTCCACGAGCAGGGTTTCTTTTGGGTATCAACGCCGCTGATTACCGCTTCCGATACGGAAGGTGCCGGTGAAATGTTCCGTGTTTCTACGCTGGATCTGGAAAACCTGCCGCGTAACGATCAGGGCAAAGTCGATTTCGACAAAGACTTCTTTGGTAAAGAGGCCTTCCTGACCGTTTCCGGTCAGCTGAACGGTGAAACCTACGCCTGCGCCCTGTCCAAAATTTATACTTTTGGCCCGACGTTCCGTGCAGAAAACTCTAACACCAGTCGTCACCTGGCAGAGTTCTGGATGCTGGAACCAGAAGTGGCTTTTGCTGACCTGAACGATATTGCAGGCCTGGCTGAAGCGATGCTGAAGTACGCGTTTAAAGCCGTTCTGGCAGAGCGTGCGGATGATATGAAATTCTTTGCTGAACGTGTCGACAAGGACGCGATTTCACGCCTGGAACGTTTCATTGACGCTGACTTCGCGCAGGTGGATTACACCGACGCGGTAAGCATTCTGGAAAAATGCGGCAAACAGTTCGAAAACCCGGTTTACTGGGGTGTGGATCTGTCTTCTGAGCATGAGCGTTACCTTGCCGAAGAGCACTTTAAAGCGCCGGTGGTGGTGAAAAACTACCCGAAAGACATCAAAGCGTTTTATATGCGCCTTAACGAAGACGGTAAAACCGTTGCTGCAATGGACGTACTCGCCCCGGGAATCGGTGAAATCATCGGTGGTTCTCAGCGTGAAGAGCGTCTGGACGTGCTGGATGCCCGTATGCTGGAAATGGGTCTGAACAAAGAGGATTACTGGTGGTATCGCGATCTGCGTCGCTACGGTACCGTTCCGCATTCCGGCTTCGGATTGGGATTCGAGCGTCTGATCGCTTACGTCACCGGCGTGCAGAACGTCCGTGATGTTATTCCGTTCCCGCGTACTCCGCGTAACGCCACCTTCTAAACGTGCGTTATTGTTTCAAAGGCCAGCATTGCTGGCCTTTTTTATACCCTTTTCATGTTATCTGGATACCCATCTCACGTTAAACACAACCTTTCAATTCCCTCTACCTGTTACGTAATATTTCATCGCAACACATTTGCACAAAAAATAATCAGCAATTTTATTGTGGATTAGCATTTTCTGATTAAATAGTACATTTTTTAGCCCTTCACACGACATTCCAGACGTCCAAAAATCGTTACCTGTAAAAGCCGAACTTTCCGGCATAACGGATAAAAAATAACCTTAGCAAAATTAAATATAAGAAAATCATATAAATAGAAATAAAAACGAGAATTTTCAGCGCAGGGGTATCCGAAGTTTGACGCTGTTCACAAAGTTGCACAAAAATAACATTTTGTTACACATTTTTTCTTTTTGAAACCAAATCTTTATATTTGTAGCACTTTGACGGTAGCGAAACGGTAGTTTGAATGGAAAGATGCCTGTCAGACACATAAAGACACCAAACTCTCATCAATAGTTCCGTAAATTTTCATTGACGGAATTTATTGGCGGCAGTGGCAGGTGTCATATAAAAACCGATGAGGGTAATAAATAATGATGAAGCGCAATATTCTGGCAGTGGTTATCCCTGCTCTGCTGGTAGCCGGGGCAGCTAACGCTGCAGAAGTTTATAACAAAGATGGCAACAAGCTGGATGTATACGGTAAAACCGTAGGTCTGCACTATTTTTCTGATAACGCTGGCAACGATGGCGATCAGACTTATGCCCGTCTTGGTTTCAAAGGGGAAACTCAGATTAATTCCGATCTGTCCGGTTACGGTCAGTGGGAATACAACTTTGCCGGTAACAACTCTGAAGGCGGCAGCGACGCTCAGAACGGTAACAAAACCCGTCTGGCATTTGCCGGTCTGAAATATGCCGATCTGGGCTCTTTCGACTACGGTCGTAACTACGGTATCGTTTACGATGCCCTGGGTTACACCGATATGCTGCCAGAATTTGGTGGTGATACCGCGTACAGCGACAACTTCTTCGTTGGCCGTGTGGGTGGTGTTGCGACCTACCGTAACTCTAACTTCTTCGGTCTGGTTGATGGCCTGAACTTCGGTATCCAGTATCTGGGTAAAAACGAGCGTGATGGCAATACCGGTCGTTCTAACGGCGACGGCGTTGGCGGTTCTGTAAGCTACGAAATGGATGGCTTCGGTATCGTTGGTGCTTACGGTGCAGCTGACCGTACCAATGCGCAGGAAAACTCTTTCTACGCTAACGGCGGCAAAAAAGCTGAGCAGTGGGCAACCGGCCTGAAGTATGATGCTAACAACATCTATCTGGCAGCGAACTACGGTGAAACCCGTAACGCAACCCGCCTCTCTACTACCCAGAATGGCGTGACCACCAGCGGCTTCGCCAACAAAACGCAAGATTTCTTTGTTGTCGCTCAGTACCAGTTCGATTTCGGTCTGCGCCCGTCCATCTCCTACAACAAATCTAAAGCGAAAGACGTAGAAGGTGTAGGCAACGAAGATCTGGTGAACTACATTGAAGTGGGCGCAACCTACTACTTCAACAAAAACATGTCCACCTATGTTGACTACCAGATCAACCAGATCGATTCTGACAACAAACTGGGTGTGAACTCTGACGACACCGTAGCACTCGGTATCGTTTACCAGTTCTAATAGCAGACCTCTTTGTTAAATGCCTATAAAACAGGACTTCGGTCCTGTTTTTTTATATCTGCTAGCGAATTCTTGCGTCTTAAAAAAACACCTCAGCTTTTCGTCAGTAACGGTTGGCATTTTGTAAATCTACCGTTAACCTGATAGCGGACTTCCCTTCTGTAATCACTATGGAACCTCGTCATGTTTGAGAACATTACCGCCGCTCCTGCCGACCCCATTTTGGGTCTGGCTGATTTGTTTCGTGCCGATGACCGCCCTGGAAAAATAAACCTCGGGATCGGTGTATATAAAGATGAGACAGGCAAAACGCCGGTGCTGACCAGCGTTAAAAAAGCCGAGCAATATATACTGGAAAATGAAACCACCAAAAATTACCTTGGCATTGACGGTATTCCAGAGTTTGGTCGCTGCACTCAGGAATTACTGTTTGGTAAAGAAAGT
This sequence comes from Citrobacter sp. A316, assembly GCF_002042945.1. Lineage (NCBI taxonomy): Bacteria > Pseudomonadati > Pseudomonadota > Gammaproteobacteria > Enterobacterales > Enterobacteriaceae > Citrobacter > Citrobacter sp. A316. The sequence continues at coordinate 12,232 of NZ_MVFZ01000001.1, forward strand.
TCGCTGATCAACGATAAGCGTGCACGTACAGCACAGACCCCTGGCGGCACTGGTGCACTGCGCGTGGCAGCTGATTTCCTGGCAAAAAATACGTCGGCTAAACGCGTATGGGTGAGCAATCCAAGCTGGCCGAACCATAAGAGCGTCTTTAACTCTGCAGGCCTGGAAGTTTGTGAATACAAATATTACGATGCAGCAAACCACTCATTAGATTTTGATGCGCTGCTGGCAAGCCTCAGCGAAGCGCAGGCTGGCGACGTGGTGCTATTCCACGGCTGCTGCCATAACCCTACCGGCATCGATCCTACGCTGGAACAGTGGCAAACGCTGGCTCAGATGTCTGTCGAAAAAGGTTGGTTACCGCTGTTCGACTTCGCATACCAGGGCTTTGCCCGTGGCCTGGAAGAAGATGCAGAAGGTCTGCGCGCATTTGCGGCTCTGCACAAAGAGCTGATCGTCGCCAGCTCCTACTCCAAGAACTTTGGACTGTACAACGAGCGTGTAGGCGCCTGTACGCTGGTTGCTGCCGATGCGGAAACCGTTGACCGTGCGTTCAGCCAGATGAAATCAGCCATTCGCGCTAACTATTCCAACCCACCAGCACACGGTGCATCCGTAGTGGCCACGATTCTGAGCAACGACGCGCTGCGTGCCATCTGGGAACAGGAACTGACTGATATGCGCCAACGCATTCAGCGCATGCGTTTACTGTTCGTGAATACGTTGCAAGAGAAAGGTGCAAACCGCGACTTCAGCTTTATCATCAAACAGAACGGCATGTTCTCGTTTAGCGGCCTGACAAAAGAACAGGTTCTGCGTCTGCGTGAAGAGTTTGGTGTCTACGCTGTCGCTTCCGGACGTGTAAACGTAGCTGGAATGACGCCAGATAACATGGCGCCGCTGTGCGAAGCGATTGTTGCGGTACTGTAATCTATCGTGCACAAAAAAGGCCGCAAACGCGGCCTTTTTATTTATTAAACGAATTACCAGACAGGCATTTCATCCTGCAGGAACGGGTTATGTAGCCGTTCATTACCCAGCGTAGAAAGTGGGCCGTGACCTGGAATAAACGTCACGTCATCGCCCAGCGGCAACAGTTTACGTTTAATCGAATCGATCAGTTGGCTGTGATCTCCGCGCGGAAAATCGCTGCGCCCTACGCCGCCTTTGAAAATCACGTCACCAGAAATCAGTAACTTTGATTGCTCATCAAAGAAGACCACATGTCCCGGTGTGTGGCCCGGACAATGCAGCACCTGTAACGTCACGTTGCCAACGCTGACCCGATCACCTTCGTTCAACCAGCGATCGGGCGTCAGCGGCTCACAATCTCCGAGGCCAAACATGCGGCTCTGAGCAGGGAGTCCCTGTAACCAGAACTCATCTTCTTTTTCCGGGCCAATAACCGGTACACCATAATGCTGTGCCAGTTCAGCCGCCGCTCCAACATGGTCAAGATGACCGTGAGTAAGCAGGATCTGCATTAGCGTCAGACCGCTGGCATCCACTTCCTGTTTGATTTTCCCGGCATCGCCGCCGGGATCGACCAGCGCGGCCAGACGAGTCTGCTCACACCAGATTAGCGAGCAGTTCTGGGCGAATGCAGTGACCGGAATAATACGATAGTTCATACAGCTCCTGTTTCATTAAGCTTATGGATCACCAGTGCCGTGCAGGGCCGGTGTCAATATGCACAAAGTTACTGCTGGGGTAGTATCCTACACCACCTGCGCGCATAGATAACGCAGCTTTGCGAATATTACTTAATGCGATGCCTTCAATATGGAAATCCATGGCCTGACCTTTAGTGTGGTAGCTTTTCTTGGCCACACCACGGCTACGTGCACGGAGTTCATTATTGGTATCGATAGAGCGATAGCCTGAGATCAGCTGTACGGGTTTACGCGTGCCCAGCAGGCCCTGCAGACGGAAGAGTTGATCAAACAGTCCCGGGTCAATGGATTTCACTTTATTGGCCCGAAAATCACGGAAAAAGTGGTTAAGTTTTGCTAATTCGTCCTGAATATAGCCCCTGCCATCAAAAAACTCTGCTTTTATTGACTCACCGGTATGCAGGTTATTCAGAGTCAATATACGCGGACGTGGGGTAGAGAGTGTTGCAAACGCAGGCGTAGGCAAGATGGCAGCGCCGAGGGCAATGCCACCAAGCGCCAGCAGTTTGCGGCGATTAGCGTCAAATTTGTCCATGGTATTAAGGTCTACAAGGTCAATGTTATCGTATGTATGCTCTAGCGCACGCGGGAAACCTTATCTGGCTAAGTAGTCCACGTCAAGGCTCCCAACCCCAGGAAATACGGGGCTTGTAGCCATTTTGCCCCGTTTCCAGCATAACTTACGACAATCATTTTCCTCGAACTGCTTCATTTATCTGATTAATTGCTCGGCTTTTGACACAATTTGTGCGCTGGATCGCGCTGTCAGATCGTAATTGTAAATATCTGTACGATACTGCGTGCGCCCATCCGGGCCGACAAATGCGGTTAGATAGTAGAGGTTGACCGGAATATTCTGGCGAATATTCACATACCGCGTATCCCCTTGCTTCAGGGCATCCGAGATGCGCGTATCATTCCAACCCGCATCCTGTAGCAGCATATTCGCCAGCTCAGATGCCTTGTTCACACGCACGCATCCGGAGCTTAACGCCCGCGTATCTTTCTGGAACAGATTGTGGTTCGGCGTATCGTGCAGATAAATAGCGTCCGAACTCGGCATATTGAATTTATAGCGTCCGAGCGAGTTACGTGCGCCCGGAGCCTGCTGAAAGCGGAACGGCAGATTGGACGCAGTGATGGTGGCCCAGTCAACCTGCCACGGATCTATCGTCTCTTTACTGTTCCAGCCGCGCATTACGGTATAGCCATGACGTTCAAGATATCCCGGGTCATTCCATAACTTAGGCAGAATATCTTTACGTGCCAGCGTCGGCGGCACGTTCCACGGCGGGTTAACAACCACGTTATTCAGCGCACTGCTCATCATCGGCGTTTTGCGATCTGGACGCCCGACAATAACGCGCGAGGCCAGCACCTGATTGCCATTCTGATAATAAACCAGCGAATAGGCAGGAATGTTCACCATGATACCGGTAGACAGCTCACTCGGCAGCAGGCGTAAGCGCTGAATATTTAACGCCAGCACGCCCGCACGCTGAGCGGGCGTCACGTTCAGCCAGTCACGCGTCGCTGGGCCAATCGCGCCATCTGCGCCAAGTCCCTGCCACGTCTGAAAACGCTTTACTGCATCAACCAGTTCACGATCGTAGGTACCACGACCTTCTTTGCCAGACGTACTGACGGCAGGCTCCAGCATCCCGGTTCGGCGCAAAATTTCACGCAGCGCGGGGATATCTTTACTCCACTCCCCCGGACGTAGCGTTGCTGTACTGGTGAGCTGCGGCCAGGGACGTGTATCACCCACCAGCTTGAGCAGCGATTCATGCATGGCTGCATACTGCGGATGCTGAGGCGCCAGGCTGGCAATAAACGACGTCAGTTGACCGTTATCCAGTGCGACCTGCCACTGGTTGATGACGGAAATCGGCGGCGTCGTTAGCGCATAGGGCTTATCGCTGTAAAGCCAGCGATTACCTTTGACAGGGATGTTAGCGATAAAGTGCAGATACCCCATCATCGCATCAGAGAGCACGATGTCTCTCGCCTGACCGGTTACTGCCGGATCGGTCAGAAGTGCAACCCAAGTAGTAAACTGCGGCTGAAAGCCGGCAATCGCTACCTCGGCTAACTGTTGTTGAAAGGCCTTTACCGCATCACGATTTTCCCACATCGGCTTCATTTCGCGTGCGGCATACAGCAGTTCCAGCTGGCTCATGTAAACCGGCGTATAGCCTGCTGGCAGTTGAGAGTGTATTTCGGCGCGGGCTTTATCAACAGACACGCCTTCTGGCAGCGGTTGAATACCCGCCATGATAGCCGTCGCAGAAGATTGAACCTGCGGCTGCGATAACGCTGTTGGCTGTTCACTGACGGTCGCAGAGCTATCGCCAGGGATCATTTCAGGCTCATCGGCCTGCGCATTGAACAGTGGAGCGAATGTTACGGCCAGGCACAAACTGATTGCCGACAGCCGACGACCACACATTTTATTAAGCAACATCCCTTGCCCCCTGTTTTCTTTATCATACTCTGAATAGCCAGGCCGCCTGTGTTCCCCTTTATTTGGCGGGGACAGACCTGTAAAACGCCAATACAAACTGAAGTATGACGAGCAAGCCCGTGACGCGTTGGGCTTACCTTTAGTATATAAACATCAAAAAGTTTTTGCCTAACCTAATGTAAAGAAGTCTAAAGAAATTACACCAGGCATGAAGTCTTTTCGGAAAAAAATAAGGCGGCCATATAGCCGCCTTTTTTGCTTAGCTTGCCTGCGAGGAGGCATCTTCAGTCCCCGGCAGCGGTTCCGGTAACTGAGGCGCAAACCCGCGCAGCCCCACCACGTGAACGTGCTCGGTGTTCTGGAAGACTTTACGCACCAGTTTGTAGGTAGTGCCTTTCTCTGGGCTGATGTTTTCCGGCGCAGCGATAATCAGCTGCATCTGCAAACGCTCACACAGCTCAAACAGGGTCGCAATAGAACGCGCATCGAGTCGTGCAGCCTCATCAAGGAACAGCAGGCGGCAAGGCGAGATATCTTTCCCGCGCAATCTGCGACCTTCATCTTCCCAGCTTTGCACCACCATCACCAGAATAGACATCCCGGTCCCGATCGCTTCCCCCGTTGACAGCGCACCAGACTCAGCACGCAGCCAGCCGTCAGAGCCACGGTTAACCTCAACTTCCATTTCCAGATAGTTACGATAGTCCAGCAGCTCTTCACCAATGGTTTGCGGCGTGCGTTGCCCCATGTCTATCTGCGGATTCAGACGCTGATACAGCTTCGCCAGCGCTTCTGAGAAGGTCAGGCGATTGCTGTTAAACAGATCCTGATGCTGTTCATGCTGCTCGGAAAGTACGTCCAGCAAGGTAGCATGCGTTTCACGTACGTTGACGTTCAAACGAACGCTGTTAACCTGACCAAACGACACGCTTTGCAGGCCCTGGTTCAACATGCGAATACGGTTCTGTTCGCGTTGAATAGTCTTACGAATAATGTTCGCCACGCTGCGTGAGCTGATCGCCAGCTTCTGTTCACGGGAAGTTAACTCTTCCGTCAAACGGCTCAGCTCAATCTCCATCTGTTCGATGGCTTCAACCGGATCGTCGGTACGAATAATATCCTGGCGAATACGTTCACGCAGATGCTGGTAAACCGCGACGAAGAACTGAATTTTGCGCTCTGGACGTTTTGGATCTTCAGACAGACGCAACACATCGCGCAGATGCTCGTTATCCGCAACCGCCAGACGTAGCGCACCGAGCGCCTTATCCGACATCGAACGCAGTTCGTCACCGGAAAGATAGGCCAACTCGCGGCGGTGCAGACGACGTTCCACACCGTTATCTTTCACCATCCGCATGACTGCACACCAGCCGGCTTTGGCGGTGACTACCTGCTCGCGCATTTCATGATAATCACGTTCCAGCTTGCGCAGTCTGCGGGTCAGGTTTTCCATCTCCGCTTCGCAGAAGGTCAGTGCTTTCTCAAGTTGGTTACGGCGTGCACGGTTGTTGCTGAGCTGCGCATGCAGTTCATCACGACGGATACGCGCGCGCTCTTCGGCACCGCTGTCCGCACGAACGCCGATATCCTGCAGTTCACGTTGTAAATCGTTAAGCAGCTCTTTTTTGGTGTCATAAGAGCTTTTTAGCGATGCCATGACCTGGTTGTACTGGCTTAACTGTGCGGCGTGGCTGCGCAGCGCTTCACGAGCGCGGGTACGTTCGGCTTCCGCCTGTTCCAGGCGTTCACGCAATTTTTCGTTCAGATCGCTATTGCCGCTCAGCATTTCGGCTGAGTCGGAATAGCTAAAGTGCGCCCGACGCTGTACGACTTCGGTCAGCGCAAAAGCCTGTTGACGTGCGTCGCGTTGCATCTGCTGGGAATACGCATAGTCTTCCTTCAGCTGTTCAAACTGCTCAGGGTCATTTTGCAGAACCGAAACGATAGGTTCCAGTTTCGCCAACTGATTGCCATGTTGCTGTACAAAACGCGCGGCTTCCTGAGCTTCATCCAGACGCTCGCGAATTTCGTCTACGCGGTCGGCCAGCGTGTCATCTGCCAGCAGATTCAAGCGCGGCAGCAGACGGTTCAGCGCAGAGACGCCCTCTTTCGCCTGTTCAAACTGCATGCGGCTTTGCTGGTTATCATTTTCATGATTGGTCAGCGCACGTTCCAGTTCAACGCGACGGCTATTCAGTTGGCGAATTTCCGCTTCTGGATCGGCTTCAAACGCCACCGACAGATGGCTGCCGATAAAGCGGCTGAACGCCTGATGCAGACGTTGGGTTTTCTGAACGTCAAAGGAGAGCGTTGCGAAACGTTCAGACAGCCCTTCACGCTCGGCATGCAGGGTTTCGATACGGCTTTCACGGGCAGCGCGACCAAAAATCGGCACCGTCGGGAAGCGAGAATAACGCCACTGACGCTCGGCAGTTTTCACCACCACCGCATTTTCCAGTTCATCAACGCTGAAGACGCTGTCATCAAACGACTGCGGATCCCCTTCGATGAAATAGAGATCTTCCGGGCAATCCGTCAGCCCTTCAAGCTGTTCGGTAATCAGCGACAGATCCGGCACCACGATGGCATGACGCGAAGGGCCGTACAGCGCAGAGAAGTACGGCGCATCTTCAAGGCTAACATCGTCATAAATTTCTGACAGCAGCACGCCGCCGAAGCGTTCCGCCAGCGCGTTGAGGCGCTGATCTTCCGCCCCGCCCGGCTGACTTAGACGTTCAATCTCTTCATCAACCGCATTTTTACGCGCGCCGACTTCGTCACGCTCAACAATGGCCTCACGCTCGCGCTCCAGCAGTTGTTGCAGATACTCGGTTACGTCCTGGCTTGAGGTAAACTCTTCGCCGCACTGCTCGCTAAGCTGGTTCAGGCTATTTTGCGCGGCCAGCCAGACAGGAGCCCGTTTCATCAAATGTTGAATACGGGATTGCAGTTGTTCCTGTTCCTGACGCAGCGTCATACGCTGTTCGCTGGCAGACGAAACGCTGTCCGACAAGGCGGCGATGCGCGCTTCCAGCTCCTGGTGCAGCGCTTCCAGCTCATCGATATCGAACTGTTTACCCTGACGCTTGCAGAATTCGGCCAGCAGACGCTCGGCGTCCTGCTGTTCGCGCAGACGCTGCTCCAGTTCGCTCAGTCGCATACGCAACGGCTGAACCTGTTCCGCCAGGTGGCGCTGTTCAACGCCTTCGCGCAGCAGCTCACGCGCCACGCTCCAGGCTTCACCACGCGCCAGCGGGCCGTTGATCGCCGCCACCAGCTGATAAGCCTGTTCGAACTGGCTATGCGCGGTTTGCGCCACGCTCATTTTTTGTTCCAGCGTCAGCAGCTTTTCAGTAGCTTCCTGCTCTTTGGCCTGGAAAGTCTCCAGCCATTCGGCGGCGCTGTCGGCTGTCAGATCCGGTAAGTGGCAAAGCTCTTTCGCCCGATTTAGGGCCTGGATTGCCTGGGTATACTGGATGGCTCGCGTCTGCTGGACGTCGAGCGCCTGCTGGTAATCGGCAAGCTGACTTTTCAGCTCATCCACTTCCAGCTCAGCGGCTTCCGCACGGGCTTCGTTTTCATCCTGGCGGTCAACGGCTTCCGCGACCACCTCGTTTTGTTCTTCAAGACGGACCTGCAGTTCTTCGAGATCCGCCTCGTAGCGTTCAATTTTTTCCTGCTGACGCAGTGCGGTTTGCACCAGATTCAGGTGATCGCTTGCGGCCTGGTAATCAGCTTCCAGATCGCCTTCCGCACCGTTGTGCTCACCCAGTTCACGCGCCATATCCACGTGTTTGTACTGCTCTGCCGCCAGTTGCTTGCGAGAGGTATACAGTTCACGACGATATTCCAGTGCTTTATCCAGATGGATACGACGTTCGTTGGCGTGGCGCATATAATCCGCGGCCACATAGTTGGTCGCTTCGCTGATTAAATGCTTAAACAGGTCGCGGTCAGACTGGGTTACGCGAATCGCTTCCAGCGTCATACGGTTTTCACGCAGCGCGGCTTCCATATCCTGGAACGCTTTACGTACGCCGCTGTTTTCCGGCAGCAGGTAGTCACGCAGTGAACGGGTAATGGCGCTGGAGATCCCGCCGTACAGCGAGGCTTCAATCAGACGGTAGAATTTACTACGATCAGACGCGGAGCGCAGACGACGGGCAATGATGCCCAGATCGAACATCAGCGAGTGATAATCGGTTATTGAGTTGAACTGCTTAAACTGCACGCCTTCCATCTCATCAAGCTTCTCTTTCAGCTCAGGTAGAGACAGTACGCGCGCCTGGCGTTCGTTCAGCGTTTCCGTCACCAGTTGGGTTGGCTGTACCGACATCGGCAGCCCCTGAATGGCAAACGGTTTGATATCCACTTTGCGATCACGACCGGCAACCTGTTGCAGACGCACACCCACGACCACGCGCTGATGACGCGAGTTGAGGACGTCGAGCATTGAATAACAAACCCCTGCTTTCAGCTTACCGTGCAGGCCTTTATCGCGTGAACCACTGGTTGCACCGGCTTCGGTGGTGTTACGGAAATGCAGCAGGGTTAAGTCCGGAATGAGCGCCGTAACAAATGCCGCCATGGTGGTGGATTTACCCGCACCGTTACCACCGGACAGCGTGGTGACCAGCTCATCGAGATCAAACGTACGGGCAAAAAAACCATTCCAGTTAATCAGCGTAAGTGAGCGAAATTTACCGCGTTCAATCATTATTCTTCTTCTCCACTGTCCGGCTGATTCTCTTCGGGCTCATCGTTGAGCTGCAGACGGTTCTCGACCGCCATCGCTTCACCATCACGAATTAAGCGACGCTGTGCTTCACGCGGATCGTCACCGCTACGCACATCCGCGCCAAAGCGGAAGACAGATTCCGTAATACGGAATTTGCTGCTGTCGTGTCCCAGAAACCACACCATGCCTAAGCGGCGCAAGCGGTTGAGCGAAGAACGCACTTTTTCCTGTAGCTTTTGCCGGTCAACGTCAGAACCGGTTGAACGATTGTTCACCAGCTTCAGTAACTTCGCTTCGTCTGCCAGCGTTAGCAGCTCGTCGTACAGCTCTTGCTGGGTAAAAATCCCTTCGTTCGCCAGGCGTTCCGGGCTGAGATAGAGATAGCAAAGAATTTTACCCACCATCATGTCCAGTTCAGACAGGACCGAACGCGGAATGAGCGTCGTTGAACGCGGACGAAGGTAGAAGAACCCTTCCGGCGCACGGATCAATTCCACGTTATAGCGGCTGTAAAATTCTTCAAAATATTCCTGAAAATCCATCAGGAAGGCATGATTATCCAGTTCATCCAGACCGATATGGCGACCCGAACGTAAGGCACTATCCAGCGCCGGAAATAACGGATTCGCCAGCGCCTGCGCCAGCTTTACCGGCATCACTTGTTCAATATTTGTCAATGACATGCGCCTGTACCTTGGCTCCGTAATCATTAATCGGCTGCCATTTGGCTGGCAGTCCGGTGAAGTCTGCTTGCGCTACGCCAAGGCGTACCGCCTGATCGATAACAATACGCGCGACGTCGAAATGACGCGCACGTGGGTATTGCGCCAGATACTCGCGCACTACCAAACCGAGATCCAGTGGTGTTTGTCTGGATTTGTAGATAGCCAGCTGTTCTTCGATGATCGCCGCCAACTGCTCACGGATCTCGTTAAATTCTTCATATTCCAGATCTTCCGGAAGTTCACCGGTGACCTCTTCGTCACGCAGCACCATCTCCTCGTCACGCATATCCAGCAGACGATCGGCGTTGGCATAGGTCAGCGCCCATGGGTCGTCAAAGTAGGTCTGCACAGACTGACGCAGACGCTGGGCGAAGACGCGGTTTTTATCCATATCGATCGCAGTACGGATAAATTTATGCACGTGACGATCGTAGCCGATCCACAAGTCAATGGACTGCTGGCCCCAGCTAATAATGCGGTCGAGCTTGCTTTGTAAATCAAACACCAGCCGATCGACAAAATGCAAATCGTCATGCGTCATCGTGGCGTCCTGGATGCGTAACAGGTTAGCCTGCAGCTTATCCCCCGCCGCTTCCAGCGTATCTTGCAGCTCACGCAGCGTACCAGATGTTTCAGACAGCAGCAGTTCACAGCTGGAAATCGCCGCCCGCCAGTCTTTGTTTAGCAACTGTGCGATGTCGTCTTTTACCTGCTGCTGCTGTTCATCCATGATGCGCTGGGTTAGATCGATACTGTCGAAAATCTCCGCCACCGAGTATTTCAATGGCGCATAGACGTTGCGATGCCAGTGGAACTCATCGCCACCTTCCGCTGCCGCATCCGCCGCGCGCTTCAGTTCGCCTGCAACAATCGACAATTGCATGGAAAGACGCAACGTAGAGAACTCGCGCTGACGAATATAGTAATCTGTGATGCCAATCCCGAGCGGCGTTAAACGGTAAATGGCGTTGCCTTCAGCCTGCTCGCTGGTAAAGCGGTTCAGCAGACGTTGACGCACCATATCGTTGATCGCGTTGTTGGCGCGGACGCCGATGGTTTCGCTGGTTTGCTCAAACGCATCACTCACATGGCGGAACGCATCCACCAGTTCACCTTCACTCATCTCACCGTCAAGTCGCTCACCGTTCAATGTGGCGACCGCCAGCAGGAACGAAAGTCTGTCTACCGGCAGAGAGATGGAGAAGTCATTTTTTCTGGCCCAGGCAACCAGTTCGGGGACTGTCTGGGAAAATTCACTCATAGGTTATCCTTGCATCTGCGGCTCGGGCCGGACGTTTAATCGCGGTGACATGAATATAGCGCCCAAGGCTGATAAACGGTTCCTGGCGGCAATAGCGCGTTTCTATTTCTGTTAAATCATCAAAACAGTCATGCTGTTTTTGTTTATCACGCAGATAATCATGAAACACCCTTACGCCCGTTTTACCGGTTATCTCCCAGCCAATCTCCTCCAGCCAGCCATAGACCTGCTGAGGGTCGCGCGGGAAATCGGGAGACAACGTGCGCCGTTTCTTTTTATACATTCCCTGCTGTACATAGCCGAAATTACCGACCAACACATTACGCATCAACAGACCGTTTGCATTGTAGAACATCAGCGATAAAGCACCGCCCGGGCGTAACATCGACCACAATGTTTTTAAGACAGCTTGCGGATCGGCCACCCATTCCAGCACAGCATGAAACAATATCAGATCAACCTGAGAATCCAAATGCTGTGGGATGTCCTGAGCGGCACAATGTATAAAATGCATGTTGTCGCTCACACCTTGCTCTTCTGCCGCCCGTTGCGCTCGCGCCACCATCTCAGCAGAAAGATCGCATAAGGTAACATGATGGCCCCGCTGCGCCATCAGAATGGCTGTCTGCCCTTCTCCGCCACCCGCATCAAGCACACGCAACGTTTGGCCCGCGTAGTCGGCAAGAAGTTTGTCCAGATCCTGCCAGAGGATCGTCTGACGGAGCTGACCTTTGGTGGTGCCGTAAATGTTACGGGAAAACTTCTCTGCAATGTCATCAAAATTGCGATCCCGCATCGGGCTCTCCACATGCTGGCTTTAGGGTGACTAAGTAAAACCGCTATTTTGTCACACCCGCGGCGAGAATGAACCTTCCTGGTGTAATATCGCTGCAGATCCCCTGCTGTATGGTTAAAAAAGGAACCAAAAAGGATGCTTTTTACGCTGAAGAAAGTGATTGGCGGTATGATGCTGCCGCTGCCACTGATGTTAATAATGATGGGCATAGGCCTGGCTCTGCTCTGGTTTAGCCGCTTTCAAAAAACAGGGAAAGTGTGTATTAGCCTGAGTTGGCTGGCGCTTTTACTGCTTAGTTTGCAACCCGTCGCCGATAGTCTGCTGAAACCGATTGAGGACAGCTATCCAACCTGGCAGGATACACAAAAAGTGGAATACATTGTGGTGCTGGGCGGAGGGTATACCTGGAATCCTCAGTGGGCACCAAGTTCAAACCTGATCAGCAACAGTCTTCCGCGTCTGAATGAAGGTCTGCGTTTGTGGCGAGCCAATCCAGGATCGAAACTGATCTTCACAGGAGGCATTGCAAAGACCAACACCGTGAGTGCGGCAGAAGTTGGTGCCCGCGTGGCACAGTCGCTGGGGGTTCCGCCCGGTGATATCATCACGCTGGATCACCCCAAAGATACTGAAGAAGAAGCCGCAGCGGTAAAGCAGGCCATCGGCAATGCGCCTTTCCTGCTGGTAACGTCTGCCTCACACTTACCGCGGGCGATGATCTTCTTCCAGCAGGCCGGGTTACATCCGCTGCCCGCGCCAGCCAACCAGTTAGCGATTAATTCACCGCTTAATCCGTGGGAGCGCGCGATCCCCTCTCCCGTCTGGTTGATGCACAGCGATCGTGTTGGTTACGAAACGTTGGGGCGAATCTGGCAGTGGCTAAAGGGATCAGAACATTGACAGAAATGTTGTCTGATAAGACGCTACCGCGTCTTATCAGTCCTGCGTGTTCAGCGCAGAATTGTAGGCCGGACAAGGCGCTCACGCCGCCATCCGGCAATGCCGCAACGGGATAGTCAGGCGAGCCACGGCAGTAATGATTTTGTTGCCAGGTCAAAGTTGGAGCGATTAAAACGTCCGGTGTTGACCAGTTGCGTCACTTCATCCCATAACACATACAACCAGCGCCGCCAGATGAAGGACTCCGCCACGGGCGCGCGTTGCAGGTATTGCCAAAGCAGACTTTCTGCCAGCGCGTTATCCATTAAACGGAACAATTCATACTCTCTGGGCGCCCACAGCATCAACCCCGGTCCCACCATAGCCAGAAGCTGATCGCTACGGGCGTCTTTGAGCATGCTACGTAAACTAAAATTACCGTGGATCAGCACGCAGTTATCATTGAATCCTTCAAATAAAGCGGGCAAACACTCACGGGTGCGAAACAGGATCCGCTTATCCTGCATCGTCAAGCCAGTATTGTTGAACTGATTTAACGTGGTCCACAGTACCTCAACACGTTGGCGATACCAGGATGGCCAGATATTCTCTTGCGTGTTATCCACCATTCCCACGCAGCCACGGCTATCCTGCCGATGCCATGACAGCAGACCTTCTACGATCTGATCTTTTAAATGTTCCCAGCGTTCGGGCGTTCGGGCTGGCGCTTCCACCGGCACGCCACGTAAACGCTCAAGCAGTAACACATCGGGGCCGGGATGCTCTTCGTGGGTTAAGACCCCGTAAATGACGGGCATACGCACCGTACCGCTGCGCGCCAACATGGAGGTTTTCCAAGCCAGCTGCTGCGCCATACCTGGCGTGGTGAAACTTCTCGCCATCAGCGGCATCGGATTTCCCTGGCTGTCGTACAGTGACCACAGGGCCGTATCCACTTTTTCATTCACGCATTCTATGCGACTGAGTTTTTCGCCCAGCAGGTGGCTGAGTTCGGCACGCAACTGTTCCATTTCAGATTGCCCTCATAAATGCTACTGCTTTCATAATGAGCGTCGAGCAGACAGATGTCACCCGGATGAGATCAATTGATGAAAAGAAAAGTGGAGGGAAAGCGCAACGATACGACACTCCTCCCAAAAATACACCTCAATATGGGGGGAGTGCCGTGAGAAAAACTAATGCATTTCGGCGCGAACGCGCTCGAGATCTTCGGCAGTGTCTACGCCGGTACCCGGGACTTCTTTTGCGACGGCAACGTGAATTTTTTCGCCGTACCACAGCACTCGCAGCTGCTCCAGCATTTCGATATGCTCAAGCGGGCTAGGCTGCCAGTTAACATAGCGGCGAATAAAACCGGCACGATAGCCGTAAATGCCCAGATGGCGCAGGAAGGTGTCGCCCACCGTTTCCAGACTTTTGGCGAAACGATCGCGATCCCATGGGATGGTCGCGCGTGAAAAATAGAGCGCATATCCTTCAGCATCCAAAACGACTTTTACCGCATTCGGATTAAATGCCTCTTCCGCACTGTGAATCGGAGCCGCAAGAGTCGCCATACCGACCTGACGTTGCGCCAGATTCTCAGCCACCTGGCGAATAATGACCGCCGGAATCATCGGCTCATCACCCTGTACGTTCACAATAACGGTATCATCGCTAAAACCACATTTCTCGACGACTTCCGCCAGGCGCTCCGTACCAGACTGGTGATCGGCGCGGGTCATGCATACTTCGCCCCCCACCGCTTCTACCGCGCGAGCGACATCTTCATGATCGGTCGCCACGATAATACGTTCAGCGCCAGATTCACGTGCACGCTCCAACACATGCACGATCATCGGCTTACCGTTGATATCCAGCAACGGCTTGCCCGGCAAACGTGTGGACGCATAACGCGCAGGAATAATGACCACAAAACTCATGATTTACTCTCATCAGCAGTCAGAACGCGGGCTTCGGTTTCCAGTAACACGGGAATGCCATCACGCAGTGGGAAAGCAAGGTTATCCAGTTTACAAATCAGTTCCTGTTTTTCCTGGTTAAACCAGAGTTTGCCATTGCATACCGGGCAGGCAATGATTTCAAGCAGACGATGATCCATAGTTCCTCCAGATGGACCGGATTGTGAATCCGTAAATATTAACATAATCGCTTAAAGGGCTGGGTCTATTTCCCAACCATGGCGTGCATCAGCAAATAAACCTTCAGGATAACGTCCCAACGTCACGCGTGTTGCCTGCTGCCAGCGGGCAAAATCGTCAATCGCCTGAAACAATCCTTTTTGCAACGTCACCCCAGGCTTAACCCCATCCTGTAACCACAGCGAAATAACGTCCAGCACACCTGTTTTGCGGTGCATTTTGGCATCCATCCGCCCAACTAACTGTCCGCGATGCAGCAGCGGTAAGACGAAATAACCGTACTGACGTTTTGGTGCTGGCGTGTAACACTCCAGCCGATAGCTAAAATCGAATAGCTGCTCTGCCCGTTTACGATCCCAGACCACCGGATCAAAAGGCGATAATACTGCGCTGTGTGTCGCCGTTAATTTGCCCGCCAGCGCCTGTTCAAGCAGCGGCTGAAGGTGGCTATGCAGCCACAGAGTTCCAAGCCCTTCAACGTCGACAGGAATAATCTGTTGCTGTTCCGCCCGTTCGTTGCACCAGTTTTTTAGCGCCGGGCGCTTCAGGCGGTAGTAGTCTGCCAACCATTGTTCGCGGAAAATCCCCAGACTGCGGGCGCTGTTATCCAGCATGACGCTTTCAGCATCTTCCTGCGAAAGTGGGTCACGTTCATCGTCCCAGTGTGGCATGACGCGATGGGTTAAATCATACACTCGCTGGAAATTACGCCGTTCCACGACCATCACTTTCCCGGCGGTAAACAACCCTTCAAGATGACGCTTTTGCGGTTTCCATTCCCACCAGCCGCTGGTACCTTTGCGCGGATGCTCAAAATCAACTGAGCGTACCGGTCCGTTATGCTGGATGTGCTGGAGCAGTTGCTCAATCTCAAGCGCATGCTCTTTCATCCACGCCGCTTTATATTTCCAGCCCATGTTCTCTGGGGCCAGCATGCGGTGACGTATCAGCATAAAATCGCTGCGCGGCAAAAAGCAGGCCTCGTGCGCCCAGTATTCCATCAGTTCGCCCTGCTGTAGCGAGTCGTCCAGCCACTGGGGTGAATAATCGCCTAAACGACTAAACAGCACCAGGTAAGGACTGCGCGCCACAATATTGATGGTGTCGATTTGCAGTAACGACATGCGCGAAATGGTCGCGAGAATATCTGCCGGTGTTGCCCGGCGGCGTGTTTTTTTCAGCAGACCTTGAGCAGCAAGGTGAAGATGACGGGCATCCGTCAGAGAAAGGCGCGGCAACGACATTTATGGCCTCATAAATGATTCGCTGCCGCAGCGTGAATCAGTTAGCGAGTCAGCGAGATTAAGCTATTCAGCAATACATCAGGCCGATCGCCTGACAAATGTGCGTCAACAGGTAAATACCACCAGTTTTCATCGGCAAATGCCCGGCACTTAACCGCATCTTTTTCCGTCATTACCAGCGTTTGCCCGGCGTCTACAAACGCACTGACGTCACTGTAGGTCAGAGACTGATGGTCTGCCAGCGCAATGCTTTTTTGCACGCTGGCACCGCATGCTTTCAGCGTGGCAAAAAAACGCGGTGGATGACCAATGCCCGCCATGGCGACAATATTGGACAATTGCGCCACATCACAGCGTTCACCTGTACGTAAATTAACGGCCAGCCCCGGTTCAAGTCGCATAGGGATTTCCCCTGGCTGCGCAACGCCACCGTTAACAATAGTCGCATCCACCGATTTAAGGCGACCCGCGCGTTCCCGCATAGGACCAGCGGGAAGCCACCAGCCGTTGCCAAACCGACGTTCGCCGTCAATGACTACGATTTCAACATCTCGCGCCAGACGATAGTGCTGTAGCCCATCGTCCGTCACAATAATCTGCACGTCGTGTTGGGCCAAAATGGCTTTTACCGCATCCGATCTTACCGGGGATACCGCTACCGGCACACCGGTACGTTGGGCGATCAGCACAGGTTCATCGCCCGCTTCTGCGGTAGTGGTATCAGCGGTTAGCAACAGCGGGTAAGCAGTCGCTTTCCCGCCATAACCACGCGACACCACACCCACGCGAATCCCGCGTTGTCGCAGTTGTTCTACCAACCAAATCACCACCGGCGTTTTACCGTTTCCGCCCGCGGTAAGGTTTCCGACCACCACAACCGGGACTGGCGCGCGCCATGCGCGTTTAAGCCCCAACTTGTAGCATAAGCGGATCGCGCCACTCACCAGGCCATACAGCCAGGAGAGTGGAAGTAACAATCGCCACAACGGCGATTCACCAGACCAGATACGTGCGATCATTGACCAAATTGCATTTTGTGTAATTGCGCATACACCCCGCGCTGCTCAATCAGCTCGCTATGGGTTCCGCGTTCGACAATCAGACCATCCTCCACCACGATGATTTCGTCGGCTTGTTCAATGGTTGAAAGACGGTGAGCAATGACCAGAGAAGTACGGTTTTTCTGTAGCTCATCCAGCGCAGACTGAATCGCGCGTTCAGATTCAGTATCAAGAGCCGATGTTGCTTCATCAAGGATCAGAATTGGGCTGTCACGCAACAAGGCACGGGCGATAGCGATACGCTGACGTTGTCCGCCGGAAAGCAGGACGCCGTTTTCACCAATCACCGTATCCAGGCCATTGTCCATCTTGTTGATGAAGTCCATGGCGTAGGCCATCTGCGCCGCTTTTTCGATCTGCTCACGGCTGTACATATCGGTACGCGCGTAGGCGATGTTGTTGGCAACCGTATCGTTAAACAGGTGCACATTCTGCGAAACCAACGCAACCTGATCGCGCAACGATGCCAGGGTATATTCGCGCAGATCGTGTCCGTCCATCAGAATCTGCCCTTCATCAACATCGTAGAAGCGCGTAATCAGGCTGGCGAGAGTGGATTTTCCTGAGCCCGAACGGCCAACCAGAGCAACGGTTTTGCCCGCTGGAATATTCAGATTGATGTTACGCAGAGCCGGTACTTCACGTCCCGGATAAGTGAAAGTCACGTTGCGGAACTCAAGATCGCCAGTAGCACGCTCGATAACGCGTTTACCTTCATCTTTCTCCTGCTCGCTATCCAGAATCGTAAATAAGGTCTGGCATGCCGCCATACCGCGCTGGAACTGCGCGTTGACGTTGGTCAGCGATTTCAACGGACGCATTAATGCGATCATTGAGGAGAAGACAACCGTAATAGTCCCTGCTGTCAGGTTTTCCATTATGCTTGGGAAGCTGGCCGCATATAACACAAAGGCCAGTGCCAAAGACGCAATCAGCTGGATAATAGGGTCGGAGATAGAAGAAGCGGAAACCATCTTCATGCCCTGCAAACGCATCTTGTTGCTGACCTTATCAAAGCGCTTGGTTTCGACTTCCTGACCACCAAAAATCAGAACTTCTTTGTGGCCTTTCAGCATCTGCTCCGCACTGGTCGTAACCTGCCCCATGGTGTTTTGCATGTTTTTACTGATGCTGCGAAAGCGCTTGGAAACTACACGGATTGCCACTGACACAATTGGCGCCAGTACAATCAGGATCAGTGACAGCTGCCAGCTGTAATAGAACATCATGATAAACAGGCCAATGATTGAGGCCCCTTCACGTACCACGGTGATCAGCGCGCCGGAAGACGATGACGCAACCTGCTCTGAATCATAGGTAATACGCGATAACAATGTCCCTGTAGACTGTTTATCAAAAAATGAGACGGGCATGCCCATCATATGGCCAAACAGGCGGCGGCGCATGGTCATAACCACTTTGCCTGACACCCATGAGATACAGTAGCTGGAGACATAGCTGGTTAAGCCACGAACTATCATCAGCCCAATGACCACCAGTGGCATCCACAGCAGCACCGAGCGATCAGTTTTACCAAAACCATCATCCAGTAATGGCTTAAGGAGCGATAACATGAAGGTATCGCTGGCCGCGTTAAGGACTAACGCTATACCCGCCACGATCAGACCCGATTTAAAAGGCGCTATGGTTGGCCATAGTCGGCGAAACGTCTGCCACGTAGAGAGATCTTTATCGTTATGCATTCAAAAAACCAGCATTTGTTAGAATAGCCGCATATTCTACCCGTTATCCTCCGACACGCCAAACCACTGATGATACCAACGAGGTAAAATCTGATCCCGCATGCTGCGTATTCGCCAGTTTTTTTGGTAAAAATCCAGCGTAATCTGCCCCTGATGTGGTGTATCCAGCCACTGATAGTTTTGTTGCCGATAACGTTGCTTCACTTTCCAGGATGGCAGACGCCAGGCATTGTAACGGGATGCGGAGGCCAACGCGGCCTGTCCGCCGACCCGCTGAATCAATGCTAATGATGATGAGGTATTGCTGCCATGATGCGGAACCTGCATCACCGTCGACTGAAGGTGCTGCCAATAGTGACTTAGCATTTTTTGTTCAGCGGGGGACTCAATATCCCCGGTCAGCAGAATACTCTGATACCCGTCATCAACCTTAACCACGCAGGAGTGGTTATTCCCCTGCCCTGTATTTCCACGCACAGGCCAGTGCGCACTGAAGGTTAACCCTTGCCATTGCCAACGTTCTCCGCGAAAACACGGGAGATGGTCTTTCCAGCCCAGCGGACTTCTTATCCATAGCGACGGCCAGACTTGCTGCAGCGAACGCAACCCGCCACGATGATCCATATGCTCATGGCTTAAAATGACCCCTTCCGGCTCCAGATTATGCCAACGCAACCAGGGAATAATCAGCTGTTGCGCGCAATCGCCTTCAGGCCATGCCAGACCGGTGTCGTAAAGCAGCGCTTTCCCATTACGCGCGATCACCATCGCCAGCCCCTGCCCGACATCCAGCATATGCACTTGCCACACATCTGTACGCGGTGCTCGCCAAAGAGGCCCACTCAGCAAAAGGAGCACAGAGAAACAGACCACCGGTAGCGTACGCAAGATATTTAGTCGCCATGCGATAATCATCATTCCGGGTAAAAATGCGAGCCATTGCCAGCGTGCATCAATATTAACCCACCCTTCAGGCAGGCTCCTGAGCCCCCAAAATAGCAGCGCCAGAGAACGATCCGCTAGATACCACAGGTTCGACTCAATCATCATCGACCCGGCTAAGTGCACGATCATACCTGCTAATATCAAGGGTACGGAAACAAACGTGACCAAAGGGACAGCAAACAAATTAGCCAGAAACGAGGTCAGACTAAAACCGTGAAACATTGCGATCTGTACGGGAAGAAGCAGAAGCGTAATACCCAATTGCAGATGCGCCAGCGCCAGAAATTGACGTCCAGCACGCGACAGCGGCCAGTCCGGGAGCGGTACCCATTGGTACCAGAACAGCAGTGCCGCAACGGCGGATGCAGACAACCATAGGCTTTGCGAAAGAACAGCAACAGGATCCACCACCAGAATGGCTGCCAGACAGCAAATCCAGACCGACCATCCACTCCACTGCCTGCCGCTAAGTCTCAGCGCCCCCCAGACTAGCAGCGCAACAACCGTTCGTAATGCCGGGGGTTGCAGCCCCGTCAGCCAGGCATAAAATGTGGCGCAGACAATCCCACCCACTAATGGCATCTGCCAGCAAATCCACCTTGTTGGCATAAAAAATTGTCCAGCACGTATCAATCCTGCGGCCAGTAATGCGGCAAATGCAATATGCAGCCCGGAGATTGCCATCAAATGAGCCGTGCCGGTATCACGCATAATCGTTTTCACCTCTTGTGACACGGACAAGCGCTCCCCCATTCCCAGACCCAGTATGACCTGCTGCCAGGGATAGTCGGCAAGTGCCGTTTTCAGCGAGGTGAGATACCGAGAACGCAAACTGCATTGTGGTGTGATTACCGAAGCCTGCAAGAATCGTCCCGTCAGCGGTTGATGCTGCGCCAACGCGTAACGCTGGCTATCAAATCCGCCTTCGTTTAATTGACCGTGTACGGCGCGGACTTTCAACGTCATCGCCCATGTCTGACCCGCACAAACATCACCGGGTAAATACTGCCCGTACAAGACGACTCCTTGCGCAGGAAAGATTCGTTTCCCCTGAAGGTGAGTGATCTGGCCGTAGTGCGTTGTTATATTGTCAGTTCCAGTTATCCGCACAATGGCTTGCTGGGTTTTCGCAGGCAGTGTATTACCGGCCCACAGAGCCTCTTTCGCGGCCAGGATTCCCCAAAGAAAAAACAGCAGGGTTATTCCGACGGAACGTATATATTTGTGGGGGAGAAAACAGAGCAGACATGCCAGACAAAATACAATACCGATACACAACATGCCTGGCAGCGTAGGTAATAGCATGAGTGGGAGAATGCCGAATAATGCACAGGTACTCACCGTTGTTATTTTCATCAATCACCTCCCTGTTACAGGGAGTGTGCAGTACTCTTCGACGGTTGTCTGGCATAAATTTATCGTTATACGACCTGAGTTCCGCAGACATTCAGTGGTGGTTGTAACGTACAAATTAACTGGGATGAGGATTCCAGGATAGGCGGACAGAAATGAAAAAAGCACCCATTTGGGTGCTTTTCTCGGCGTTAAGTCTCGCTAAAAACTTAACCGTAAATATTGGCGCGATCGCGCAATTCTTTACCTGGTTTAAAGTGCGGAACGTATTTCCCTTCCAGATCCACTTTATCGCCGGTCTTCGGATTACGTCCGGTGCGTGGTGCGCGGTAATGCAAAGAGAAGCTGCCGAAACCGCGGATTTCAATACGCTCGCCCTGCGCAAGAGTCGAGGCCATATGTTCCAGCATCTCTTTAACTGCATCTTCAACCGCTTTCGCGGGAATATGAGGTTGCTGGGTTGCAAGTCTTTCAATCAATTCTGACTTGGTCATGATTCCTCCGGTTCCTTAAAGGCATAATTAGCTGCTGCATTGATTAAGGGCGGCCGTAGCCGCCCTTTGTCATTGATTACAGGACGAATCCTGTAATCTGTCAAGCTACTCGTCACCCTTTGTGCTGTTAACAGCACAAAGGATTTAGAGCACTCGATATTACTCGCCTTTAGCTGCTTTGAAAGCTTCAGCCATTGCGTTGTTAGAGAAGTTAGCATCTTCCTGTTTGTTAACAGTTGCGATTGCATCTTTCTCATCAGCTTCGTCTTTAGCACGAACAGACAGGCTGATTGCACGGTTCTTACGATCAACGCCGGTGAATTTAGCTTCAACGTCGTCGCCTACGCTCAGAACCAGAGTTGCATCTTCAACGCGGTCACGTGAAGCTTCAGAAGCGCGCAGGTAACCTTCAACGCCGTCAGCCAGTTCTACGGTTGCGCCTTTAGCGTCAACTGCAGTGACTTTACCGTTTACGATTGCGCCTTTCTTGTTCAGTGCAACCCAGTTGTTGAACGGATCTTCTGCGAGCTGTTTAACGCCCAGAGAGATACGCTCACGCTCTGCGTCAACCTGCAGAACAACTGCTGCGATTTCGTCGCCTTTTTTGTATTCACGAACTGCTTCTTCGCCTGCAACGTTCCAGGAGATGTCAGACAGGTGAACCAGGCCGTCGATGCCGCCGTCCAGGCCGATGAAGATACCGAAGTCAGTGATAGACTTGATTTTACCTTCAACACGGTCGCCCTTGTTGTGGGTTTCCGCGAACTGCTGCCATGGGTTGTTTTTGCACTGCTTCAGACCCAGGGAGATACGACGACGTTCTTCGTCGATATCCAGAACCATAACTTCCACTACATCGCCAACGTTAACAACTTTGGACGGATGGATGTTTTTGTTGGTCCAATCCATTTCGGAAACGTGAACCAGGCCTTCAACGCCTTCTTCGATTTCAACGAAGCAGCCGTAATCGGTCAGGTTGGTCACGCGACCAGTCAGTTTGGTACCTTCCGGATAACGCTTAGCGATAGCTACCCATGGATCTTCGCCCAGCTGTTTCAGGCCCAGAGATACACGAGTACGCTCGCGGTCGAACTTCAGCACTTTAACAGTGATTTCGTCGCCAACGTTTACGATTTCGCTCGGATGCTTAACGCGTTTCCATGCCATGTCGGTGATGTGCAGCAGGCCGTCAACGCCACCCAGATCAACGAATGCACCGTAGTCAGTGAGGTTCTTAACGATACCTTTAACTTCCATGCCTTCCTGCAGGTTTTCCAGCAGCTGATCGCGTTCTGCGCTGTTTTCGGATTCGATAACGGCACGACGGGAAACAACAACGTTGTTACGCTTCTGATCCAGCTTGATTACTTTGAATTCAAGCTCTTTGCCTTCCAGGTGCAGCGTGTCGCGGACCGGACGAACGTCTACCAGGGAACCCGGCAGGAACGCGCGAATACCATTCAGCTCAACAGTGAAGCCACCCTTGACTTTGCCATTGATAACACCAGTAACGGTTGCAGCTTCTTCGTAAGCTTTTTCCAGCGTGATCCAAGCTTCGTGACGTTTAGCTTTTTCACGGGACAGCAGGGTTTCACCGAAGCCGTCTTCTACTGCATCCAGAGCAACGTCAACTTCGTCACCAACCTGGATTTCCAGCTCGCCCTGGGCGTTTTTGAACTGCTCTGCCGGAATGGCGGACTCAGATTTCAGACCAGCGTCAACCAGTACTACGTCTTTGTCGATAGCAACAACAACACCACGAACGATGGAACCCGGACGGGTTTCGATTTCTTTTAAGGATTCTTCAAACAGTTGAGCAAAAGATTCAGTCATGTTTAATCTTCAGGTTTCATATTTAACGTCCACCTGGCTCCATGCCGGATGGGGTTGTTTAACATACCCGCTGTCAATCCATTGCAACGGGGGTACTGCAAATTCGGTCGCACTTAAGCGAGAGCCAGTTTTTGGCGCGCGTATTGTAACGCTTTTTCAATCACTTGCTCAATGCTTAATCGGGTTGAATCCAAAACTAAAGCATCAGCAGCGGGAACCAGCGGCGCTACAGCACGGTTACGATCGCGATAATCGCGTTCTTCGATCTCGGCCAAAAGGCGTTCAAAGTTAACACTAAAGCCCTTCTCCTGCAACTGTAGCATACGTCTATGCGCACGTTCTTTCGAGGAGGCGTCCAGAAAAATTTTCACCGGCGCATCCGGGAACACCACGGTTCCCATATCACGTCCATCGGCAATCAGACCTGGGGTTTCGCGAAACGCGCGTTGACGACGTAAAAGCGCTTCACGCACGCGGGGAAAAGCCGCGACCTGAGAGGCGGCATTCGCCACTTCCTGGGTACGTATTTCACCACTGACATCTTCACCTTCAAGAATGACTTCAAGGTTGCCGTCTGTTGAGATAAAACGCACATCCAGGTGTGTGGCAAGCGGTACCAGAGCATCTTCAGATGTGACATCAACATGGTGATGTAACGCTGCGAGCGCCAGTACGCGGTAGATCGCGCCTGAATCTAACAGATGCCACTGCAATGCTTCCGCCATTGCCTTGCACAAGGTGCCTTTACCTGCACCGCTTGGGCCATCAATGGTAATAACCGGGGCAATTGCCGTCATCTTTTTCTCCTTAAACGGGCGTACATTAACGTGAACGCCGCGCATTATACGCGCCAACGCCAACGATCGTTATCTTTGTGTGAAAAATGCAGAATCATTGAAGCTGAGTGTAGAATAAATAGGCAATCGGAGATGTCAGAATGTGCCGCACCCGAAAGTGCGGCAATAAAATCAGGCAGGTGTACTAATACGAGCCAGCTGTTCGAAATAATCCGGGAAGGTTTTGGCGGTACATTTTGGGTCAAGAATGGTCACCGGCGTGTCAGACAGCGCCACCAGCGAGAAACACATCGCCATGCGGTGATCGTTGTAGGTCGCGACGTCCGCAAATTGCAATGTTGCAGGCGGGGTGATGCGGATAAAATCATGCCCCTCTTCCACTTCCGCGCCCACTTTGCGTAACTCCGTCGCCATCGCGAACAGACGATCGGTCTCTTTGACGCGCCAGTTGTAGATATTACGTAATGTCGTGGTGCCTTTCGCAAACAGCGCCGCCGTTGCAATGGTCATCGCCGCATCAGGAATATGGTTCATATCCATATCCACTGCGTTCAACTCGCCGTGAGTACAGGCAATGAAATCGTCGCCCCATGTAATAGTCGCACCCATTTTTTCCAGTACATCAGCAAAACGAATATCACCCTGCATGCTGTTGCGGCCAATCCCGGTAACTTTTACCGTGCCACCTTTAATGGCGCCCGCTGCGAGGAAATAGGAAGCGGAAGAAGCATCGCCTTCAACCAGGTATGCACCCGGTGACTGATACTGCTGCTGCCCCTTCACGACAAAGCGCTGGTAGTTTTGATTTTCAATTTCAACACCAAACGTTTTCATCAGGTTCAGTGTGATATCAATGTAAGGTTTGGATACCAGGTCACCTTTAATTGCGATCGTCGTATCCTGCGGCGCCAGCGGCGCAGTCATCAGCAGCGCAGTGAGGAACTGGCTGGAAACGCTACCGTCTACCTCAACCTGGCCTCCGGTAAAGCCACCGCGCAGACGTAAAGGTGGATAGTTTTCCTGCTCCAGATAATCAATTTTGGCTCCGCCCTGGCGCAGCGCATCAACCAGATGGCCGATCGGGCGCTCTTTCATGCGCGGTTCGCCCGTCAGCACGATGTCATTGCTGCCCAGACATAGTGCTGCGGCCAGCGGGCGCATTGCGGTTCCGGCGTTGCCAAGGAACAGCTCAACTGCGCCTTCTGCGTGCAGCGCACCGCCATTGCCAATTATCTCGCAGCAGGTACGATCGGCAGAAAGGGTATAGCTAATCCCTAACGCATTCAGAGCATTGAGCATATGGCGAACATCATCACTGTCCAGCAGATTGGTCAGGACAGTGGTGCCATTGGCTAATGCAGCCAGCAGCAAAGCGCGGTTAGAAACACTTTTGGATCCAGGCAGATTGATGGTGCCATCCACCCGCGCAATGGGTTGTAACGTCAGGGATTCCATGAAACTCGACTCTCAAAAACAGACATAAAAACCCCACAGACGGGCTGTGGGGATGAAAAGTACAGCAGATTAGCCGCGACGGCGTTCGAAATCGACCATGAAATCGGTCAGTGCTTTAACACCTTCAAGCGGCATGGCATTGTAGATGGACGCACGCATACCGCCGACCACACGATGCCCTTTCAGCGCGTGCAGGCCCGCAGCAAAAGACTCTTCCAGGAACAGTTTATCCAATGCGCTGTCAGCCAGCTGGAACGGTACGTTCATGCGTGAACGGTTGGATTTCGCCACATCGTTACGGTAGAAATCGCTGTTATCAATTACGCCGTACAGCAGTTCCGCTTTTTGCTGGTTAATTTTATCCATCGCATTAACACCGCCCTGCTTTTTCAGCCATTTAAAGACCAGGCCAGACAGATACCAGGCAAAGGTTGGCGGTGTATTGAACATGGAATCGTTGTCATTCAGCACGGTATAGTCGAGGATTGACGGGCATGAGACATGAGCTTTACCCAGCAAATCTTCACGGACGATGACAATCGTCAGGCCGGCCGGACCGATGTTTTTCTGAGCCCCGGCATAAATTACGCCATAACGGCTAACGTCAAGCGGTGCGGAAAGAATGGTAGAGGACAGATCCGCCGTGACCACTACATTGCTGGCAAAATTCGGCGTTTCATCGATCGCAATGCCATCGATGGTTTCGTTCGGACAATAGTGCAGGTACGCCGCGTTATCAGAAAGCTGCCATTCACTCATCGGCTTAACAGCACGCAAGCCGTCCACGGTGACTTTGGCATCAATAACGTTTGGCGTGCAGTATTTTTTCGCTTCTTTAATTGCACTGGCGGCCCAATAACCGGCATCGACGTAATCCGCGGTGGTTTTATCGCCCAGAATATTTAACGGGATACCCGCGAACTGCCCGCGACCACCGCCATGGCAGAACAACACTTTATAGTTGGAGGGGATGCTGAGAAGATCGCGAAAATCCTGCTCCGCTTCCTCTGCTACCTGGATGAACTCTTTGCCACGGTGGCTAATTTCCATCACTGACGTGCCAAGACCGTTCCAGTCACAAAGATCCTGTTGAGCCAGTTTAAGTACTTCTGCCGGTAACATTGCCGGACCTGAACTAAAATTGAAGACCTGAGCCATTTCCCCTCACCACGTTGTGTTGTTGTCCAATCAACATCCTGTCATTGACGATAATCCGGTGACAGACATTGGTATAAGTTATTCCTGTGGATATCGGTTTTATCATTCAGTGACACGCGCCGCAATGGGTAAAACTGGCAAGGGTAAAAACGTGTCATCGGTCACACAACAGAATCTATCGGATTGACGGGTAAAAACCGAGATTTTTGCTGTCAGGTAACCCGTTTTGCCCGACTGGCCTTCGACCATTCTGGATTTGCACAGCGCGGACATAATTGATGATCTCCGGCATTCATTTGCACCACTTCGCTACAACGTATGCAGGCATAGTTCCCTGCTTCAGGTATTACTTTAAATCGTTGCGTACAACGTTTAGGCAGAATACTGAGCCCCGGCTTTACGTCTTCATCGGCAAAGAAATAGACGCTGATTTGCCCATTCGTCTCCAGAATGGCCAGTTTCACCTGTCCCAATTGCTCCACGCCGTTCAAACGTAATTCCATAAAGAATTCAAATTCCGTCATATTGGCGCTATTGAGCTTTGACCATGCCAGCTCACCGTCCTCAATGATCACAACAGGTTTGCCCTCCAGCAGGTCCTCCATTTTTTCACTATGCGCCATCAGCCACATCACCAGCCGATACAGCACAGCAAGAGTAATAAAGACCACCAGCACCGGCAGCATCGGGACATCGTCATAGAATGCCACGTCTCCCGCGGCGGAACCCAGCGTAAGGATAATCAGCACTTCAAAAAGCGACATCTGGCGTACGCCGCGACGTCCGGTGATTTTTAAAAACAGAAAAACCAATATAAAGGTGTAAAGGCTGCGTAGCGCAACTTCCCCAAGAAAATCCATGGGCACCTTATCAAGCGCCATACGGTGTAAATCGAAAGCTTTCATTAATATGCTCTAAACGTGGTTGGCTGTAAGAAAGCATAGCCAATGCTTTTATTTACGCATGGGCTCCGGCGACGATAGCGCCATTCATTGAAAACCCGTATCATTGCGCGCTTTCCGTACGACAAAAGTGATTTTCATGACGCAAAC
Organism: Citrobacter sp. A316; assembly: GCF_002042945.1. NCBI lineage: Bacteria > Pseudomonadati > Pseudomonadota > Gammaproteobacteria > Enterobacterales > Enterobacteriaceae > Citrobacter > Citrobacter sp. A316. The sequence continues at coordinate 40,028 of NZ_MVFZ01000001.1, forward strand.
ATTTATCCCCGGCAAAGATGCCGCTCTGGAAGACTCCATCGCTCGCTTCCAGCAAAAATTGCTCGACCTCGGTTTTCAAATTGAAGAAGCTTCGTGGTTGAATCCCGTCCCTAACGTCTGGTCTGTACATATTCGCGACAAAGAATGCGCGCTGTGCTTCACCAACGGTAAAGGCGCGACAAAAAAAGCGGCGCTGGCTTCTGCGCTGGGCGAATACTTTGAGCGTCTGTCGACTAACTACTTCTTTGCGGATTTCTGGCTGGGCGAAACTATCGCCAATGGCCCGTTCGTACATTACCCGAACGAAAAATGGTTCCCGCTGACTGAAGAAGACGATGTTCCAGAAGGTTTACTGGATACACGTCTGCGTGCGTTTTACGATCCAGATAACGAACTGACCGGCAGCATGCTTATCGATCTGCAGTCTGGTAATGAAGAGCGTGGCGTCTGCGGCCTGCCGTTTACCCGCCAGTCGGATAACCAGACCGTCTACATTCCGATGAATATTATCGGCAACCTGTATGTTTCTAACGGCATGTCTGCAGGTAACACGCCTAACGAAGCTCGCGTTCAGGGTCTGTCTGAAGTCTTTGAGCGCCATGTGAAGAACCGCATTATCGCCGAAAGCATCAGCCTGCCGGAAATCCCGGCCGAGGTGATGGCGCGCTATCCGGCAGTGGTGGAGTCCATCGCCACACTGGAAGCAGAAGGTTTCCCAATTTTTGCCTATGATGGCTCGCTGGGCGGCAAGTACCCAGTGATTTGCGTTGTCCTGTTCAACCCGGCCAACGGTACCTGCTTTGCCTCCTTCGGCGCACACCCGGATTTCGGCGTTGCGCTGGAGCGTACCGTGACTGAACTGCTGCAGGGCCGTGGTCTGAAGGATCTTGATGTCTTCACCCCACCGACCTTCGACGATGAGGAAGTGGCAGAACATACCAACCTTGAAACTCACTTCATCGATTCCAGCGGTCTGATCTCCTGGGATCTGTTCAAGCAGGATGCCGACTATCCGTTCGTTGACTGGAATTTCTCCGGCACCACGGAAGAAGAGTTCGCCACCCTGATGGCCATCTTCAATGCTGAAGATAAAGAAGTGTATATCGCTGACTATGAGCATCTGAGCGTTTACGCGTGCCGCATTATTGTTCCGGGAATGTCTGACATCTATCCGGCAGAAGATCTGTGGTTAGCCAACAACGCCATGGGCGCCCATCTGCGTGACACCATTCTCTCTCTGCCAGGCAGTGAGTGGGATAAAGAAGACTATCTCAATCTGATTGAACAGTTGGATGAAGAAGGTTTTGACGACTTCACCCGCGTGCGCGAGCTGCTCGGCCTGGCGACCGGTGCGGATAACGGTTGGTACACCCTGCGTATTGGCGAGCTTAAAGTAATGCTGGCGCTGGCCGGTGGCGATCTGGAGCAGGCACTGGTGTGGACAGAATGGACGATGGAATTTAACGCCTCCGTCTTTAGCGCGGAACGTGCAAACTACTATCGCTGCCTGCAAACATTGTTGCTGCTGTCTCAGGAAGAAGACCGTCAGCCGCTGCAATATCTGAACGCATTTGTCCGCATGTACGGCGCAGAGGCAGTTGAAGCGGCAAGTGCGGCACTGAGTGGTGAAGCGCCATTTTATGGACTTCAGCCAGTAGACAGCGATCTGCACGCATTCCCGGCACATCAGTCTCTGCTGAAAGCCTATGAGAAATTGCAACGCGCGAAAGCTGCACACTGGTCAAAATAGTGACAAACAACTTGCCTCGAGTAGGCTAAATGTATTGTCTGGGCTATATTACGGGGCGCTTAAAGCGCCCTGTTTTTTATTTTGGTCAAATCAAAAAATAAATGTAAAAACAAGGTTAAATATTAGTAGTTGATATTAAAAAATTTAGCTTATTAATGTGGTTTTTTATCTCAATTACTCCATTTTAATTAACCGCCCGACAGGAGGCTGAAAGAAAAAATTCAACTCACTTTATAATTTTTAAAATTTATTTTTATATGGATAATCAACACGTTACACCGTAATCGCATAAAAACCATGCGTCTTACGGGCCTATAAGCCAGGCGAGATATGATCTATATCAAATTCTCATCTATAATGCTTTGTTAGTATCTCGTCGCCGACTTAATAAAGAGAGAGTTAGTGTGAAAGCTGACAACCCTTTTGATCTTATTCTACCTGCTGCAATGGCCAAAGTTGCCGAAGAAGCAGGCGTCTATAAAGCAACGAAACATCCGCTTAAGACGTTCTATCTGGCAATTACTGCCGGTGTATTCATTTCAATTGCCTTTGTTTTCTATATCACCGCCACAACCGGTACCGGAACTATGCCTTTCGGCATGGCAAAATTAGTAGGTGGTATCTGCTTTTCCCTGGGGCTGATTCTTTGTGTTGTCTGCGGCGCAGACCTCTTCACCTCAACCGTACTGATCGTCGTTGCTAAAGCCAGTGGTCGTATTACCTGGGGCCAATTGGCTAAAAACTGGCTTAACGTTTATGTCGGTAACCTGGTTGGTTGCTTGCTCTTCGTGCTACTGATGTGGCTTTCCGGCGAATACATGACCGCCAACGGCGCGTGGGGGCTCAACGTCCTGCAGACAGCCGACCACAAAGTGCACCATACTTTTGTTGAGGCAGTGAGCCTTGGTATCCTGGCTAACCTGATGGTGTGTCTGGCCGTATGGATGAGCTACTCGGGCCGCAGCCTGATGGACAAAGCGTTTATCATGGTATTACCGGTCGCAATGTTTGTTGCCAGTGGTTTTGAGCACAGTATCGCAAACATGTTTATGATCCCTATGGGTATTGTAATACGCGATTTCGCCACCCCGGAATTCTGGACCGCAGTTGGGTCTTCTCCGGAGAATTTTTCTCACCTGACCGTGATGAATTTCATCACCGATAACCTGATTCCGGTTACGATCGGTAACATTATCGGCGGCGGTTTGTTGGTCGGGTTGACATACTGGGTCATTTATCTGCGTGGTAACGATCATCATTAATCTGATGATGCCCATTACACGCAGTAAATAAAAAATCCACTTAAGAAGGTAGGTGTTACATGTCCGAGCTTAATGAAAAGTTAGCCACAGCCTGGGAAGGTTTTACCAAAGGTGACTGGCAGAATGAAGTAAACGTACGTGACTTCATTCAGAAAAACTACACTCCGTATGAGGGTGACGAGTCCTTCCTGGCTGGCGCAACTGATGCGACCACTGCACTGTGGGACAGCGTGATGGAAGGCGTTAAACAGGAAAACCGCACTCACGCGCCTGTTGACTTTGACACCTCCGTTGCTTCTACCATCACTTCTCACGACGCTGGCTACATCAACAAAGCGCTCGAGAAGATTGTTGGTCTGCAGACTGAAGCTCCGCTGAAACGTGCGATCATTCCGTTTGGCGGCATCAAAATGGTTGAAGGTTCCTGCAAAGCGTACAATCGCGAACTGGACCCGATGCTGAAAAAAATCTTCACCGAATACCGCAAAACCCACAACCAGGGCGTATTCGATGTTTACACCAAAGACATTCTGAACTGCCGTAAATCCGGTGTTCTGACTGGTCTGCCTGATGCGTATGGCCGTGGCCGTATCATCGGTGACTACCGTCGCGTTGCGCTGTACGGTATCGACTACCTGATGAAAGACAAATACGCTCAGTTCGTCTCTCTGCAGTCCGATCTGGAAAACGGCGTAAACCTGGAAGCAACTATCCGTCTGCGTGAAGAAATCGCTGAACAGCACCGCGCTCTGGGTCAGATCAAAGAAATGGCTGCTAAATATGGCTGCGATATCTCTGGTCCGGCTACCAACGCTCAGGAAGCTATCCAGTGGACTTACTTCGGCTACCTGGCCGCAGTTAAATCTCAGAACGGTGCAGCAATGTCCTTCGGTCGCGTATCCACCTTCCTGGATGCTTACATCGAACGTGACCTGAAAGCAGGCAAAATCACCGAGCAAGACGCACAGGAAATGATCGACCACCTGGTCATGAAACTGCGTATGGTTCGCTTCCTGCGTACTCCTGAATATGATGAACTGTTCTCCGGTGACCCGATTTGGGCAACTGAATCAATCGGTGGTATGGGCGTTGATGGCCGTACTCTGGTTACCAAAAACAGCTTCCGCTTCCTGAACACCCTGTACACCATGGGTCCTTCTCCGGAGCCGAACATCACTGTTCTGTGGTCTGAAAAACTGCCTCTGAACTTCAAGAAATTCGCCGCTAAAGTGTCCATCGACACCTCTTCTCTGCAGTATGAGAACGATGACCTGATGCGTCCGGACTTCAACAACGACGACTACGCTATCGCTTGCTGCGTAAGCCCGATGGTTGTTGGTAAACAAATGCAGTTCTTCGGTGCGCGTGCAAACCTGGCGAAAACCATGCTGTACGCAATCAACGGTGGCGTTGATGAAAAACTGAAAATGCAGGTTGGTCCTAAATCTGAACCGATCAAAGGCGACGTTCTGAACTTCGACGAAGTTATGGATCGCATGGATCACTTCATGGATTGGCTGGCTAAACAGTACGTCACTGCACTGAACGTTATCCACTACATGCACGACAAGTACAGCTACGAAGCCTCTCTGATGGCGCTGCACGACCGTGACGTTATCCGCACCATGGCGTGTGGTATCGCTGGTCTGTCCGTTGCTGCTGACTCCCTGTCTGCAATCAAATATGCGAAAGTTAAACCGATTCGTGACGAAGACGGTCTGGCTATCGACTTCGAAATCGAAGGCGAATACCCGCAGTTTGGTAACAACGACTCTCGCGTTGATGACATGGCGGTTGACCTGGTAGAACGTTTCATGAAGAAAATTCAGAAACTGACTACTTATCGTAACGCTATCCCGACTCAGTCTGTTCTGACCATCACCTCTAACGTGGTTTATGGTAAGAAAACTGGTAACACCCCAGATGGTCGTCGTGCTGGCGCGCCGTTCGGACCGGGTGCTAACCCAATGCACGGCCGTGACCAGAAAGGTGCTGTTGCCTCTCTGACCTCCGTTGCTAAACTGCCGTTTGCTTACGCTAAAGATGGTATCTCTTACACCTTCTCTATCGTTCCGAACGCTCTGGGTAAAGACGACGAAGTTCGTAAGACCAACCTGGCGGGTCTGATGGATGGTTACTTCCACCACGAAGCGTCCATCGAAGGTGGTCAGCACCTGAACGTGAACGTCATGAACCGTGAAATGCTGCTGGATGCGATGGAACATCCGGAAAAATATCCGCAGCTGACCATCCGCGTTTCTGGCTACGCAGTACGTTTTAACTCCCTGACTAAAGAACAGCAGCAGGACGTTATTACTCGTACCTTCACTCAGACCATGTAATTGGTTTTGACTGAAATCGTACTTTAAAAAGCGTACAATAAAGGCTCCACGTAAGTGGGGCCTTTTTAATAGCCTGCTTTGTCAGCTATCTATACTTATATACTCGATGGATTTCGAGTTGCATTGAGGCAGCAACGGAGTGAATCCCCTGGAGCGTACAGAAGTACGTGGCTGGGGTGAGCGAAGGAAGCTAACAAAGATGCAGCTTGAAAGACGAAAAGTATGGATAACTGCCAAAACAGACTCGACACAGTTAATAACTGTGCACTAACACTGGCCCCGGATGGGCCACACCTGGAGAAACACCGCAATGTCAGTTATTGGTCGCATTCACTCCTTTGAATCCTGTGGCACTGTTGATGGCCCGGGCATCCGTTTTATTACCTTCTTTCAGGGCTGCCTGATGCGCTGCCTGTATTGCCATAACCGAGACACGTGGGATACGCACGGCGGTAAAGAAGTCACCGTCGACGAATTAATGAAAGAAGTGGTGACCTATCGTCACTTTATGAACGCATCCGGCGGCGGCGTGACGGCGTCCGGCGGCGAAGCTATCCTGCAAGCTGAATTCGTACGTGACTGGTTCCGCGCCTGTAAAAAAGAAGGTATTCATACTTGTCTGGATACTAACGGTTTTGTTCGCCGCTACGATCCGGTGATCGATGAGCTGCTGGAAGTCACCGACCTGGTCATGCTCGATCTCAAACAGATGAACGATGAAATCCATCAGAATCTGGTCGGCGTATCTAACCATCGTACGCTGGAGTTCGCGCGTTACCTGTCAAACAAAGACATCAAAGTGTGGATCCGCTATGTTGTCGTCCCTGGCTGGTCTGATGACGACGACTCCGCACACCGTCTCGGCGAATTTACCCGCGATATGGGCAACGTTGAAAAAATCGAGCTGCTGCCTTACCACGAACTGGGCAAACACAAATGGGTGGCAATGGGCGAAGAGTACAAACTGGATGGCGTTAAACCGCCGAAGAAAGAGACCATGGAGCGCGTGAAGGGCATTCTCGAGCAATATGGACATAAAGTGATGTATTGAGTTTTAGCCTCCACGAAACGGCTGCCCCAAATGGCAGCCGTTTTGCTATCTAAGCGACAATATTTAAATCGAAGGTACGGTTAACAGGAGAAAGCGACGCTATCTCCTGCTCTCGTCTTTAGCGCCCTCTTCTCGCCAGTAGCGGGAAAATCAATCCCAGTCCTACCAGCACAAACGGCGTCACAATATTCAGCGTGAGCTGGAATGTCCACTCAGGGGTAAAGGCTTCCATTTTCGGGAAGATCCCGGTCAGACAGGCAAAGGCGGTAAAGGCGAAGCACCAGATCCCTACGGTCATCGCAAGCGATCGGTTGCGAATAAAGACATATTCCGATTTATATTTTTGCGCCAGGCGAATAACGGCAATGAACGCCACAAACACCCATAAATAACGCAATGGCATCACGACAGAGTTAAGATTCAATAGCCATTTATACAAATTGTTCATGTCGCCAATTCCTAGTGTTGGCAACATAATCAGAATCGCCACCAGCACCAGAGTCAGAATATAACCATTTACCGGCGTACCGGAAGCGTTGGTTTTACACAGGCTCTCGGGAATATATTTACGATCAGCATCGCCCAGCAGAACTTTAAGCGGTGCATCAATAGAAAATACCAAAGCCGCAATCTGTCCCAGCGTATTGGCAATCGCGTAAATAACCATCAGCGAATTACCCATGCCATAAAACTCACCCAATTTCTGGAAGGCGTAATATTGACCATTCGTCATCAGGTCATCTGGAATATGCCGGGAGTCAAACATCATTCCCATAGCCAGCGACCCGAGAATCGCGCATACCGCTACCATAACAGCCAGAACGAGCATCCCTTTCGGAAATTCTTTGCCCGGATTACGTGTCTGATTAACGTAGGGTGAAATTTTCTCCGCGCCGCCCACGGCAAAGACCAGCATGGAGATCGTGGTAATGTAGGTAAAATCGATGTGCGGGATAAACGATTCCCAGGTGATATTGGTTGTCGCTATCTGCACATCCGTAATTGCAGGCGCAGTTACCGCCATCACGACATACAAAATGGACATCACAAACATCGCGATGCCTGCAACTGACCCAACAATTTTCAGCGACTTCATGCCACGGGACGCAACCCACATGAAAAAGACAAAAAGCGCCAGCGTCAGCCCCTGCAATGCCACGACGGTGTACTCTTTTATCAGCGAACCATCGCCCTTCAGCGCCCATCCCAGCGCAATCAGAATAGCCTGCGGTTTTTGCGCCAGATAAGGTATATGCACAACCCAATAGGTCCAGGCAGCAAGATAGGCCAACCCTGGCCCCATGGTATGTTTAATCCAGGTACTGACGCCGCCTTTACCCTCTTTAAAGGTTGAGCCAAGCTGCCCGACGATCAACGCATAAGGAATAAAATAGAGCGCGAAAATAAATATCCAGGAGGAGACAACAACCAATCCCTGATTAGCATAGTTGTTAACGACGTTGCCAAAACCCCAAACGGTAATAAATGACATCAATGCAATGTTGTACCACCGCAATTGTTTTTCCTGCACACCAGACATACGCAATCCTTTGTGGAAGCTTTTTGATTATCAATAAATAAGGCGTGGGATTATGCGCGGTAAAATGAGAGAGCGGAAACGGCAGGATGTAAAACTATAACCTTCTGCACACTTTATTTTCAGGAAAGAAGTGTGTGATTAAATAATGCAGGTTCCCATAAAGCATACATAAACAATATGTATGGGAACCTGTTCACATTCTGTTAAATCACGTCAAATGTGCGCAATAGAATTGGGCGTATGGCCCGTCTTACGCAGCAGCATCAGTAAATAAATAAACGATACGCTGGCGATCATGATAAACAGCAAGCTATCTGAATAATTCTGCATCAGCATCGCTGTAAATGAAGGACCCAGCAGACTGCCCACGGTATAGCTCAATAACAATGCCTGATTCATGGCGACCAGTTGATGATGTTCTACCTTTTCACAGGCCCAGGCCATCGCGACCGGATAGAGGGTAAAACCTGCCGCACCCAACATAAACAACGCAGGCGCCATCGCCGCCTGATTCAGCATGGCGATACTTCCGACGATCACCACGAAAACCTGGACGCGTAAAACCAACAGACGTCCCAGCTTGTCCGCCAGACGGCCAATTGGCCATTGTCCCAGAATACCAGCACTTACCAAAACCGCCATCCAGAAACCAATGCTGGCGTTACTCACTCCCTGATGATTGAGATACAGCGGCATCAAACCATACAAAGATCCCAGCACGATCCCGGAAATAATGCAGCCATTAACACCCAGACGCGCCTGACGCAGCTTCAGCATGGAGGCAATAGGCGTAGATTGCTGTTCATCACCCTGCTGATTGGCGATGCGCGTAAAGAGCAATGGCAGAACACCCGCCAGGATAGTACCCGTCACCCACGGCAGGACGTTCATCAATTCTGTTGATACTTTACTGACCAGCAGTTGGCCTAAAAACGTTCCCACGTAATAGATCATCATATAAGCGGCAAGTAATCGTCCGCGATTACGTGACGTCCCGCTGCACATCAGCGCGCTTTCCACGACCACCCAGATCATGGCGCAGCCAACACCGGCGATAAAACGCCAGGTCATCCAGCTCCAGAATCCCACCATGATCCCCAGCCCGACACAACCCGCGGCAAAAATAAGCGAGGCGATGTAATAGCTGCGGTTAAAACCAAGGTGCTTTATTAAATACCCTGTCAGCAACGTCCCTACCAGATTACCGGTAAAATAAGACGAGCTCACTACGCCTACCTGCCAGGTGGGCAGATTTTCATGGGCGAGCCAAAGCGGGACGAGCGTGTTTAACACGGCGATCGCCAGGGTCAACAGAAGTAGCCCGCACAGCAATAGCATGACGGGTCGGGTATAGGTAGACATGAATAAAAACCGTGAGGAAGTTCAAATTTCATGCGCATCATGCCACTGCTAAAAACATTGTCAATCGGCGTAATCAGAGGGCTGAGGCGCTTTCTGGTCGATCGATTTGCATTACTGATTCTTAATGTGAATAGATAAAAAACACAAAAACACATCTGCTTGTTTTTATTGATCTAAAACAAAAATCTCGCGGTACGTTCAGTCGAAAAATTTCATGGACTCCCCTTACTTTTATTTCTTACTAAACTCTATGCGGGATGCTGAGCCGCATTGTCTCCAAAATAGAACAGTGAGTTCTTATTTATCTATCTAATCCAAATATCGTTCTTTTCGTAGACTTAAACTCATCAAATTTCCCCCACTGATACTGAACAGGAGAAATACCATGACTAAACCTTACGTAAGACTTGATAAAGACAATGCGGCAGTACTGCTGGTCGACCATCAGGCTGGCCTGCTCTCACTGGTTCGGGATATCGATCCCGATAAATTTAAAAACAACGTGCTAGCCCTGGGTGACTTAGCAAAATACTTCAACCTCCCAACCATTCTGACAACCAGTTTTGAAACAGGACCAAACGGACCGCTGGTTCCGGAACTGAAAGCCCAATTTCCCGATGCGCCCTATATTGCTCGCCCAGGAAACATTAACGCGTGGGATAACGAAGATTTCGTGAAGGCAGTAAAAGCGACCGGCAAAAAGCAGCTGATTATCGCTGGTGTCGTGACGGAAGTTTGCGTCGCCTTCCCTGCGCTCTCGGCTATTGAAGAAGGTTTTGACGTTTTTGTTGTCACCGATGCTTCAGGTACGTTTAATGAAATTACCCGCCATTCAGCATGGGACCGGATGTCTCAAGCAGGCGCTCAATTGATGACATGGTTCGGAGTAGCGTGCGAACTGCACCGCGACTGGCGCAACGATATCGAAGGTCTGGCGACATTGTTCTCTAATCACATTCCGGATTATCGCAATCTGATGACCAGCTATGACACGTTAACTAAGCAGAAGTAAAGACTGGGGCAAACCCCTGGCCTGGCATATCGCCGGATGGCGCGCAGCGTTAAGGCCTACGGATACTGTAGGCTTGATAAAACGCGAACCGCCATCCGGCATGTTATGAATTAACTCGCCACCGCCATACCGACGGTCATATGCAGCCCGTAGAATACGCCACGACCAATCAGCTCGCCGACCAACAGCAGAATAAACGCGACGGAAAGCAGTGGAAGGGCAGGCTGGTAACCCTTCACCTGCGGTACTATCCAGCAGCACAGCGCTAACGCCAGTGCCACAATCCGCCACGCCATCAGCGAACCGTAATCCGGAACCAGTGCAGATGCCTGTTGAATCGAACTGTGGATCGTTGCCAGTTCAGTTCCCTGCATTACCGACATGATGGCGCTCACGACCAGAGCAAGCACTGATATAGCCGGCAGCAGGCGCATCGCCCAACCATCCACACCAGCAATTCTCAGTAACAGATATCCCAGCAGCGGACCGCCCATAAACATCGTCAGGAAGAAACCCAGCGGTGTCCAGACGCTGTACCAGGTCGGTACGGTATCAATGGTGTTATACACGCGCACCATCATCCAGACAAAAACCACACCCAGCACCATGGTGACAGCTAACCATAGATTGCGTAATGCGGGCGACATTTTTTTCAACATAGCCAGCAGCCAGCCGATACCGCCAACAGCAAAGAAGAGTGAGCCGCTGGCAATTTCGTTACTCAACGCAGATGACCCAACGCGATTGAGAGAGTTAAAGGCACGCATCGGTGAGCCCAGGTGGAGCATGGAGGCAATAAAACCAATGCCCATTAATACCCACAACCCAAACATACAGGTAATCACGCGCTGCTGCGATTCTGGGCGTAAGTCACCTTTCATCAACGCAAGTGCCAGAACAATAAAACCGCCAACCACACACTGTCCGAAGACCGTGAAGATCATCAGCGGCCATTCATGCCATCCACTTCCCATCTTACACCTCCTTCGGATTGGCCAGATAACCTGTGGTATCCCCGGTTGGGCGGCTATTGGCGTTAGGTTTGATGACAATACTCGGTTTGGTAAAGTGCGCTCCCGGCAGTGGCGCAACCGCAGCCAAAGTACCGTGTTTCTTGCGCAGTTCATCAATTGGGCCAAAATCCAGCGCACGTAGTGGACAGGACTCGACGCAAATAGGTTTCTTACCTTCAGCGACGCGCTCATGGCAGCCATCGCATTTGGTCATGTGCCCTTTGTCAGCATTGTACTGTGGTGCGCCGTAAGGACAGGCCATGTGGCAATAGCGGCAGCCGATGCACACATCTTCATCGACAACAACAAAGCCATCTTCACGTTTGTGCATCGCACCGCTCGGACACACCTTGGTACAGGCCGGGTCTTCACAGTGGTTACACGCAATGGAGAGGTAATAGGCAAAGACGTTCTGATGCCAGACGCCGTTGTCTTCCTGCCAGTCACCGCCCGCGTACTCATAAATGCGGCGGAAGCTGACTTCAGGGGTTAAATTTTTGAAATCTTTGCAGGCCAGTTCGCAGGTTTTGCAACCGGTGCAACGGCTGGAATCAATAAAAAATCCATACTGGGTTGTCATCGGTTACTCCTTACACCTTTTCAACCTGAACAAGGTTCGTGTGTGATGGATTCCCCTTCGCGAGAGGAGACGGACGCTGGGTCGTCAGGACGTTAATACAACCGCCCTGGTCCACGCGTTTTGCGTCTGGGTCATACCACGCCCCTTCGCCCAATGCCACCACGCCTGGCATCATACGCGGCGTTACTTTCGCCTCGATATGCACTTCACCACGATCGTTAAAGATGCGCACCTTGTCGCCGTTGTTAATGCCGCGCCGCTGTGCATCCATCGGGTTGATCCACATTTCCTGGCGGCAGGATGCTTTCAGAACATCCACGTTGCCATAGGTCGAGTGGACGCGAGACTTGTAGTGGAAACCGGTCAACTGCAGAGGGAATTTCTCCACCAGCGGATCGTTTAAGCTCTCAAAGCCTGGGGTATAAATCGGCAGCGGATCGATCACATCACCTTCCGGCAGTTCCCAGGTTGACGCGATCTCGGCAAGCTGCTGCGAATAAATTTCGATCTTACCTGACGGCGTGGTCAGCGGATTAGCTTTAGGATCCTCACGGAACGCCTTGTACGCCACATGATGCCCTTGCGGGTCGCGCTGTTTAAAGATCCCCTGCTTGCGGAATTCTTCAAACGTTGGCAGTTCTGGAATGGCTTTGCGCGACTGCTCGTAGAGATGACGCATCCACTCTTCCTGAGTACGACCTTCTGTAAACTGCTGCTCAACGCCAAGGCGTTTCGCCAGCTCGCTGGTCATCTGGTAGATAGTCTTACATTCGAAGCGTGGTTTGATCGCCTGATCGGTGAAAATCACATACGACATATTTCCGCAAGAGGCATCCAGTGCGAAGTCCATCTGCTCCGAAGCGGTGCAGTCCGGCAGCAAAATATCCGCATATTTCGCCGAGGAGGTCATATGGCAGTCGATGACAACGATCATCTCGCACTTCTTATCGTCCTGCAGGATTTCATGTGTGCGGTTGATGTCAGAGTGCTGGTTAATCAGGCAGTTACCCGCATAGTTCCAGATCATCTTAATCGGAACATCGAGCTTATCTTTCCCACGAACACCGTCACGCAGCGCCGTCATCTCCGGACCTCGCTCAATGGCGTCCGTCCACATAAACATAGAGATGCTGGTTTCTACAGGGTTTTCCAGCGTAGGCATACGTTCAAACGGCAAACTGTATGAGCCCTCACGCGCCCCGCTGTTGCCGCCGTTAATCCCAACGTTACCGGTCAGAATAGCCAGCATAGAAATGGCACGGGTCGCTATTTCACCGTTAGCATGACGCTGCGGTCCCCACCCCTGGCTGATGTATGCCGGTTTAGCGCTACCGATTTCACGGGCCAGTTTGACGATTCGTTCAGCAGGAATACCGGTAATTTGCGCTGCCCATTCCGGGGTCTTGGCGATACCATCTTTGCCCTGCCCAAGAATATACGCCTTATAGTGACCGTTTTTCGGTGCGTTGGCCGGTAAGGTTTTCTCGTCGTAACCCACGCAATATTTGTCAAGGAACGGTTGATCGACCATGTTTTCGGTGATCAGCACATACGCCAGACCATTAACCAGCGCCGCATCGGTACCTGGGCGGATCGGGATCCACTCATCTTCACGACCCGCGCCAGTATCCGTGTAGCGAGGATCGATAATGATCATGCGGGCATTGGATTTCTGTCGCGCCTGTTCAAGGTAATAGGTTACCCCACCCCCGCTCATACGGGTTTCACCTGGGTTATTCCCGAACAGAACCACCAGCTTGCTGTTTTCAATGTCGGACGGGCTGTTACCGTCTGCCCAGCCGCCGTAGGTGTAGTTCAACCCGGCAGCGATTTGCGCTGAAGAGTAGTCACCGTAGTGATTCAGGTAACCACCACAGCAGTTCATCAACCGTGCCACCAGCGTTTTGCCCGGCGGCCAGGAGCGTGTCAGGGTACCGCCCAGCGTACCTGTGCCGTAGTTCAGGTAGATAGACTCGTTGCCGTAGTCTTTGATAAGACGCTGCATATTGCTGGCAATGATGTCGTAAGCTTCATCCCAGCTGATACGTTCAAATTTACCTTCGCCGCGTTTGCCGACGCGTTTCATCGGGTATTTCAGACGGTCGGGATTATAAACGCGACGGCGCATGGAGCGACCACGCAGACAGGCACGTACCTGGTGCAAGCCGTCGTAGTTGTCATCACCGGTGTTGTCGGTTTCAACATACTTTATTTCACCGTCTACCACGTGCATACGCAGAGGACAGCGGCTACCACAGTTCACCGTACACGCGCTCCAGATGACTTTCTCATTGGACTGTGTCGGATTAAGGGCTTCTGCAGCATTTGCAATTCGGGTAAATGGCAGGGTAAACGCGCTACTGGCCACCGCCAGTCCGCCTATCGCCGTCGTTTTCACCAAACCTCGGCGACTAACCTCAGCTGCCAGCATGGCATCGGGGATCTTAGTTTTCATAGTGGCTCACTCTGCTGCTCACAATAAACAAAAGAGAAATACTCGTTGTATATATTTTTATATAGCGTTAATAGCGATATACAGACTGGTAGATACTGAATTTGCAAAAAGACAGAGATAAATACTGACTTTCATTCGAAGGCAGTATTACTCCTATGGAGGTAGGTGTTATTGTCCGACGTCAAACGGGCATAAAAAAAGCGCCCTGAGGCGCTTTTTTAGCAAAGAAAGGTAGCTTAGCCGATAAATTCCAGGCCATTCATGTACGGACGTAACACTTCCGGAACCTGAATACGGCCATCAGCCTGCTGATAGTTTTCCATCACCGCAACCAGCGTACGCCCAACCGCCAGACCGGAACCGTTCAGCGTATGTACTAAACGGGTCTTTTTGTCGGATTTGCTGCGGCAACGCGCCTGCATGCGACGGGCCTGGAAATCCCACACGTTAGAGCAAGAGGAGATTTCGCGATAGGTGTTCTGCGCCGGGATCCACACTTCCAGATCGTACGTTTTGCATGCGCCGAAGCCCATATCGCCTGTGCACAGGATGATCTTACGGTACGGCAGACCCAGCAGTTGCAGGACCTTCTCGGCATGACCGGTCATCTCTTCCAGCGCGTCCATAGAGTCTTCCGGGCGAACGATCTGCACCATCTCAACTTTATCGAACTGGTGCATACGGATCAGACCACGGGTATCACGACCGTAAGAACCTGCTTCAGAACGGAAGCACGGCGTATGCGCGGTCATTTTGATCGGCAGCGCATCTTCGTCAATGATTTCGTCACGCACCAGGTTAGTCAGCGGAACTTCAGCCGTTGGGATCAGCGCATAGTTGCTGCTGTCAGCTTCTTCATCCAGCGGACGGGTGTGGAACAGATCGCCAGCGAATTTCGGCAGTTGGCCTGTACCGTACAGCGTGTCATGGTTAACCAGATACGGAACGTAGTTTTCGCTGTAACCATGCTGTTCGGTATGCAGATCCAGCATGAACTGAGACAGCGCACGGTGCATACGCGCGATCTGCCCTTTCATCACGACGAAACGAGAGCCGGTCAGCTTAACCGCAGCGGCAAAATCAAGACCCGTGTGCATTTCACCCAGGGTAACGTGATCGCGCACTTCAAAATCGAACTCACGCGGAGTACCCCAACGGCTGACTTCGACGTTGTCATTTTCATCTTTACCCACCGGAACGTCGTCCGCTGGCAGGTTAGGAATGGTCAGCGCAATGTCGCGGATCTCGGCCTGTAAGGTATCAAGTTCAGCTTTCGCGGCATCCAGCTCTTCGCCCAGTTTGTTCACTTCCAGACGTAAAGACTCGATATCTTCCCCGCGCGCTTTTGCCTGGCCGATGGATTTCGATCGAGAGTTACGCTCTGCCTGCAGGTTTTCAGTTTGTACCTGCAGAACTTTACGACGCTCTTCAAGAGCGCGCAGCTTATCTACATCCAGCTTAAAGCCCCGGCTTGCCAGTTTTTCTGCGACTGCGTCTGGCTCATTACGCAGCAGATTGGGATCGAGCATGCTTATCCTGTGCTTATCGAATTAAAATAGGAGAAAGTGACCACAGCCTGCGGTCACAGGGATACAGAGACAACATTACCGCAACGATAACACTAACGGTAGCGTTTTATAGGGCTATTTTGATCCTGTCCGGCGAGCCAGGCGAGCTTTTCGCCAATCTTGCCTTCAAGACCTCTGTTTGTGGGGTGATAATAGCGCGTTTGTGCCATTTCCTGCGGGAAGTACTCTTCTCCAGCGGCATAGGCATTTGGTTCATCATGGGCGTAACGATACTCCTGACCATAGCCCATTTCTTTCATCAGCTTGGTCGGCGCATTGCGCAGGTGGACCGGCACGTCGTAATCCGGTCGTTCGCGGGCATCTGCCAGCGCGGCTTTAAAGGCGGTATAAACCGCATTACTCTTCGGCGCACAGGCCAGATAAACAATCGCCTGTGCAATCGCACGTTCGCCTTCCGCTGGTCCCACGCGGGTAAAGCAGTCCCATGCGGAAATTGCCACCTGCATGGCGCGAGGGTCGGCATTGCCCACATCTTCAGAGGCAATTGCCAGACAGCGACGAGCAACATACAGCGGGTCACCGCCTGCACTAATGATGCGTGCATACCAATAAAGCGCTGCATCCGGAGCACTGCCGCGAACCGACTTATGTAATGCGGAGATGAGATCGTAAAAACGATCGCCTTTGTTATCGAAGCGTGCGCTGCGCTCACCGGCAATTTCAGTGAGCAATTCTGGTTTCAATACGCGCTTGCCAGAATCATCAACTTCGGCCATATCGGCCATCATTTCCAGCGTATTCAGCGCTCGCCGCGCGTCGCCATTAACCAGTTCGGCAATCGCCCGACGCGTCTCTGGCGGCAGTACGATATCCTGGTCGCCGTAACCACGGGCTTTATCTGACATCGCCTGATCAAGCACCTGTTCAATATCGTCGGTGGTTAACGACTTCAGTAAATAAACACGCGCCCGCGACAAGAGTGCCGAGTTAAGTTCAAACGAGGGGTTTTCTGTGGTGGCGCCAATAAACGTGATGGTACCGTCTTCAATATGCGGTAAAAACGCATCCTGCTGGCTTTTATTAAAACGGTGAACTTCGTCCACGAACAGGATCGTACGTCGACCCGCGTTACGATTTTGACGCGCCCGCTCAATTGCTTCACGAATTTCTTTTACACCAGAGGTAACCGCCGAAATTCGTTCAACATCGGCGTTGGCGTAACGGGCAATAACTTCGGCTAGCGTGGTTTTCCCCGTCCCCGGCGGCCCCCATAAAATCATAGAGTGCAGGTGCCCGGCCTCGATGGCGCGCGGCAAGGGTTTACCTGCAGCCAGCAGATGCTGCTGGCCGATGTACTGTGCTAAATTTTCTGGCCGCATGCGTGCGGCCAGTGGCTGAAAGGTATTATCAGAAAAGTCGAGCGACAGATTGCTCACTCACACGCCTCTACTTACGTTGATCGTCAACCGTTACACCTTGCGGCGGGGTAAAGGTGAATTTCGAAGGTTCAATCGCACCATTCTGCTGTGATTTCAGCTGATAACTGCTGCGCTGATCGTCTTGCTCAACGGCGCTAAATTGGTGGATCGTCCCGTCCCGCCCAACATTGATAGTAAACTGCTTCAGGTTACCGCTGCTGGTTTTTGGCGTCAGCACGAAGTCGTCGCCGTTTTGCTTAATGTTGTACTGCTGCCAGTCGCTGGCCTGGTTACGCGCAATCAGCATGAACGGCGTGTTGCCCGTGGCGTCTTTCAGCCAGGTCGCAGTCGCCTGCTCAACAAACGGGTTAAAGAACCACAGCGTTTTACCATCGGAAACCAGAATGCTCTCGTCAGGCTGCGTCATATGCCAGTTAAACAGATTAGGGCGTTTAACCCATAAGTCGCCCTGACCTTCCTGCACCGCCGCACCGCTACCGTCCGTGACCTTCTGAGTAAAGCTGGCATGGAAGCTACTGACTTTATCCAGACGGCTTTTCAGGTCGCTGGCAGCATCAGCCCAGACGCTGCTCACCACAAAGCTCGACAGTAATGCACAGGTGATTGCGATTCTTTTCATCGTTATTCCTCAAAATACGTCACTCCCAACGGGGAGATCCCTCTGCTATCCATTTCAGGCCAAAAATCAGCATGAGGAAAGTAGAAAATACTGAATTACTTAACTTTGCAATCATTCGAAGGGCGGCGGAGCCAGCACTTCACGATTACCATTATGCCCTTGTTCGCTGACAATTCCCTGCGCTTCCATCTGTTCGATGATGCGCGCCGCTCGGTTGTAACCGATACGGAACTGACGCTGAACGCCGGAGATTGAGGCTTTGCGTTTCTGAGTAACAAAGTTCACCGCCTGATCGAACAGCGGATCCAGTTCTTCGCCACCATCAAAGCCGCCACCGCCGCCTTCGCTTTCGCTGTCAGAGGTAATGCCATCAACGTATTGCGGACGACCACGCGCTTTCCAGTCCTGAACCACCGCGTGAACTTCTTCATCGCGTACAAAGGCGCCGTGTACACGCACAGGGATCGTCGAGTTTGGTGCAGAATAAAGCATGTCACCCATACCCAACAGCGATTCCGCACCGCCCTGGTCAAGGATGGTACGCGAGTCAATTTTACTGGACACCGTAAAGGCGATACGCGTCGGGATGTTCGCTTTAATCAGACCGGTGATAACGTCAACTGATGGTCGCTGGGTTGCCAGCACCAGGTGGATCCCTGCCGCACGCGCTTTTTGCGCCAGACGAGCTATCAGTTCTTCCACCTTTTTGCCAACGGTCATCATCAGGTCGGCGAATTCATCCACCAGCACCACGATATACGGCAGTTTTTCCAGAACCGGATGCTGAACATCCATGCTGTCGCCCGGCTTCCAGTATGGGTCCGGAATTGGACGTCCCATACGGGCGGCTTCAGCAATCTTATCGTTATAACCGGCAAGGTTACGCACGCCAAGCGCCGACATCAGTTTGTAGCGACGTTCCATTTCATTGACGCTCCAACGCAAGGCATTGGCGGCATCTTTCATGTCGGTCACAACTTCAGTCAGCAGATGCGGAATACCTTCATAAACAGAAAGTTCCAGCATTTTCGGGTCAATCATGATAAAGCGAACGTCTTCCGGCTGCGCTTTATAGAGCATGCTGAGGATCATGGCGTTCACCCCAACAGACTTACCGGAACCGGTTGTCCCTGCCACCAGCAGGTGCGGCATTTTAGCCAGATCGGCCACTACCGGTTCGCCCGCAATATCTTTGCCCAGCACCACTGTCAGCGGAGATGAGTTATCACGGAATTTAGCGTTATCCAGCACTTCACGCAGATAAACGGTTTGACGTTTTTTGTTCGGTAATTCCAGTCCAACATACGGTTTGCCTGGAATTACCTCAACCACACGCACCGCCGCGGTCGACAATGAACGCGCCAGATCTCGTGACAGGTTAGAAATACGCGCCGCTTTAACCCCTGGAGCCAGATTAAGCTCAAAGCGAGTAATCACCGGGCCAGGAGAGTAGTTCACCACATCGGCTTTAATGCGGAAATCCGCCAGACGCGCTTCCACCAGACGCGCCATTTGTTCCAGTGCGAACGTATCTATCGGCTCAACTTCGCTCGGCGGCGGCGTGAGCAGATCTAACGATGGCAGCGGCGTGCTTGGACGGTGCGCCGGACGACTGTCGCCATTACGCATCAGCAGCGGATGGATCAGACTATCCTGCGGCGGCGGTGTAACAGGCTGCGCTGGCTGCTGATAGTGCTGCTGTGGTGCAACTGGCTGCGCTGGTTGCTGATAGTGCTGCTGCGGTGCAACTGGCTGCGCCGGTTGCTGATAGTGCTGCTGCGGTGCAACTGGCTGCACCGGTTGCTGATAATGCTGCTGCGGTGCAACTGGCTGCGCTGGTTGCTGATAGTGCTGCTGTGGTGCAACTGGCTGTGTCGGTTGCTGATAGTGCTGCGGCGGCGCAACGGGTTCCTGGTACTGCGGCGCGGGCTCCGGCATTACGCCAGGCGTAAACAGCGGCTCATGCGGCCCCTCATCCACCAGCGTTTTCATTGGCGAAAATTCAAAGTCATCGAGGGAGAACGGATTCGCTCCGGCAGGCTGTTCACCGGAATAACGCTGCTGCTGAGAAGAAGCAAACTGGCGAGCCAGTTCCGCTTCTGCGGCTGAATCTTCGTCATCAGTCTGGTGGGTATCGTCCTGATACTCTTCGCCATAACGATGCTGCTGCGACTGAGCGAACTGACGTGCCAGCTCGTCCTGCTGCATTGCATCCATTTCATCGTCATTGTACGCATCTGTATCAAGCTGCTCTTCGCGCGCTTTCTCTTCAGCCATACGCTGTGACGGCAGTTTTATGCCATATGAAGCCAGCTCACGACGAGTAGGCACGCGCACACGATTCGGGCGCGGCAACTGCGGGCCAATGCCCTCTTTCACCTGCGGACGCG
This sequence comes from Citrobacter sp. A316, assembly GCF_002042945.1. Classification (NCBI taxonomy): domain Bacteria; kingdom Pseudomonadati; phylum Pseudomonadota; class Gammaproteobacteria; order Enterobacterales; family Enterobacteriaceae; genus Citrobacter; species Citrobacter sp. A316. The sequence goes on from NZ_MVFZ01000001.1 coordinate 60,372, forward strand.
GCGCACCGCCACCCGCAAGGCTAAAGACAGGCGCTGCGGCAGCGGCCCCCGCCCCTAAAGCGGCGCTTTTTACACCGGCAGCCAGCGGTGCAACGGCAGCAACAGACTCAACTGGCGGTATGGATGCCGTCGTCGGCATAGATGGCGTAGACGGCTTAACACGCTCAGGCTCCTGAGCAGGTTCTGGAATCGGCTGATACCATGCGGCCAGTTGCTCACGTTCACGCGCACGTTTCTCTTCGACTTCTTCAAAGTAATAGAGCGGCGGACGAGTCGGTTTAACTTCTTCAACCACCGGCTCAGGTTCCACCACTGGTGGTTGTTCAACCACAGGCTGCTGGAACGTAGTGTTCTGTTGAGGGATTGATTCCTGCTGATAAACAGGTTGCGGCACAGACTCCGGCTGATAAGCAGGCTGCTGGAATGTGGCGTTCTGTTGAGATGTCGGATCCTGTTGATAGACAGGTTGCAGCACGGGCTCTGACTGATAAACAGGTTCCGGCTGCGGCGCGACTGGCTGCGCATATACAGGTTCAACGGGCTGCGGTGCGTAATATTGCGGCTGCGGACTCTCCTCCACAACAGGCTGTTGCCATGGCTCATACGGCTGCTGCACCGGAGGTTGCGCGTACTGGGTTGGTTGCGGATAACCTTCTGGCGTTGGTGCAATCGTGGCATCACCGGTTTGCGGACCAGGCACGGGTTGCCAGGCCACGGTTGGGACCGGTTGCTCCATAACAGTATTGGTCACAGGCGACGTTTGCAGCAACGGATCAACCGGCGCGCTCCATGCCTGAGCGGCTGTTGTAGCTGCAGCTGCTGCAGCCACAGGCTCGGTCACCGAGTGCCCGTTAAGCAGTGGATCAAGTTCGTCATATTCTGGCAGCGTCGCGCGATTACCGGAGAACAGCACATCGTTAGGATCGGCAACCACGCCACGGGCGCTGTATTCAATTTCGTCTTCATCATCCATGCGTTTGCCGGAGAACAGCGCCGCATCAGTATGACGACCAAGCGGGTTGGTAAATTTCTCAGCCAGACGCTTACGGCGCGCTAACGCACCGCGCAGGATACGAGCACGGCGCGATTCATGGGGTTTGCCATCAGCGGCATCGACAGACTCTTCTTCATCTTCATATTCTTCGTCATCGATCCAGGTATCGTCGCGGCGGGTACGGTTGCTGGCAAACGTCAGGATGTTGAGTAACCAGCCGCCCAGTTTTTCCGCAATGCTCACCCATGACCAACCGGTGAACAGCGTTAATCCAGCCGCCCAAATGCACAACAACGTCAGCGTGCCGCCGCTACTGTGCAGCAATGGTTGTAGCGTAGTGCTGAGCAGACTGCCGATCACGCCGCCAGAGGCGAAATACCAGATGTCATCGGCGTTAATTGCGGCCAGCCCGCAGGAAGTGAGAATCAGCGCCAGAACGCCAATAATGCGCAGCGAAACGGCAAAATAATCGACGTATTCATCGCTGGCCTGATGTCGCCAGGCAAACCAGCAGCCACCGACAATGATGACGGGGATGGTGTAGGCCATGACGCCAAAAATAAAGAACAGCGTGTCCGCCAGCCATGCTCCAGGTATTCCGCCCAGATTATGGATAGGCTCATGCCAAGCGGTTTGCGACCAACTGGGATCCGAAGGGTTAAAGCTGAGTAAGGCAGCCATCAACCAGACGGCAAAAAGGGCAATAAGGATCAGTAGCGCTTCCAGAAGTCGGCGCCCGCTGCTTAACTTCGTCAATGTGACGTCTTTGTCTTCAGTGTATTCCTGGCTCAAAAACGGCTCTCCAGGTTTCGGGCTTTTCCTGCCCGATGCTAAAACGGACAACAGCACCGGGTTGCCCCGGCACTGTTGCTGTATGGATTAACAGGAGTGTAATCAAACTGCGTCGATTTTGCACCTGTTCCGTGTTAGCGCGTCTTAATTACCAGACGATTGCTCTGTTTGACTTCTTCCATTACTACATAGGTACGTGTGTCATTCACGCCAGGCAGACGCAGCAGGGTTTCCCCCAACAGCTTACGGTATGCCGACATATCCGGTACGCGTGTTTTCAGCAAATAGTCGAAATCACCGGAAACCAAATGACACTCTTGAATTTCTTCAAGTTTTTGTACCGCAGTGTTAAATTGTTCAAACACATCCGGAGCGCCACGATTCAGAGTAATCTCAACAAAAACCAGAAGTGATGCATCCAGATAATGTGGGTTTAACAGCGCTGTATAGCCCTGAATGAAACCCTGTCTTTCCAACCGACGCACACGCTCAAGGCAGGGCGTTGGTGAAAGTCCCACACGTTTAGAAAGCTCGACGTTAGAAATACGCCCATCCTTTTGCAGCTCATTAAGAATGTTACGATCGATACGGTCGAGATCTTTGCCAGGGCGCTTCTTACTATCTACCATTATTATTGTCTCTCTGTATTCCTTCCCTACTCCTGCCTGACTCTACCAACATCACTGTTCAGAGTCGCTCCCCATCAAAATAAACCGCAACCCAGAGGGATTTTCGGTTCGCAATGTCTGGGTTTATGGTGAGAAGACCGTTGCCTGTCGGCGGCTATCGACATCACGAATGGCATCTGTCCACACCATGCGTAGATTTCGCTAACACGGTAAACATGGTATCTACATGCATGATTATGCAGCACATACATGACACAGTTTTTTTCTTCCTTGAATGTTTTCGCAAAACAGCAGGTGATTGTCAAAGCAAAACATCGATTTTTAGTACAACATGCCAGTTATTCATTCGCAGTGATGGAAAATCGTCATTTTATCACCTTATAACTGACCGATTTTAAGTAGAAATCGTTATAGTATTACGCTTAATTCACCCGTTCATCGGTTTCTGCTATTACACATATTGTTAACAAAATCGCCATACTCTTTTTTTACGCCTGTAAATTCCCTACAATCCTGCTCATTGCCTGCCAACAACTATGGGGATCTCATGGGCGCAACCAAACACAGTAAACTTCTTATTCTGGGCTCTGGCCCTGCGGGATATACCGCTGCGGTCTACGCTGCACGCGCTAACCTGCAACCGGTACTGATTACCGGTATGGAAAAAGGTGGTCAGCTGACCACAACAACAGAAGTGGAAAACTGGCCTGGCGATCCGCACGATCTCACTGGCCCGCTGCTGATGGAACGTATGCACGAACATGCGACCAAATTTGAAACTGAAATCATTTTTGATCATATCAGCAAAGTTGATCTGCAAAACCGTCCTTTCCGTTTGACCGGCGATAGCGGTGAATACACCTGTGACGCATTAATCATCGCCACCGGTGCGTCAGCACGCTACCTGGGTCTGCCTTCAGAAGAAGCATTCAAAGGCCGTGGCGTTTCTGCCTGCGCGACCTGCGACGGTTTCTTCTACCGTAATCAAAAAGTTGCGGTGATCGGCGGCGGCAACACCGCTGTTGAAGAAGCGCTGTACCTGGCGAATATCGCATCTGAAGTGCATTTGATTCACCGTCGTGACAGCTTCCGCGCCGAGAAAATCCTGATCAAGCGTTTGATGGATAAAGTCGAAAACGGCAACATCGTGCTGCATACCCACCGCACACTGGAAGAAGTGACCGGCGATCAAATGGGCGTAACCGGACTGCGCCTGCGCGATACGCAAAACACTGACAACGTCGAGTCACTTGACGTTGCAGGGTTGTTTGTCGCTATCGGTCACAGCCCGAATACCGCCATTTTCGACGGTCAGCTTGAACTGGAGAACGGCTACATCAAAGTTCAGTCCGGTATTCATGGTAATGCCACCCAAACCAGTATTCCGGGTGTATTCGCCGCCGGTGACGTAATGGACCATATTTATCGCCAGGCGATCACTTCAGCAGGCACCGGTTGTATGGCTGCGCTTGACGCAGAACGTTATCTCGACGGTCTGGCAGACGCTTGCAAATAAGTTTTACAAATCAGTAACAAAAGTAAAAAAGGCGACTATAAGTCGCCTTTATTTTTGCCCCGTTGTAACATTGCCCTGCCCAAAAATTCCAATAACTCACCTGCTAAGCGTGCAATGAATAAAACCCGTCAAAAAGAACTGACCCGCTGGTTAAAACAGCAAAGTGTAATTTCCCAACGATGGCTGAACATTTCACGCCTGTTGGGGTTCGTGAGCGGCCTGTTAATTGTCGCTCAGGCCTGGCTCATGGCCCGAATTCTCGACCATATGATCATGGACAATATCCCCAGAGAGGCGCTTCTGCTCCCTTTCATTGTGCTGGTATTGATTTTCATCCTGCGAGCATGGGTCGTCTGGTTACGCGAACGCGTCGGGTTTCATGCTGGCCAACATATCCGCTTTGAGATTCGCCGTCAGGTGCTTGACCGTCTACAACAAGCAGGTCCCGCCTGGATACAAGGCAAACCGGCCGGGAGTTGGGCTACGCTAATCCTGGAACAGATTGATGACATGCATGATTACTATGCACGTTATCTGCCGCAAATGGCTCTGGCCGTATGCGTCCCCTTATTGATCGTGGCAGCGGTATTCCCGTCAAACTGGGTAGCCGCCCTTATTCTGCTTGGAACTGCCCCGCTGATCCCGTTGTTTATGGCGATGGTTGGTATGGGTGCAGCCGACGCTAACCGCCGCAATTTTCAGGCTCTTGCTCGCCTCAGTGGCCATTTCCTCGATCGCCTCCGGGGTATGGAGACGCTAAGAATCTTTGGTCGCGGCGAAGCTGAAACAGAAAGCATCCGCGCAGCGTCACAAGATTTCCGCCAGCGCACCATGGAAGTCCTGCGCCTGGCGTTTCTGTCATCCGGTGTCCTTGAGTTCTTTACCTCCCTGTCCATCGCACTGGTCGCGGTTTACTTCGGTTTTTCCTACCTCGGTGAGCTCGATTTTGGCCACTACGGGACAGGCGTCACATTGGCTGCAGGCTTCCTTGCGCTCATTCTGGCGCCGGAATTTTTCCAGCCCCTGCGCGATCTGGGCACGTTTTATCACGCAAAAGCGCAAGCCGTTGGTGCCGCGGATAGTCTGAAAACCTTCATGGAAACCCCGCTTGCACATCCTGAGCGTGGCGACATTGAGCTGACGACAAAAGACGCTGTTTCAATTGAAGCAGAAGATCTGGTCATCACCTCGCCGGAAGGTAAAGTGCTTGCAGGTCCGCTCAACTTTACCCTGCCAGCGGGCCAACGCGCAGTGCTGGTTGGCCGCAGCGGCTCCGGTAAAAGTTCGTTGCTCAATGTCCTGTCCGGTTTTCTCTCTTATCAGGGATCGCTGCGGATTAACGGCTTTGAGCTGCGCGACCTGTCGCCTGATTGCTGGCGCAAACAGCTGTCCTGGGTTGGACAAAATCCGCAGCTCCCTGCCGCCACGTTACGCGATAACGTGCTGCTCGCTCGCCCCGATGCCAACGAAGAACAGCTACAGGCCGCACTCGACAGCGCCTGGGTCAGTGAGTTTTTACCACTTCTGCCACAGGGTGTGGATACACCAGTAGGCGATCAGGCTGCTCGACTTTCTGTCGGACAAGCGCAGCGCGTTGCCGTGGCTCGCGCCTTACTCAATCCATGTCAGTTATTGTTGCTGGACGAGCCCGCCGCCAGCCTTGATGCGCACAGCGAACAACGCGTGATGCAGGCGTTGAACGCAGCGTCACGCCGCCAGACCACGCTGATGGTGACACATCAACTTGAAGATCTTGCCGACTGGGACGTTATCTGGGTGATGCAGGACGGACAGATCGTTGAACAAGGCACTTATGCCGAACTTAGCGCAGCCAACGGGGCGTTTGCGACATTACTGGCTCATCGTCAGGAGGACATCTAAATGCGCGCTTTGCTACCTTATCTGACGCTGTATAAACGTCACAAATGGATGTTAACCCTGGGGATCGTTCTGGCGATCGTCACACTGCTGGCAAGTATTGGTTTGCTGACGCTTTCAGGTTGGTTCCTGTCGGCTTCTGCGGTGGTAGGTGTCACCGGGATTTACAGTTTTAACTATATGCTCCCTGCAGCCGGGGTACGCGGTGCGGCAATCACCCGAACCGCGGGCCGCTATTTCGAGCGACTGGTCAGCCACGACGCGACGTTCCGCGTGCTGCAACATTTGCGTATTTATACCTTCAGCAAACTGCTGCCGCTCTCCCCTGCTGGCCTGTCCCGTTATGGACAAGGTGAATTGCTTAACCGCGTGGTGGCGGATGTCGACACGCTCGATCATCTCTATTTGCGCGTACTCTCCCCACTTGTGGGCGCTTTTGTCGTCATCATGGTGGTCACGCTGGGGCTAAGCGTTCTCGATTTCACGCTGGCTATCACTCTCGGCGGTATTATGCTGCTGACCTTATTTATCTTGCCTCCACTCTTTTATCAGGCAGGTAAAAGCACCGGGCAAAGTTTGACGCATTTACGTGGGCAGTATCGTCAGCAGTTAACATCCTGGTTGCAGGGCCAGGCTGAACTGACCATCTTTGGCGCCAGTGAACGTTACCGCGCCCAAATGGAAGCCACCGAGTTGCAGTGGCATGAAGCCCAACGACGTCAGTCTGAATTAACGGCGCTATCACAGGCGGTCATGCTGTTAGTCGGCGCACTGGCAGTGGTTGTAATGTTATGGATGGCCTCAGGCGGCGTGGGTGGCAATACCCAGCCTGGCGCGCTGATCGCGCTGTTTGTCTTCTGTGCGCTGGCCGCGTTTGAAGCATTAGCACCCGTCACCGGCGCGTTTCAGCATCTCGGACAGGTTATTGCCTCTGCGCTGCGCATCACCGAACTGACCGAACAGCAGCCAGAAGTCACCTTCCCGGATGCCGGTTCTCCGGTTTCTGAGCAGATCACTCTCACGCTGCGCGATGTTTCATTCAGTTATCCGGGGCAAACACAAAAAGCACTCGACACCCTTTCCCTACAGGCTCAGCCCGGTGAACACATTGCCATTCTCGGTCGCACCGGTTGCGGTAAGTCAACGTTACTGCAATTGCTAACCCGCGCATGGGATCCGCAGCACGGCGAAATTCTGATTAATGAGCAGCCGATTTCAGCCCTCAGTGAAACCACGCTGCGCCAGAGCATCAGCGTCGTGCCACAGCGCGTGCACCTGTTCAGCGCGACGCTTCGCGATAATCTGCTGTTGGCAGCACCGCACGCCAGTGATGACACATTATCCGCGATGCTGTGCCGCGTCGGTCTGGACAAACTGCTTGAGGGTGATGGACTCAACGCCTGGTTAGGTGAAGGTGGTCGACAGCTTTCTGGCGGCGAACTCCGTCGTCTGGCTATCGCCCGCGCCTTATTGCACGATGCCCCACTGATGCTGCTGGATGAACCGACCGAAGGGCTTGATGCAACAACAGAAAGCCAAATGCTTGAATTAATTAGCGATGTCATGCGCGATAAAACCGTATTGATGGTGACACATCGTCTGCGCGGCTTGTCACGTTTTGATCAAATAATAGTGATGGACAACGGACACATTATTGAGCAAGGTAATCACGCAGATTTGTTAGCCCGGCAGGGGCGTTATTACCAGTTTAAGCAACGTCTGTAAGCTATTATTGAACGATCAAACTCGCGTAGTGGAGTTTCGCTGTCATGCGCCTGGTGCAATTGTCCCGCCATTCTATAGCCTTCCCTTCACCGGAAGGCGCTTTACGCGAGCCTAACGGTTTGTTGGCGCTTGGCGGCGATCTCAGTCCAGCCCGACTGTTAATGGCCTATCAGCGCGGAATTTTCCCGTGGTTTTCGCCTGGCGACCCCATCCTTTGGTGGTCGCCCGATCCACGCGCCATTCTTTGGCCCGAGAAATTTCATCTCAGCCGCAGCATGAAACGCTTTCATAAAAACTCGCCTTATCGCGTGACGCTCAATTACGCGTTCGGTCAGGTGATTGAAGGCTGTGCGAACGACCGGGAAGAAGGCACCTGGATAACGCATGATGTAGTTGATGCCTACCATCGCCTGCACGAACTGGGGCATGCGCACTCCATTGAAGTGTGGCGACAAAATGAATTAGTGGGCGGTATGTATGGCGTGGCGCAAGGTACACTATTTTGTGGCGAATCAATGTTCAGCCGTCAGGAAAATGCGTCCAAAACCGCACTGCTTGTGTTTTGTACTGAATTTATCCGTCAGGGCGGAAAATTAATCGACTGCCAGGTATTAAATAGCCACACAGCTTCGCTGGGCGCCGTCGAAACCCCACGTCGGGAGTACCTTGAACACCTGAGCAGACTGCGCCAGCAGCGGCTACCGAGCCATTTCTGGGTTCCCAGGACGTTATTTTCGCCTCAAAGGTGAATGTTTTCGGCACATTTTTTGTCGGGGTGTTATAATTGTCGCGCAGAGTTGGTTTAGCCCATTACCCCGCCGCCGTTAAGGAACAGTTCGCGTCAGGCAACGCCTATCGTTTATCTCCTCGTTCCCTTACACGTTGCGCTTTAAGTGCGGCTTCGCCGTGTGTGGTTAGAGTAATGCGCCAAACCCGATTTGCTGTGTTTTAAACGCACAAATCTTTACTTATTAAAAGAACTTCGGCATTATCTTGCCGGTTCAAATTACGGTAGTGATACCCCAGAGGATTAGATGGCCAAAGAAGACAATATTGAAATGCAGGGTACCGTTCTCGATACGTTACCTAATACCATGTTCCGCGTAGAGTTAGAAAACGGTCACGTGGTTACTGCACACATCTCCGGTAAAATGCGTAAAAACTATATCCGCATCCTGACGGGCGACAAAGTGACTGTTGAGCTGACCCCGTACGACCTGAGCAAAGGCCGCATTGTCTTCCGTAGTCGCTGATTGTTTTTAACGCCCGAATGGCGTCCAGATAATAAAAGGTCGGTTTAACCGGCCTTTTTTGTGGGCTGAGGTCAGGTATTTAATCCTCAATCATCCGCGCATATTCTTCCGTTAAGAAATCCACTAATGCGCGCACTGATGGCAATAATCCCCGACGAGACGGAAAGACTGCGTGAATAATCTCCCGCTTGGGCTCCCAACCGTCAAGCAATGCCACCAGTTCACCTGCCGCTAATTGTTCTTTCACCATCAGTTGCGGTAGTTGTACAACCCCTACACCGGCAACCGCGGCTTCGCGTAACGCCAGCATATCGGTGGTGATCATACGCGGCGTGAAATGCACCTCCGCCCGTGCGCCCTGCGGACCAAATAGCTCCCACCGATGTACATGTTTACCCGTCGCCAGACTCAGACCCGGCCAGCGCGTCAGCTCCGCCGGAGAGTGTAGCGCCCCCATTTGCTCGATTAACTGCGGGCTGGCATACAAACGATGTCCCCTGTCCGCCAGGACGCGCATCACCAAGTCGCTATCCTCAAATGGCCGGGGCCTGACGCGAATCGCCACGTCCAGCCCCTCTCCAACAACGTCCACGCGGCGGTTAGTGGCCTCCAGTTGCACTGATACGTCAGGATAACGCGCCATAAAACGGGCAAGCATTGACCCGATATGCACATGCAGCAACGTGACCGGGCACGTCAACTTCACCACGCCACGCGGTTCAACCTGTAACGCGGCTATCGCATCCTGTGCCGCCTGTGCTTCCACCAGCATCGCTTTACAGTGTTCGTAAAAGGTTTGCCCAACTTCCGTCACATTAAATTGCCGGGTGGTTCGCTGAATCAGCCGTACCCCCAACCTCTCTTCCAGTTGCGCTATACGTCGGCTCAGTTTTGATTTCGGTTCATCAAGCGCCCGACCCGCCGCCGCGAATCCCCCTTCCTCTACAACATGCACAAACCATGCAAAATCATTGAGATCTGGCTTTGTCATCCAATTGTCCTATTTATGAGACAGTGAGGACTATTTTAGCTACTACTCAGCTCGCTGTCATAAATATAAGCTTATTCACATCAAGATAACGCCACAGAGGAGACACATATGAAACAAGTAACAGGCGTCTACACCGCACCTCGCCCGCACTGGGTTGGCGATGGATTTCCGGTTCGCTCGATGTTTTCTTACCAGTCTCATGCTGAGCAACTAAGTCCGTTCCTGCTGCTGGATTACGCCGGTCCACATACGTTTACACCGGGTAACGAAAAACGCGGCGTAGGCGAACACCCTCACCGTGGTTTTGAGACGGTGACCATCGTTTACAGCGGCGAAGTTGAACACCGTGATTCAACCGGGCGCGGCGGCATTATCGGTCCCGGCGACGTGCAGTGGATGACTGCGGGAGCAGGAATATTACACGAAGAGTTCCATTCACCTGAATTTACCCGTCAGGGTGGCGAACTGGAAATGGTACAGCTGTGGGTCAATCTGCCAGCAAAAGACAAAATGGCAGCTCCGGGTTACCAGGGCATCAGCAGTGATGTGATCCCCACTGTCGCCCTGCCCGATGAAGCAGGAAGCGTTCGGGTGATTGCGGGCAGCTATCAGGATACAAAAGGCCCGGCACATATCTTCTCGCCGCTGAATGTCTGGGATATGCGTTTGCAACGTAATCATCAGCTCACGTTGTCGCAGCCGGAAGGATGGAGCACTGCGCTGGTGGTATTGAAAGGGAATATCACCGTAAACGGCACTACTTCTGCCAGCGAAGCGCAACTGGTGGTGCTGAGCCAGCAAGGGAAAACGCTACATATTGAAGCCTCCAGCGACGCCAGCGTGCTGCTGCTTTCTGGAGAACCGTTGAACGAGCCGATTGTAGGTTACGGTCCGTTTGTCATGAACACGAAACAAGAAATCGCTGAAGCCGTACGCGATTTTAACTCTGGCCGCTTTGGCCAAATCTGAATCGAAGGAGAAGAATATGTCCAGTCCTGCAAACTTTAATGGTTCACGTCCGGTCATCGATGTGAATGATTCAGTCATGCTGCTTATTGATCATCAGAGCGGGCTGTTCCAGACCGTCGGCGACATGCCAATGCCAGAACTACGTGCGCGTGCCGCCGCGCTGGCAAAAATGGCAACCCTGGCGAAGATGCCGGTGATTACCACGGCATCCGTACCGCAGGGACCTAACGGCCCGCTGATCCCTGAGATCCACGCCAATGCGCCGCATGCCCAATACGTGGCACGTAAAGGCGAAATCAACGCCTGGGATAACGAAGACTTCGTGAAAGCGGTCAAAGCAACGGGTCGTAAAACGCTGATTATCGCCGGTACAATTACCAGCGTGTGCATGGCTTTCCCGGCCATCAGCGCGGTTGCGGAAGGCTACAAGGTTTTCGCTGTGATCGACGCTTCCGGTACTTACAGCAAAATGGCGCAGGAAATCACCCTGGCTCGCGTTGTTCAGGCTGGCGTTGTGCCGATGGATACCGCCGCCGTCGCTTCTGAAATTCAGGGCACATGGAACCGTGAAGACGCCGCCGAATGGGCTGAAGTGTATACCAAAGTCTTCCCGGCTTATCAGTTGCTGATCGAAAGCTACAGCAAAGCCCAGGAAGTCGTGACCAACGGCGAAAAACTGGACTCTCAGCGCTAATCCTATCCTCCGCGCCTGCCTGGGCGGAGGAATATGTATAATGCGTAACCAAACGAGAGTTAACACGTAAATTCTGCTTGACCGTTCTAGCGCAACTCCCTATAGTAGCGCCCCGTTGCCCCCCAAGCGGTCAGGCAGCAATACAATATGGTGAGGTGTCCGAGTGGCTGAAGGAGCACGCCTGGAAAGTGTGTATACGGCAACGTATCCGGGGTTCGAATCCCCGCCTCACCGCCATATTTTAAGAAGAGCTCGTACGCAAGTACGGGCTTTTTTTTTCGCATATTGCATAGCCAGGTGGGGATGAGAAGCCCCGACTGGGGTTCGACTACTGGCGCAGCCAGTTGGACAGACCGGGAGCATCGCGAACGGGCTGCCCCGCAGGGGCGAGCAAAGCGAGTCAATCCCCGCCTCACCGCCATATTTTAAGAAGAGCTCGTACAAAAGTACGGGCTTTTTTTTCGCATGTTGCATTTGCCGGATGCGGTGCAAGCACCTTATCCTGCCTACGAATGACGAACAGCACGTAGGCCTGATAAGCGAAGCGCCATCAGGCAAGTCAGTTATTGTCGGCTGAGCAGCGTTAACACTTCATAATGCGCGGTGTGTGGGAACATATCGAAAAGCTGGACGCGTTCAATGCGATACCCAGGCAACTCACGAATATCCTTCGCCATGGTTTGCGCATTACAGCTGGAATAAACGATAAAACGTGGTGCCATGCGGGAGAGAAAATCGCATAGCGGCTTTCCAATCCCGCGACGCGGCGGATTCACCAGCACCAGGTCCGGTACTTCGCCCTGAGCGGTAGCAAACTGAGTTGAATCCAGCGCCTGAAAATGCAGATTCTGCAACCCAAGCTCCTGCGCTGACTGCTTCGCGCAGGTAATCGCCTCTGGCGCGATTTCAATACCCGTCAGTTTCATCTGCGGCGTAGCGCAATGCAGACCAAAACCCCCGACGCCGCAAAACAGATCCCACATGTGATTAACCGGAAGCTGACGCACCCAGTCGCGCGCCGTGGCATATAATTGTCCCGCCACCACCGGGTTAGTCTGGAAGAAGCTCTGCGGGCGGATCCACAACGGCACATCGTTAAAGCGTTCCGCCAACGCCTGTTGTTCGGTCAGGAAGATTTCTGTCTCCCCTTCCATGATCGCCATATGCACCGGTTGAATATTGGCAGTGATCACTTTTAACTGTGGGAGTTGTGCCTGCAACCAGGGGAGCGCTGCGCGCAGCTGTGCTAATTTTGCTTCAGAACGCAGGACAAAACGCAGCATCATACCGCCGTCAAACCGACTTTCCGTTAACAACAGATACTTCAGTTCCCCGCGTTTGCGCGCTACGTGATAGGGCGTCAGCCCCGCCCGAGCGATAAACGGCTTAAGCGCGGAAAATACGGGCGCAAAAGACTCAGGATAAAGCGGACAGTCGCACAAATCCTCAGGCGTACCGTCACGATGCAGCATCCCCAGCAGCGGTTTTTCCACGCTGCCGCTGACTACCATTTTGGCTTTATTACGAAACGCGCTTTCCGGACCACTGACCGGCGCGCACCATTCTCCGACCGGATACTCGGCCAGCAGATTCTGCAGATCGGCTGTTTTTTCGAAGAGTTGATCGGCGACAGGCTGTGTTATCCACTGACAGGAGCGACAGCGTTCGGCGTCATATAGTGCGCACTGCATACAAAGACCTACAAATTAACCGGGGGCCAAGATTATACACGTTATTGCAAACGGAAGAACCGCCTGCTGGACGCAGGAACAAACAGCAGCAGCAATACCAGCATATCCGGCAGTTTTTGCATCACCAGCGTATGCAGGATTTCGCGTCTGGACTCCCCCGCAATACTGAACAGTTCCGGATATCCGTAGCCCAGAGAAGCCACCCACAGATAGACGCTGGCGATAACCTGGGTCAGCAGATAGATCCAGCGTGCCCAGTTCCGTCCTTTTACCAGCGAAAATGCGCAGTAAATTTCGATAAACAGCAGCACCAGACTGCCCAGAAACACCAGCGTCAAATTCCAGGTCTGCACACTGCGATGAATAAACTCACTGGTTCCACGAAACCCAAGCGTATTAAAAATCATCAACAGATCGAGACAGCGGATCATGATAATAGCCAGCGCCGCCACCTGCACCAAAGCAGGGACGTTTAAGCGAGCATGTGATGTGGATGATTTCTTAAAAAATCCCAACGCGTCGTCTTCCATGAAAACGGCGCAGCCACCACAGCTGCGCCGTATAGACAGGTTGGCAGATTTTAGTTTTTTCAGCCGCGTCTTGCACGTTGGATATCGCGGATCCGTTGTTTTTCTGTTCGCGCCATCAGATACCACGCGATAAATCCGATAATTCCTACCACACCAAGGATCAGCGTCGCCAGCGCGTTGATCTCCGGGTTCACCCCCATACGTACGCTGGAGAACACCAGCATCGGTAACGTTGTGGCGCCAGGACCAGAGACAAAGCTGGCAATGACCAGATCATCGAGTGACAGTGTGAAGGCTAATAGCCAACCTGAAATCACCGCCGGCATAATCATCGGCAGCGTGATGACGAAAAAGACCTTCAGCGGCGTGGCGCCAAGATCCATCGCCGCTTCCTCAATGGAGTGGTCCAGTTCGCGCAAACGCGAGGAAATCACCACCGCCACGTACGCCGTACAGAAGGTGACGTGCGCCAGCCAGATGGTCAACATGCCGCGATCCGCCGGCCAGCCGATGGCGTGAGCCAGCGCTACAAACAGCAGCAGCAGCGACAAACCGGTAATGACATCCGGCATAACCAGCGGCGCGGTGATCATAAAAGCGAAACCATTCGAACCGCGAAAACGACCAAAGCGCACCATTACCACGGCGGCGATGGTGCCGAGGATTGCCGCCATCGTCGCAGCACCCGCAGCAATCGTTAAGCTCATGCCGACGGCGCTTATCATCGCGCTATCGTGAAAAAGCTCACCATACCAACGTGTTGACCACCCCGCCCAGACCGTCACCAGCTTGGAGCTGTTAAACGAATAGATAACCAACATCAGCATCGGCGCGTACAGGAAGGTAAAGCCCACTACCAGGATAAAAATACGCCACGGCGAGCGAACGACCGGTAAGTTATTCATCCGTGTTCCCCCACGCTTTTTTGCTGATATTTATGGAACCACATGATTGGCACAATCAGTAACAGCAGCATAATAATGGCGACAGCAGAAGCCACCGGCCAGTCGCGGTTATTGAAAAACTCCTGCCAAAGCACACGGCCAATCATGATGCTATCCGGCCCCCCCAGCAGTTCCGGGATCACAAACTCCCCGACAGCCGGAATAAACACCAGCATTGACCCGGCGATAATCCCGCCCTTGGTCAACGGCACAATCACGCTAAAGAAGGTCTTCAGCGGTCGGGCACCTAAATCCAGCGCCGCTTCGACCAGCGAGTAATCAATACGCGTCAGCGCGGTATAAATCGGCAGCACCATAAAGGGCAAATAGGCGTAAACAATACCGATATAGACCGCCAGATTGGTGTGCAAAATCGTCAACGGTTGGTCGATGACGCCCAGCCACATCAGAAAGTTGTTCAGCACGCCGTTGTTTTTCAGGATCCCCATCCAGGCATACACGCGAATTAAAAACGAGGTCCAGGACGGTAAGATTACCAGCAACAGCAGAATATTACGCGTTGAGGGTTTACTGTGCGCGACGGCCCATGCCAGCGGGTATCCCAGCAGCAGGCAACAGATTGTCGAAATCCCCGCCACCTGTAACGATTGCAGATAGGCATCGAAATAGAGCGGATCGTCCGTCAGTTGCAGGAAGTTGCCTAAGTTGAGCGTGATGGATAACTGATCGTCAGCCCATGAAACAAGGTCGGTATAGGGTGGAATAGCGCGCGCCATTTCAGCCAAACTGATTTTGAAGACAATCAGAAAAGGCAGCAAAAACAGGAGCAGCAGCCACACGTACGGCAGCGCGATCACCATCTTGCGCCCGTGCTTCATTTGCAGCCGTGACATAAACAGCGTGAATCGCCCTGCTTTATCCACGCGTGCCGGAGGTTCAAGTGTACTCATCTTCGCTCCTTAAACCGTCAACACCACACAGCTGTCCGCATCCCAACACAAACGAACTTCGTCACCCCAGGTTGGTAATCCCTTGCGATAACGATGTTCATTTTGTAGCTGAGCGCTAAGCATCTGGCCGCTTTTCAAACGTACGTGGTACACAGACAAATCACCCAGATAGGCAATGTGCACCACTTCGCCTACCGCGAAGTTATATCCCTCTGGCGGAGGGGCTTCGCAGAGCATGATTTTTTCCGGGCGCAGCGCAACATACACCGGGACGTTATCGACAACAGATGCATCGGCGTCCACCTTCAGCGGATGCACCAGTCCTGGAGACTCAATCACCAGACCATCTTCCTGGCGTTCTTTTAGCAGTCCCTCAAAAACGTTTACCGAACCGATAAACTCTGCGCTGTAACGCGTAGTCGGATGTTCATAGATCTCTTCCGGCTCGCCAATCTGGACAAATTTGCCACGGTTCATGATCGCAATACGGCCCGCCATCGTCATGGCTTCTTCCTGGTCATGCGTCACCATCACGCAGGTCACACCGACGCGTTCCAGGATATCCACCACTTCCAGTTGCATGCGATCACGGAGTTTTTTATCCAGCGCCCCCATTGGTTCATCCAACAACAGCAGCTTCGGGCGTTTTGCCAGGCTGCGCGCCAATGCCACGCGCTGACGCTGACCGCCAGAAAGCTGATGCGGCTTACGCCTGGCGAACTCCTGCATATGCACGAGTCCCAGCATCTCATTCACCCGACTGGCGATTTCAGCCTTCGGCAGTTTGTCCTGCTTGAGGCCAAAGGCAATGTTCTGCTCAACAGTCATGTGCGGAAACAAAGCATAGGACTGAAACATCATATTAATCGGACGCAGATAAGGCGGGACATGCGCTAAATCGACACCATCAAGCATGATTTGCCCGGTAGTCGGCAGTTCAAATCCCGCCAGCATACGCAGCAGGGTCGATTTGCCACAGCCGGACGCGCCGAGCAGAGCAAATATTTCACCTTTGTAGATAGTAAGATTGACGTCATCAACGGCGTGCTGACCGTCAAATGACTTGGTCAGATTGCGAATTTCAAGCAGCGGGGTCAGCGCCTTGCGGATTTTCGCTTGTGGGCGTGGGGTTGCATCATTCACTCAGGTGCTCTCCGGCATAAAACAAAGAAACGGTGCAAATAACGCACCATAACGGTGCGTATTGCCGGGTTATATGTGTCCGGGCTCAACGCTGCCCGGCAGGCAAAGATCCTGCCGGGTCATGTCCCAAACATCGGTTTATTTCCCGCTTTTTACCTTTGTCCATGCGCGGGTACGTACACGATCGATCTTCGGATCCTGTACTTTCAGTGTGAACAGCTTAGCTCGCACATCCGCTGGCGGGTAAATGCCCGGGTTGTCACGAACTTCAGGGCTGACCAGAGCCGTCGCTTCTTTGTTGGCATTGGCATAAAACACATGGTCGGAAATATGCGCAATCACATCAGGGCGCAGCAGATAGTTGAGGAACTGATAGGCTTCGTCTTTGTTTTTCGCATCGGCAGGCATCGCGAATACGTCAAAGAACGCCATTGCACCTTCTTTAGGAATTGAGAAGGAGATATTGACGCCATTTTTCGCTTCTTTCGCACGGTTTGCCGCCTGCCATACGTCCCCTGCCCAGCCAATCGCAACGCAGGTATCACCGTTTGCCAGGTCGTTAATATATTGCGAGGAGTGGAAGTAGCGAATATTTGGACGCAGCTTCAACAGCAGGTCGGTTGCCGGTCCGGTGTAATCATCCGCTTTGGTACTGTTTGGATCTTTACCCAAATAGTTCAGCACCGTGGCAAACACCTCTTCGGGCGCATCGAGGAAAGAGACGCCGCAGCTTTTGAGTTTTTCCAGATTTTCTGGCTTGAGGATCAGATCCCAGCTATCAACCGGCGCATCCGGTCCCAGCACCGCTTTGACTTTATCCACGTTATAGCCAATGCCGGTCGTTGCCCACATATACGGCATCGCAAACTTGTTATCCGGATCGTGTTTACCCACCAGCTTCAGCAGTTCAGGATCAAGCTTTTTCCAGCCCGGCAATTTGCTCTTATCTAGCGGCTGGAATACGCCTGCAGTCAGTTGACGCTCAAGGAAGCTGGCAGAAGGAACGACAAGGTCAAAGCCGGTACTGCCAGCCATGAGCTTACCTTCCAGTACTTCATTGGAATCAAATACGTCATAGATAACTTTAATTCCGGTCTCTTTTTCAAAATTAGCCACCGTATCCGGGGCAATATAATCAGACCAGTTATAAATATGCAGCGTTTTTTGTTCAGCAGCGAGCGTGCCGGCAGAGACGGCCATCAGAGCACCCGCAACCAGGCCTGATAACCATTTTTTATTTAAGGCGGTCATAATCTCTTTCCTTCTGAAAGTTCGTTAACAAACGAACAAAAATGTCACACTCTAATGATATGCAAGAAACGTGCATATTCTTTCATGCGGCACCGATGAAAAGAGGGACCTCTCCTCACGCCGCTATTGCTCGCTGGCATCCGCCCAGGCATTCAACATACATCGTGGCCACAGGACTGGTCACAAGGGCTGTTTAAATGATGACGTTGGTAAGCTTCGCAAGAATAACTTTAGCCAGGAATTGTGGATATAGCCCAGCTTAAAAAACGCCTTTTATCAATTTTTTATGCAGGAATTGTCTATGACGTAAAGCGGAAGGCGCTGAATCGAGGTGAATAATTCTTTAATGAAAGGTTAAATGCAGAATAAAAACGGGCAATACGCAACCGCTATGGCAGCGGCTGCGCAATATATGTCCAGACTCAGGAAGAATTAATGGAGGAAATGAATTTCAGCGGTGCTGTTTTGCGCATCTTCTTCAGCATTAAATAACAACTGATGCGCACCGGCTTCAAGGATCACCATCGATATCTGCTCTTCGCTCTGGCGAATAAAATATTCGAACTGCTCAAACGTCACGCCCGGCGTAACGGATAAAGACTGGCAAACCACCAGTTTTGGCAGATTATCATCCTGCATATCCAGAAAAGCTTTCACCGTCAGTGAACTGGCATTTATCGCGGACAGATCGGCGGCCAGCGGCAGCAGCGCAGAAGGTCTGACTTCCGCCATCGCGGAAAACAGAATGACGTTATCGACCAAATCAACTTTTGCATCAAAGATGCCGTCAAAATTCTGCATGTGCGGCAAATGCAGCGCCTGACAGGTATCGCATTCAAAAAAACTCATGCCCAGGTCGTCGAGCCATTGACGCAACGTATCCAGAGTGGGAACGACCAGTGATGTCATAATAATGTGCGACCTCTATTGATGAAAAAAATACCGGCACAGCTTACGCAAAAAGAGCGTGTCATACCACGATCGCAATCGATATTGCGCTTAGCCGCCGATTTTAAGGCAAAATTCAGGCGTAGCGTGACGTTCGATCCACTGGATCATCTTGCCAGCTATGTCTATCCCGGTGGTTTTCTCCACGCCTTCCAGCCCTGGGGACGCGTTGACCTCCATGACCAGTGGCCCTCGATCAGCGCGCAGAATATCAACGCCTGCAACGTCCAGACCCATAGTCCGGGCGGCTTTGAGCGCAATTTCTCTTTCGCACGGCGTGATACTCGCAATAGTCGCCACGCCACCGCGATGGAGATTAGAACGAAAATCGCCCTCTTTAGCCCGTCGTTCAATGGCAGCCACTACTTCGTCGCCCACCACAAAACAGCGGATATCGCGGCCCTTCGCTTCTTTGATATATTCCTGAACCAGGATATGGGCATTCAGCCCACGAAAGGCATCTACCACGCTTTCTGCAGCCTGCCGCGTTTCCGCCAGCACCACGCCAATACCCTGGGTGCCTTCAACCAGTTTGACCACCAACGGCGCACCGCCAACCATGTCAATCATGTCGCTGGTATCGTCCGGAGAGTGAGCAATTCCGGTGATGGGTAAATCAATTCCCTGACGCGCCAGCAGCTGTAGCGAACGCAGCTTATCGCGCGCTCGCGTAATCGCTACCGATTCATTCAACGGATAGCTACCCAGCATCTCAAACTGGCGCAGCGCCGCCGTCCCATAAAAGGTAATCGCGGAACCAATCCGCGGGATCACCGCGTCGAAATGGGGAAGCTGACGGCCCTTGTAATGGATAGAGGATGCCGCCGGGCTGATGTTCATATAGCAAGAAAGGGGATCGATAACTTCAACCAGGTGACCGCGCTGCATCGCCGCTTCACGCAGGCGTTTACAAGAATAGAGCGTTCCGTCCCGGGACAAAATGGCAATTTTCACCCTGCACCTCTCTGAATGACCTGGTAAAAGCTGGCGTATCATACACTGGGTTAAAATCTTTAGCGCGTGGCCCACCCCTGTTTATGCAAATATTCCAGGATAAAGGGGCGACTTTCTTTAATGATGGTACGGCGAATATGATCGCTCCAGGTGTCGCGACGAGTATTGCTGCCTCGGGTCAGATAGTACTGCGCGAGCTGCTCATCATATTGCGCCAACGCATCGCTGTTGAGTGGCTGGTATTGGTTTTCGTGCACCACAATCGATGCTGGTAGTCGCGGCTTGATATCCGGGTTATCCGCAGGCCAGCCGAGGCACAATCCAAAGAGCGGAAGAACATGTTGCGGAAGCTTCAACAGTTCGGTGACCGACTCAATATTGTTACGCAGACCGCCAATAAACACGCCGCCAAGTCCCAGCGACTCTGCCGCCGTCAACGCATTTTGCGCCATCATCGCAGTATCGACCACGCCCAGCAGCAGCTGTTCCGCCAGCCCAAGTTGCGCATCAGGGCAAATCTGCAAATGACGATTAAAATCAGCGCAAAACACCCAGAACTCAGCGGCCTGTGCCACATGCTTTTGGCCGCCAGATAAGGTAGCCAGCGATTCGCGCAGAGATTTATCCGTTATGCGAACGATCGTCGTGCACTGAAGAAAACTGGAGCTTGACGTTCCCTGAGCGGCGGCAATAATCGCCTCACGCTGTGCATCCGAAATGGCATCATCGGTAAAATGGCGAATGGAACGGTGGCTGCGGAGTAAATCAATGGTTGGTGTCATCTCTTTTGTCTCTGTCTGAATCAGTTGAATCACCGGGTGCGCGTGACATCAGTTGCGGTGCCAGCAGTTGAGCAATACGCCACATCAACGCCACCGCAGCAGGGAGCATCAGCAGTACGCCCAGAAATATCATCACCACGCAGGCTAACGGGCTGTTAAGCGGTGCGGGCAAGGTGAGGTAATCGTTAAGCGATAGTAGCGCCAGCGATAACAAAACCATCCCAATTATTTCCAGCATCAATACGCTTTTGGGTAATACACCAATTGTGCGCATACGCGGCCTCCCGGCGAAATGGCTTTCATTATAAAACGTTCCGGCTTGCCGTGTTTAACAGATATAGCTTGAGGATATCAAAGCAACAGGCTGAACCTGCTTTCCATCCGTCACAAATCGCGGCATCATAACCAGTATTGCCATCCGGCCTGATAAGTTCGAGGAGAAAGAGATGTTTGCCGTTATTTTTGGTCGCCCAGGGTGCCCGTATTGCGTGCGCGCAAAAGAATTAGCAGAAAAATTAAGCAGTGAGCATGACGATTTTAACTTCCGCTATATTGATATCCATGCTGAAGGAATTACCAAAGCAGATCTGGAAAAGACGGTAGGTAAGCCAGTTGAAACCGTTCCGCAGATTTTTGTCGATCAAAAACACATCGGCGGCTGCACGGATTTTGAAGCTTGGGCAAAAGAGAACATGAATCTGTTCGCCTGATAGCTGTTTCTACGCCCTCAGCTTGAGGGCGTCATCAGTTCTTTTTCCGCCGTTGACGCTGATTGAATAAGCTACTGATAAATAAAAAACATAATGCGCCAAGCGCGCACCAAAACACCGCACTAAACAACCACGCCAGCTCTTGCCACAATGAACGCGTCGGCATAAAAACGAACCGCATCAGTAACAGGCAGCACGGCGCCGCCAACATTGCACCAAGAAGGGGTTTGAGCACTTCCCGACGATGGGAAAAAAAGCTTGCTGCAGCACCAGGTAAGATAAAAAACAACAATCCGACCTCAGGATGCCCTGCCGCTCTGAATGCCCCTTTCACGTTCAGCGTTAATGAAAGACACACCACAATAAAGAGCACAAAGCAGCAAACCGCACTCGCCCAACTTTGCTTATGTTTCAATCGTTCCTCCTGACACATTCTCTATCGAACACTCTTTTCGCCCGCAGGCGTCCAGTCAGATAAAGTAACTCGGCATTCCATGCCAAAAACACACCCACACGATTCTTATAGCCGTTGATACGTAATGAGATTAAACTAGCCGCATATATTGTTATGCTGCATTATTCGGGGCTGTGTACGATGCTATCGCCCCTTAATTTCTGGCAAAAACATTAGCGTAAATTGCCATTTCTTTCAATAGCTTACTAGTAAACAAGAAGTTAGTCTCCGTGAATATAAACGTCGCAGATTTGTTAAATGGGAATTACATCCTGTTATTATTTGTGGTCCTGGCACTGGGCCTGTGTCTGGGCAAATTACGTCTGGGTTCAGTCCAACTCGGTAATTCCATTGGCGTTTTAGTGGTCTCCCTATTATTAGGTCAGCAGCACTTTAGTATTAACACCGATGCATTAAATCTCGGCTTTATGCTGTTTATTTTTTGCGTCGGCGTCGAAGCCGGCCCCAACTTTTTTTCGATTTTTTTTCGCGATGGGAAAAATTATCTAATGCTTGCCCTGGTGATGGTCGGTAGCGCAATGCTGATCGCCCTGGGGCTGGGTAAGCTATTTGGCTGGGACATCGGCCTGACGGCGGGTATGCTGGCTGGCTCGATGACCTCAACTCCGGTGCTGGTCGGCGCAGGTGACACCTTGCGCCATTCAGGAATGTCAGGGACACAACTTTCAAGCGCTCTCGATAACCTGAGCCTGGGTTACGCCCTCACCTATTTGATTGGTCTGGTCAGTCTGATTGTTGGTGCGCGCTATTTGCCGAAACTTCAGCACCAGGACCTGCAAACCAGCGCCCAACAAATCGCACGTGAACGGGGTCTGGACACAGACGCCAATCGTAAAGTGTACCTCCCGGTGATTCGCGCCTATCGTGTTGGCCCTGAGCTGGTGGCATGGGCCGATGGCAAAAATCTGCGCGAACTGGGTATTTATCGCCAGACCGGCTGTTACATTGAACGCATCCGTCGCAACGGCATTCTGGCCAACCCGGATGGTGACGCGGTATTGCAAATGGGCGATGAGATAGCCCTGGTGGGTTATCCGGATGCCCATGCTCGCCTCGATCCCAGCTTCCGTAACGGTAAAGAGGTGTTCGATCGCGATCTGCTCGATATGCGCATCGTCACTGAAGAAATTGTGGTGAAAAACCACAATGCCGTTGGTCGTCGCCTGGCCCAGTTGAAACTGACCGACCACGGTTGTTTCCTCAACCGCGTGATCCGCAGCCAGATTGAAATGCCTATTGATGACAACGTCGTGCTCAATAAAGGCGACGTATTGCAGGTCAGCGGTGATGCTCGTCGCGTGAAAACCATTGCCGATCGTATCGGCTTCATTTCAATTCACAGTCAGGTGACCGATCTGCTGGCCTTCTGCGCCTTCTTTATCATCGGTCTGATGATCGGGATGATCACCTTCCAGTTCAGTAATTTCAGCTTCGGCATCGGGAATGCGGCTGGACTGCTGTTCGCCGGGATCATGCTGGGCTTCCTGCGAGCCAACCACCCTACGTTTGGCTACATCCCACAGGGTGCGCTGAATATGGTGAAAGAGTTTGGTCTGATGGTATTCATGGCAGGCGTCGGTTTAAGCGCAGGCAGTGGCATTGGTAATGGCCTGGGTGCCGTCGGTGGTCAAATGTTGATTGCTGGTCTGGTGGTCAGCCTGGTGCCGGTTGTCATCTGTTTCTTGTTTGGTGCTTATGTATTGCGCATGAACCGCGCCCTGCTGTTTGGCGCCATGATGGGCGCACGTACCTGTGCTCCGGCAATGGAAATCATCAGCGACACCGCACGCAGCAACATCCCTGCGTTAGGCTATGCCGGGACCTACGCGATTGCCAACGTTCTGCTGACATTAGCGGGGACACTCATTGTCATTGTCTGGCCTGGCCTTGGTTAGCGCTGAAATTTACCCTTAAACGAAAATTTTTTGCAGGTAAGCAGAACTTTTCTTCAAGGCGTCAGTCATAACTATTGCCACTGCTTTTCTTTGATGTCCCCAATTTGTGGAGCCCATCAACCCCGCCGTTTTGGTTCAAGGTTGATGGGTTTTTTGTTGCCTGAAATTCAAAATCTTTAAAATCATATTTGTAGATCTATTGTGATTTACGCAGTGGAGCGCTCATTCCATGCATCATGGGCTAAAAGATTGCCGTCTTTGTACAGATGCGTAATTTTTTCGTAGTTCAGCGCAACATCTTCCATGTGGCCTGTTCCAGGGCATCCCCGAGTGTCGTGCATTAAAGGACTCACTGAAACTACTTTCACATTTTCGAGTGTGATCCGGTAATACTCTACCTCTTGCCCTGCATCGTTGATGTGGTAGAAACGAAATTCAGCAGATCTGAGAGTCTGACCAGTAGCCGCGGCTTTGAACAGGTACGGACTTGAGCTGTCGAGCTCCTTAGTAAACTGAAATGGCGAATGTTGACGTGTTCCCGTTACCTTACCTGTCATTGGATCTGTAGGTAGCATTATGTTGTGATGTAGTCCCCTTAGTTCCACGCTACCCTCACGGTCTCGAACATCGCACGATCCACGGATAATCGAACCGCCATCATCAGTCAAAAATAAGTGAACAGGTACAGCCATTTTAAAGCTCCTTGCTTATGCTCAGTTATATAACCAGCGTCCTGCTTTTGCTGATTCAATCAACATGCCTATAGTGAAATCAGGTACAGGTACAGGTGGTGATTTTTTAAATGGATTCAGTGAGAATGATTCAGCAGGATAGTATGTTTCAACCTTGAAGTTGCCCCGCTCAACATTGAACATTTCAAAAAAATCATTCATCAGATCTTCGACTTCCACCTCGTCAATATCCAGATCAGTATCGAGGTCAGTTTTAGGTGTTAGCACCACTTTCTTTATGTTGAGTAAATACGTTCCTGCGTAGGGTCGTATCAGCTCATAAATTTTTTGCTCGATATTATTTACCATAACTTATCACTGCCCCTTGCTATAACGTTATAGTCGCGGATAGTACGGTAGGTAATTTGAGACACGTCAGCTGCCAGAATAATCATGCCAACCAAGGGGATTGAGCGACCAACAAATGATCCAATGTTGTGGACCATAACACGGCGAGCTGTCCACGGAGTGTAGCCGCCAAGCCAGGTCGGTAATGATATACCAAAAGGGAATTTTGACTTTTTAAACACTGCGCGTGCTGCTTTGGAGGCGTATGAAGTACCTTTAGTCGCACCAATCGGCTTTGCCCTTGTCCAAAGATTATTGCGACCTGATACCAGGGCAACGATAGCCCCGAAATCTGCAATACCAATCCCGAACTGGCTGGCGGTATTCTCACAGAAAATCATAAACAAAAGCTCAGCAGCCGTCAGATTGGACTTCCCTGCATAGAAATATGTCCCGTTGAGTTCCTCTACAGTGTCCATTGATGTCCTTATTTATCGTTGATTGTTACCGCGTTATAGCCTGATTTTATGAAAATAATTTGATGTTGTGTGCCTGATCTCCTTGAGCGGACTTACGTCCTGTTTGACCTCCACACTACAACGCTTTATGCGTTATTGATTATTTTTTAATAGCTTTGATCTTGGCCTCGGATGCATGATACGCAGTTACCGGGGCCACATCATTTTCAGACACCTGTAAAACAGCCATTCCGAAGTATTTCTGTTTTCCGAGCTTAATGGCCTGAAATGAGTTCAGGATGACCCTTTGCTGATTACCCCCCTTGTTTAGCGCCACTTCGCTACGCGTACAGAACGACGCGGAGAGCACCTCGGCGACCAGCTACCAGTTCAATCCGTCGCCAGCTCGGGATGACAGAACGTGCTGCAGGTGATAGGGATAAAAGGTTAGCTACTCTGCCAAGCGGCGACAAATTTGCAGCATGCCGGTTATGGCACATACTTTAAAACGGTGCTTTTTCGGGGATGGAGGTTAGTCATGTTGCTTACTGGCAAAGTCGCAGTAATTTTTGGTGGCAGCGGGGCTATTGGTAGTGCGGTTGCGCAGGCCATGGCGCGCGAAGGTGCTCATGTATACCTGGGCGCGCGTAGCCAGGAAAAGCTGGATTGGACGGCCAGTCGCCTTCGAACGACAGGCGGTACCGTCGATACCTTTATCACCGATGTACTCGACGAACACGACGCATCAAAACAAATTACTCAACTT
Source organism: Citrobacter sp. A316 (assembly GCF_002042945.1). Classification (NCBI taxonomy): domain Bacteria; kingdom Pseudomonadati; phylum Pseudomonadota; class Gammaproteobacteria; order Enterobacterales; family Enterobacteriaceae; genus Citrobacter; species Citrobacter sp. A316. The sequence continues at coordinate 86,290 of NZ_MVFZ01000001.1, forward strand.
GCGCTGCAAACCGGTGGAATAGATGTGGTGGTTAACGCGACCGGCTTTATGCACGAACAGGGCAAGCGCATTGACGCATTATCCCTCTCTGAGTTTATGAGCGGTATTACCCCTTTCCTCTCGGCGCAGTTCAATATCGCAAAAGCCGTAACGCCGCACATGGGCGGCAATCGTGCGGGCGTCATTCTCAGCGTTGTTGCCCCCGCGGCTCCGATGGCGATGCCTGGTCACCTGGGTCATATTGTCGGTTGTGCAGGAACAGAGGCTTTTATTAAAGCGCTCGCCAGCGAGGTGGGACCGGCAAATATCCGGGTCGTCGGCGTGCGCTCGCATGCGATTGTGGATGCTGTTGCAGCTGGCTCCTATACCGGAGAAATTTTCTCCGCTAAAGCACAGTCAATGGGTTTAACCATCGATCAATGGTTAGGGGGTGCAGCGCAAAGTACCATGCTCGCGCGCCTGCCTACGCTTGCACAAATCGCTGAGGTCATAACCTTTCTCGCTTCAGACCATGCCAGCGCCATGACCGCGACGGTGGTGAATATTACCGGGGGCGCTACGCACAGCTGACTGTCGCGGGCCCCCCTGCAATACGCTCCACCATCAGCAAGATATCTTCTCGCTGCAGCGGTTTTTTGTCCGTGACAAAATGCAGCGTCATTCCTTCAATAAACGCATCCAGCGCCCGTGCCGTAACTGGGTCAAACCACTGCTCTAACGTTTGTTGGCTGCGTAGCATCCAGTTCTGCATCACCGTTTTCAACGCTGGTTTACGGCTGGCGAAAGCATACAGCTGATACATGAGCTCCATATTATCAGGCGTTGTGACCTGAGAGCCGTAAATCATATCGGTAATGGCATGGCAAGCCTGCGACGCATCCTTAACGTCGGCAAAAAAGTCCTGATACTGCAGCATCATCCTGTCAGTAAAACGGCCAAATGCCTCCATCAAAAGCTCATCGATTCCCGAAAAGTAATAGGTCATAGAACCCAGTGGCACCTCGGCAATCATAGCGATTTTACGGTGTGTAACCCCATGAATACCATGGGCTATTACTGCATCCAGAGTCGCCTGAACTATTTTTTCCCGCCGCTGCGGATCGTTTGCACGTCGCACTGCATTTCCTCTTCTTGCATTTGTGTACAAATGTACACAGTCTTGCTAATGTTGTCTCCTTCCCTCTTTTCTTTGGCTCGAATTCATGACTGGCATCTCATCACGCAAAGCCTTAAGACGTCGCACCTGGGCGCTGTTCACGTTCTTCTTTTTACCAGGATTATTAATGGCCTCCTGGGCAACGCGTACCCCTGCCATCAGAGATATTCTCTCCATCTCTACCGCCGAAATGGGCGCGGTGTTGTTTGGACTCTCTATTGGTTCGATGAGTGGCATACTTTGTTCGGCCTGGCTGGTGAAACGATTTGGCACGCGTAAGGTGATCCGCACCACCATGTCTTGCGCAGTCCTCGGAATGGCGATCCTCAGCGTCGCGCTCTGGCTGCATTCCGCCTGGATTTTCGCGTTTGGCCTGGGCGTGTTTGGCGCCAGCTTTGGCGCGGCAGAAGTTGCCATCAACGTCGAAGGTGCGGCGGTTGAGCGCGAAATGAACAAAACCGTGCTGCCGATGATGCATGGTTTTTACAGCCTGGGAACGCTGGCAGGGGCTGGGGTTGGAATGATGCTTACCGCCTTCAGCGTCCCGGCAACCGCACATATTTTGCTGGCTGCGATGGTTGCTATCACACCTATTTTCATCGCCATCAAAGCTATTCCTGACGGCACGGGCAAAAATGCCGCTGACGGTTCTCACTCCGGTGAAAAAGGGCTGCCTTTTTATCGTGATATCCAGCTATTGCTGATCGGCGTTGTAGTGCTGGCGATGGCATTTGCTGAAGGTTCCGCCAACGACTGGCTCCCATTGTTAATGGTGGACGGACATGGATTTAGCCCGACATCAGGCTCGCTGATTTATGCCGGTTTTACGCTGGGTATGACCGTTGGGCGATTTACCGGCGGCTGGTTCATCGACCGTTACAGCCGCGTTGCTGTGGTGCGCGCCAGTGCGCTGATGGGTGCTCTCGGGATTAGCCTGATTATTTTTGTCGACAGCTCTTGGGTGGCGGGTGTGTCCGTTATTTTGTGGGGACTCGGCGCTTCGCTCGGCTTCCCGCTGACCATTTCAGCCGCCAGCGACACCGGCCCCGATGCACCAACCCGCGTCAGTGTTGTCGCGACCACCGGCTATCTGGCGTTCCTGGTTGGCCCCCCGCTGCTGGGCTATCTGGGTGAACACTATGGCCTGCGCAGCGCTATGCTGGTGGTGCTGGCGCTGGTGCTTGTCGCCGCCGTCGTCGCGAAAGCGGTAGCGAAACCGGATCTCAAAAATACCACGGTGATGGAGAACAGCTAATGAGTATCAAACTAATTGCGGTCGACATGGACGGCACATTTTTAAGCGACCAAAAAACCTATAACCGTGAGCGCTTTATGGCGCAATACCGCCAGATGAAAGAACAAGGGATCCGCTTTGTGGTCGCCAGCGGCAACCAATATTATCAGTTGATTTCCTTTTTCCCCGAGCTGGCCAATGAAATCTCATTTGTCGCCGAAAACGGCGGTTGGGTGGTCAGTGAAGGAGAAGATGTCTTTAACGGCGAACTGGCTAAAGACGATTTCCATGCCATCGTAGAGCATCTGCTGACCCGCGCCGATATCGACATTATTGCCTGTGGTAAAAACAGCGCCTATACATTGAAACAGTACAGTGATGAGCATAAGAACGTTTCCGCCATGTACTATCATCGTCTTGAATTTGTAGATAATTTTGACAACCTCAACGACGTTTTCTTCAAGTTCGGGCTGAATATTTCCGATGACCGAATCCCGCAGGTTCAGGCCGATCTCCACGAGGCGATTGGCGATATTATGGTGCCGGTGCATACCGGCTACGGCAGCATCGATTTAATTATTCCCGGCGTGCATAAGGCAAACGGTTTGCGGCTGCTGCAACAACGCTGGAATATTAACGACGATGAGGTTGTTGTGTTTGGTGATGGCGGAAATGATATTGAGATGCTGCGTCAGGCCGGATTTAGCTATGCGATGGCAAACGCTCATGAACCGGTGATCGAGGCGGCGAAATATCGCGCAGGTTCGAACAACGAAGAGGGCGTGCTGGATGTTATCGACCGCGTGTTAAAGAATGAAGCACCGTTTACGCATTAACGTCTCAGCACAGACGGCAACAAAATGATGGCATGATCTATTCATAATCCGCCTTAAATTAACCCGCTGGATTATTACTTCCAGTGAATATTTCAGACGAGCGGATTATGAAGAAAAGTGTACTGATGGCGACATTGTTGCTGGGCTTTGCGGGGACAACATTTGCGCAAAGCGTTACCGTTGATGTCCCCAGCGGTTATAAAGTGGTGGTAGTACCCTCTTCCGTCAGCGTACCGCAGGCGGTCAGCGTAACGACCACACCACAAACAGTATATGTTGCTCCAGCGCCTGCCCCGGCACCGGTTTATCGTGTCCATCCTTATGCGCGACATGTGGCAAGCGTCGGTGAAGGGATGGTTATCGAACATCAGATTGACGACCACCACTAAGTTTTTACCAGGCCCGGGCAACCGGGCCTTAACCTTCCCGGGAATTCCCTACCCGTTTATCTTTCAGGAAGATAACCATCAGAATCAGCCACAGTACGCCGCTTGCCAGATTGAACAGGCTGAACAAGCCGTTCCCTCCCAGCAGATACGCGTGTTTACTCAGCTCAATACCGACGGTAAAAATCAGCATCTGCAACATACCCATTGCAGCAGAAACGGTACCTTTACTCATTTCGCTGGCAAACAGCGTCAGGCGCACCAGCCCCGCATTCGCCACGCCAATGCCAAACGCATAGATACTCAAACCTGCCGTCATCCATAGATATGCATGAGATGACACCACCGTAGCCGCAGCGGCAATAATCAGGCCAACGGCGATTGGCCAGCCGCCCATGATAATTAGCGAACGCACGGTTTTTCGCGAAGTCAGACGCGCCAGCACCAGGTTACCGGCAATCAACGCGCCAAAAATCGGCACCTGCAACAGACCATATTCGTAGCTGCTGAGATGTTCACCGCTGATGATAATAATCGGGGACTGCGCAATCCATGCCAGTAACGGCAGGCTGACAAAACCCAACGCCAGCGCGCCTGCAACAAAGCGCACATTCCTCAGCACCAGCTTATAATCCTTGCCCAGCTCTTTAATGGATAGCTTTTCACCAAGCCGGGTCGCCGTTTCCGGCATCGCGCGCTGCAGACCAAAAAAGGAGATGGCCGCCAGAGCAGCAAACAGGATAAACATCCCTTCCCACGGCAGAACATGTACCCAGGCTGCGCCTACCAACGGCCCCAGTAGTGGCGCAATCAGCGCCACGTTTGCCATCAGCGCGGTAATTTTTATGCAGACCGCTTCTTCGAAGGATTCCTGAATGGCGGCGTAACCCACCGCACCAATAAAGCACAGGCTTATCCCCTGCAAAAAACGCAGGAAAGTAAATTGCTCAATATTCTGTGCGAGCAGGGTCGCAAGGCAGGTAACGATGAACCAGATCACACCAGTTAACATTACCGGACGACGACCAATACGATCCGACAGCGGTCCTAACAACCACTGCAAAAACATGCCGCCTGCCAGATAGGCGGTCATGGACGTAGGTACCCAATCTAATCCGGCGTTATATTGCGCCACCACCGCCAACATTCCGGGCTGGATCATATCGTTGCCGATATAAGTGGAGAATTCGTAAAGCACCAGACAAAGCGGGAAAAGTAATGCCTGACGCCCCAAACGGACGCCTGAAGATAAACGGTTCTGCATGCAATCTCTTAACTATAGAAAAATCGCGCAAAGTGTAATAAATGCGCCGTACTGGTGATAGTGAATTATGTGATTTGAAAGCAAAATGCGCACATTTTTACACTCATTTGCTCAAGAACATTCTGCTTTAAGGTTAATTTAAGTTGAGACCGCTATCATGCTCAATAAGCCTCATAAATTGTCTTAAAAATCGTCATTTAACACGCAAATAAGACAAGACCGCTTTTTATCCCGTGAAAGCAATTTTATGCTCTCCCCCTTATGGGCCTTTTTAACGATTACACTGAGTCTGGACGTTATGCTGGAAAATCTGAACAATTCGCTTTTTTACTTGATCAATGCAACACCCGACTCTGCGCAATGGGCCATTTCGCTCGCCATTTTCATTGCCAAAGATCTGATCAGCATTGTGCCGCTGTTAGCCGTTGTGCTCTGGCTTTGGGGACCTCGTGGTCAGGTTACGCTCCAGCGCCAGTTGGTCATCAAAATGGCCATTGCGTTGGTAATCGGTCTGACGATTTCCTGGCTGATGGGGCATCTTTTCCCCCACGATCGCCCGTTCGTTAACCACATCGGCTATAACTTCCTGCACCATGCGGCAGATGATTCTTTCCCGAGTGACCACGGTACGGTTATCTTTACCTTTGCTCTGGCCTTCCTGTTCTGGCATCGCCTATGGACGGGGGTTCTGCTGATGGCCGTTGCCGTGGCGATTGCGTGGTCACGAGTCTACCTTGGCGTACACTGGCCGCTGGATATGCTGGGCGGATTACTGGCTGGATTGATCGGCTGTCTGAGCGCCCAGATGATCTGGCAGCGCTTTGGCACCCCCCTGTACCTCGGCTTGCAGACTTGCTATCGCACCTGCTTCGCCCTCCCCATCCGTAAAGGTTGGGTACGTGACTAACCCACGGTAAAAAGAGTAGTATTAAGCGCGAAACTGAGTACTTATTCTATTCTCCAGGGGAACTATGGAAACTCGACGCGACGAGCGTATTGGTCAATTACTGCAGGCGCTGAAACGCAGCGATAAATTACACCTCAAAGAAGCCGCGGCGTTGCTGGGCGTATCTGAGATGACCATTCGTCGCGACCTGAATAATCATGATGCTCCCGTCGTGCTGCTCGGGGGCTATATTGTTCTGGAACCCCGCAGCGCTAACCATTATTTAATCAGCGATCAAAAATCCCGTCTGGTTGATGAAAAGCGTCGCGCCGCCCAGCAGGCGGCGAGTCTCGTGCAGGCGCATCAGACCATCTTTTTCGATTGCGGTACTACCACGCCGTGGATCATTGAAGCGATCGACAATGAACTGCCCTTCACCGCAATCTGCTACTCGTTGAATACGTTTCTGGTGCTGCAGGAAAAACCGCAGTGCCGCGTCATTCTGTGTGGTGGTGAATTCCATGCCAGTAACGCGATTTTTAAACCGCTCGATTTCCAGGAAACGCTGAACAATCTCTGTCCGGATATCGCCTTTTATTCTGCGGCAGGTGTTCATATCGAAAAAGGCGCAACCTGTTTTAATCTGGAAGAACTGCCGGTGAAGCACTGGGCAATGTCGATGGCGCAGCATCACGTTTTGGTGGTCGATCACAGCAAGTTTGGCAAGGTGCGACCTGCGAGGATGGGGGAATTAAAACGCTTTGATACCATCATCAGTGATAACCGTCCTGACGATGCGTTTGTTGAGTACGCTAAAGCGCAACGTATCACGCTGAAGTACTAACAGATACTGCCGGACGGCGATTGCGCCATCCGGCAACAGATAAGATTAAGAGAACCAACCACCAAACCACTGGTGGAATTTCATCATCACAAAGTCCCACATGCGGCTAAAGAAACCACCCTCTTCCACATCTTCCATCACCATCAACGGACGCTGCTCAATGGATTTTCCGTTCAACTGGAAGTCGATAGTGCCCACAACCTGACCTTTCTTCAGCGGCGCGGTTAGCTGTGGTTCAGTCAGGGTAAAGCTGGCCTTCAGGTTTTTGAGCTGACCACGCGGGATGGTCACCGAACCCGCTTCTCCAGCGCCCAAATTCACTTCACTCTTATCGCCAAACCAGACGCGCTGGGTCACGAAAGTGGCATCTGGTTTAATCGGCGTAACGGTTTCAAAAAAGCGGAAGCCCCAGGTCAGTAGCTTTTCTGACTCATTAAAACGAATGCGGTCGGTTTTCGCTCCCAGCACCACGGAGATCAGGCGCATATCGCCCTGGGTCGCGGAAGCCACCAGGTTGTATCCCGCCCCGGCAGTGGTCCCGGTTTTCATACCATCCACGTTCAGGTTGGTGCTCCACAACAGACGGTTGCGGTTCGGCTGGCGGATTTTATTGAAGGTAAATTCTTTCTCTTTGTGGATAGCATACTCTTCCGGCACATCGTGAATTAACGCCTTCCCCAGCAGCGCCATATCACGTGCGGTACTAAACTGTCCTGCCGCATCCAGGCCGTGTACCGTCTGGAAAGTCGTGTTGGTCAGCCCCAGTTTTTTCGCATAGCCGTTCATCAGACCAATAAAGGATTCCTGGCTGCCGGCAACGTAATCAGCGAGTGCGATACAGGCATCGTTACCTGACTGAATGATAACGCCTTTATTCAGATCGGACACCGCAACCTGATCGCCGGGCTTGAGGAACATAACCGACGAACCGCGCAGGGCCGGATTACCGGTCGCCCAGGCGTCTTTGCCCACGGTGACCATGTCGTTGAGGTTAATTTTTCCGGCCTTCAGCGCCTGCCCAACCACATAGCTGGTCATGATTTTGGTCAGACTGGCAGGATCCAGTTTCTCATCAGCATTACCTTCCGCCAGCACCTTGCCGCTGGCGTAATCCATCAGAATCCACGCGCGCGCGTCTACGCTCGGCGGGGCCGTCGGTTGCTCCGCCGCCTGTACGGTCGGCGCCAAAAGGATTAAGAGTGCAGAACCTGCAGCAAAGCTGCGAAGTGAAGAGAAGTATTGCGTCATAAATGCCACCCGAGTATCCATTCCAAAAAACCACGTCATACCACACCGTGTTTACACAAAACCGGCCAAGCGACCTCGGCCAACCCATGCAGAAAAGGTCTGATGGATGACGTGTAAAATAAGTGCGGTGAGTAATAACGCACTAACGAGCTTAAAGAAACCGTAAGTTGGTAAAGTTTTTAAAGTTTATGCAATAACGCCGCGCTGCGCTGCTCCTGGCACGATTTTTTTAGACTTTGTTGCGTAAATATTAGGTTTACCTCACCATGTGAGCTAGTCAGATGGCATCTGCAGCCATAAAGCTGCTCAATTAATTTGCGGGGTTACTATGATTACACTGTGGGGTCGCAATAACTCGACCAACGTAAAAAAAGTATTGTGGACGCTCGAGGAACTGGAACTGCCGTATAACCAAATTCTGGCGGGCGGGCAGCATGGCGGTAACCGCGATGCCGACTATCTGGCACTGAACCCGAACGGACTGGTCCCGCTACTACGCGATGATGAAACGGACGTTGTTCTGTGGGAATCCAATACCATTGTCCGCTATCTGGCCGCTCAGTACGGACAAAAACGTTTGTGGATTGACGCCCCGGCCGCGCGCGCTGTCGGTGAAAAATGGATGGACTGGGCAAATCAGACGCTAAGCCCAGCGCATCGGGTTATCTTATTTGGTCTGGTCAGAACACCTGCCGATCAGCGCGATATGGCGGCCATTGAGGCAAGTAAGCAAGTTTGCGATAACCTGTTTGCCATTCTGGATAACGCGCTGGCAGACCAGCCATGGTTCTCCGGGGCTGAATTTGGCACCGCGGATATCGCTGTTGCGCCGTTCATCTATAACCTGTTCAACGTTGGCCTGAGCTGGACCCCGCGCCCGCATCTGGAACGCTGGTATCAACAACTGACCGAGCGCCCGGCGTTTCAAAAAATCGTGATGATCCCGGTCAGCTAACCAAATCAGGGACTCACTTTCAGTAATTCCCCGTCGGACTCGTCGGTTAACACGTACAAATAACCGTCTGGTCCGACGCGCACATCACGGATCCGCTGCCCCCTTTCCTGCAACAGGCGACCATCCTCCGTGACCGTATTCCCTTTAACGCTCAACATGATCACTTCTTTATCTTTCAACGCGCCGATGAACAACTTCTGCTGCCACTGCGGGAAGGTATCGCTATTGTAAAAAGCCATTCCGCTGACCGCCGGCGACTTTTCCCAGTAAAAGATGGGTTGTTCCGTGCCAGCAACAATTTGACCTTTTGCTTCGGGAATTTTCAAACCACTGTAGTTAACCCCCCAGGTCGCGATAGGCCAGCCGTAGTTTTTCCCTTTCTCGGGGATATTGATTTCATCGCCTCCGCGTGGACCGTGCTCATTGAGCCACAGCACATCACTCCACGGATTCATCGCCATACCCTGCGGGTTACGGATGCCATACGACCAAATCTCTGCCCGCGCTCCCGCCATGTTCACAAACGGATTACCCGGCGGAATTTTGCCCTCGTCGGTCAGTCGGACTAATTTGCCCTGCAATTTATCCAGATCCTGGGCGGTAGCGCGCTGATTATTCTCCCCCAGGCCAATAAACAGATAACCGTTACCATCAAATACCAGACGTCCGCCAAAATGGTTTCCGGTGGAAAGCTTTGGCTGTTGGCGAAAAACGGTCTGAAATCCTTGCAGATGTTTGAGATCGTCACTCAATCGCCCGTAGCCTACTGCGGTGCCCGCTTTGCCTTCGCGGTCGGCTTCAGCGAAGCTTAGCCACACCCGGCGGGATCGTTCAAAGTCCGGAGCTAACACCACATCAAGCAACCCACCCTGACCATTCGCCCAGACTTTTGGTACGCCGGTCAGCGGGTCGGACAGCCCTTTATCAGGCTGCCAGAGTCGAAGTTGTCCACCTTTGAGCGTAATGAGCATACCGCGGTTATCGGGTAAAAAAGCCAGTGACCATGGGTGATCAAGTTTAGTTTGCAGCACTTCTACCTTTACCGCAGCGGCATAAGATGAAAGTAACGCGAATGAGGCAGCACAGAGAAAGAGTCGACGCATAACACCTCCTTAATGGCTCTGCATAAAGCGTAGCCAGCAAGGGGAATTATCCCGTTACCTTTACATAATATTGACGAAAAGGGGGAGCGCCCTCCCCCTGATTCAGACGTGTTCCAGCGTTGGGTAAGATTGCAAACTCTGGATACTCAGCGTCAGCGTTGTCAGGCAGTTTTCCAGTTTCTCTGCGTTAACGGCGATGAATGTTGGACAATCGTGATGTCCACTCATAAGACAAACAGCGGCGGCGGCTAACGCCCCTTCAGCACGATGAAGGGCATTCCACTCTTCCTGATCAAGATGCATACCGTGAAGCTGTGATTGCTCGTGCAATTCGCGATTCAGTGCAAAAAAAACATCACGCAGGCGATCGCTCTCGCTAACTGACATGTAGCCTTTCGCTTTTCTCAACTGCAGATAAGCGGCAAGTTCGATACGGGCGTTTATCAATTTGTTGAGAAGATCGGTTCTCAGTCTGTCAACAACCATACTTTGTTCCTCCTCTTTCCAACTATGGTGCAACTTAATAGTATGGTTGTTTTTTGAACAAATAGATGTCCTACATCAATAAATCCCAATTGATTAACATAATTTACAATGTTACAACTTCATTCTGTACGCTTTCGAAGGCGCTCAGTGTCTGACTCGTCTGACATTTTTTGCTATACCTGATGTGGTTACTGCCATGGCGTTGATGATGAGGGGTCTATGTCGAAAGCAAATGATGCAGAAAAAATACGCACACTATCAAAAATAGATCTCAATCTGCTGACCATTTTCTGCTTGATCTATAGCGTGGGTAGCATCTCCAGAGTCGCTGACATGCTGAACATCTCGCCTTCCGCCGTCAGCCAGTCATTAAGAAAACTGCGCGAAATGATGGGGGATAATCTGTTTGTCCGTAGCGGTAATGCGCTTTTACCGACTGTCTATTCTGATGAGCTGTATGATAATACAATCCCAATTATCGATAAGCTGTCAACGCTGATGCCGCTTTCCACGCCTGCTGCAAAAAAAAGGTTAACGCTTTATACAGAATCTTTTATTTCCCCTATCGTTATTCCAGATGTCACCGCCAGAATAATCGAGACTGACGCCGATATCAGCCTCCTGCACCTTACCGCCGACCTGAATGAACAGAGTATTATTGAACTGCTGAATATGCGTCAGGCAGATGCCGTTTTTTCTACCTTTTCTGTAGAGTCAGCAAGTCTTTCATGCCAGAAAATATGCGATATGCGCCTGGTGCTGGCGGCCTCGCACAATAATTCTTTATATGGTAACACCATCAGCGAAGCGCAATTCAGAAACGCTAGCCTGGTCGGTTACAATACTAAGAATGAGAAAATCATTTATCATCGCAGTATTGTGGATAAAAAATTCAGAACAGGAGAACGCTGCCTGCTTACCTCATCGTTTACGGCGATTCTGACGATTGTGTCCAATACCCATTGTTTAGGGGTGATCCCGGAAAAGGTATATGAAACACACGCCCACCTGTATGGACTAAAAAAAATAAACACTTCGTTTCCCTTGCCACAATTTAGCGTGTTTGCCTCATCGCGCAAAGAAGGCAATACCCATAAGATCCTCGCCCCTATTCTGGCTGATTTGCAAACAGCCTCCCTGTTATGAAAACCAGGGAGGCTGAGCGTTAGAAATACTGGCTACACGCGAATTTTTGCTATTCGCCAGATATGGTCGGCATATTCCTGAACCGTTCTGTCCGTCGAGAAATACCCCATGTTAGCAATATTGTGCAGGGTTTTTGTCGTCCATTCACGGGGATTACGATACAGCTCATCCACCGCATCCTGACAATCTACATAGCTGCGATAATCTGCCAACACCTGATAGTAGTCGCCGAAGTTAATCAATGAATCCAGCACGCCTCTATAACGCCCTGGCTCCTGCGGACTGAATACCCCCGTACCGATTTGCGTCAGCACCTGATGAAGTTCCTCATCCTTTTCAAAGATGTGTCTCGGGTCATAGCCATCACGTCGCAGAGTTTCAACCTGATTCGCCGTATTGCCAAAGATAAAGATGTTATCTTCCCCAACGTATTCGCGCATTTCGATATTAGCGCCGTCGAGCGTACCGATAGTCAGCGCACCATTCATACCGAATTTCATATTGCTGGTCCCGGAGGCTTCCGTCCCGGCCAGGGAAATTTGTTCTGACAGATCGGCTGCCGGAATAATTAGCTGAGCGAGACTGACGCTGTAATCCGGAATAAATACTACCTTTAGTTTGCCGCCAATTTGCGGATCGTTATTGACTAACTGCGCCACATCATTAATCAAGCGAATAATTTGTTTTGCCATGTGATAAGAGGATGCTGCTTTTCCGGCAAAGATATTCACTCGCGGTACCCAGTTGGCATCCGGTGCGGCTTTAATCCGGTTATATCGTGTAATAACGTGGAGCACATTCATGAGTTGCCGCTTGTACTCGTGGATGCGTTTCACCTGCACATCAAACAGCGCATCAGGATTCACCACCACGCCATAGTGGGTGGCAATATGCTGCGCCAGTCGCTGCTTATTTTTACGTTTCGCACGATGCACTGCCTCATTCACCGACGGATAATCTATAAACTGCTTTAGCTCGCCCAACTGCATTAATTTAGCCCGCCAGCTGTCACCGATATTGTCGTCCAGCACTTTGGCAAGCGGTGGATTCGCCAGCGCCAGCCAACGACGCGCAGTCACACCATTGGTTACATTGATGAAACGCAGGGGAAATATACGCGCGAAGTCTGCAAATAGTGATTCGGTCATCAGTTTTGAATGCAACGCCGATACGCCGTTTACCTTATGACTGACAACTACCGCCAGCCAGGCCATACGCACCACACGACCATTGGATTCTTCAATTAACGACACACGTTTCAGTAGATCGCCGTCATTACGATAACGTTCCTGTAAGGTCTTCAGAAAACGATCGTTAATCTCAAAAATAATCTGCAGATGGCGCGGTAAAATTCGACTTAGCATTTCTACCGGCCAGGTCTCCAGCGCCTCACTCATCAACGTATGGTTGGTATAAGAAAAAATCTGGCAGGTCACGTCAAACGCGTTATCCCAGCTAAACTGGTGATGATCAATCAATAAGCGCATCAACTCAGGGATCGCCAGTACCGGATGCGTATCATTAAGGTGAATCGCAATTTTATCGGCCAGATTGTCGTATGTTCTGTGCAACTGATAATGACGACTCAGAATATCCTGAATCGTTGCCGAGGCCAGGAAATAGGCCTGGCGTAAACGCAATTCACGCCCCGCATCGGTGGAATCATCCGGGTACAAAACCCGCGAGATTCGATCGAAGTGATATTTGTTCTCCACTTCTGTAGCAAAGTCGGCCGGTTGATTCAGTTTGCCCGCATTAACTTCGTTATTCACCTGTACGTTCCACAAGCGCAACGTATTAGTCGTGTCCGTCGCATAACCTGGAATGATTTGATCATGCGCCACCGCCAGAATATCCTCGGTTTCAAGCCAGCGGGATTTATTCCCCTCCTGTTGAACACGCCCACCAAAACGCACTTTATAATGCGTATTATGACGTTTGAACTCCCACGGATTACCGTATTCCAGCCAATAATCCAGCGACTCTTTTTGTACACCGTTAACGATGTTTTGTTTAAACATACCGTAGTTATAACGAATACCGTATCCACATCCTGGTAACCCGAGCGTCGCCAGTGAATCAAGGAAACAGGCCGCCAGACGACCGAGACCACCATTACCTAACCCGGGATCGTTTTCTTCATCAATCAGTTCTTCCAGTTCAAGCCCCATTGCCTCCAGCGCGCTTCTGACTTCGTCATAAATACCTAAAGAGAGCAATGCATTGGATAGCGTACGACCAATTAAAAATTCCATCGACAGATAATATACCTGGCGCGCATCCTGAGAGAATTGCGCCCGATTAGAACGGTGCCAGCGCTCGACCATCCGATCGCGTACCGCATATAACGTTGCATTAAGCCACTCCCGTTTCGTGGCGATTGCGGGATCTTTGCCAATAGTAAATAATAGTTTATTAGCAATATCATCTCTCAGTTTATCAACATCAGAGTCCGCCGTGGGCGGCAGTGGCGAAATATACATATTAACGTTACCTTTCAAATTTTGTAGGATGGGTAATAGACAGGTAAATTATTTAATTTCTGGGTTACGAGCGTCAGATTTTTGTCGAATAATTTCATGACTGGCGATGAACGTTAATTCTGTCATTAATACACGCCAACTTAAGCCTGTGGCAAGTGAGATATAATATAAACTCACACCATTAGCATAAAGCGTTTTCGCCATTTCAAGTTTCGACTTCAAAACAATATCTTTCAAATTAAACCTCATTAGTAACGCTCGACGAGATAAAATTTACGATAATGAGTGCCTATAGCCAAGAAGCGGCACTTAAAGCCGGAATTAGACTCACTAAACACCTTTCACTAACCGGTCTACTCTTTATAGGTATCGCTCTTTATTCTCTCCGTCTTATGCTGATCAGATATAGATGTACCGTGAAGGCATCTGTATAATCCCCCGATTACGAGCAATGTACAGAATAAGAAAATGGCAAAAATTGGTTTTATATCACTAGGTTGTCCGAAAAACCTCGTCGATTCTGAGCGCATCCTGACCGAACTTCGTACCGAAGGCTATGATGTTGTGCCAAGCTACGACGACGCGGATATGGTTATCGTTAACACCTGCGGCTTTATCGACAGTGCGGTTCAGGAGTCCCTGGAAGCAATTGGCGAAGCGCTGAACGAGAACGGTAAGGTGATCGTCACCGGCTGTCTGGGCGCGAAAGTCGATCAGATCCGTGAAGTCCACCCGAAGGTGCTGGAAATCACCGGGCCGCATAGCTACGAACAGGTTCTGGAGCACGTTCACCACTATGTGCCAAAACCAAAACACAACCCGTTCCAGAGTCTGGTTCCTGAGCAGGGCGTCAAGCTGACTCCTCGCCATTACGCCTATCTGAAGATTTCTGAAGGCTGTAACCACCGCTGCACGTTCTGCATTATTCCATCCATGCGCGGCGATCTGGTGAGCCGTCCGATTGGCGACGTCCTTAGCGAAGCCAAGCGTCTGGTCGATGCGGGCGTGAAAGAGATTCTGGTAATCTCTCAGGATACCTCTGCGTACGGTGTAGATGTGAAGCATCGTACCGGTTTCCATAACGGCGAGCCGGTCAAAACCAGCATGGTTGATCTGTGCGAACAGTTATCAAAACTGGGGATCTGGACGCGCCTGCATTACGTCTACCCCTACCCGCACGTTGATGATGTGATCCCGCTGATGGCGGAAGGGAAAATCCTGCCGTATCTGGACATCCCGTTACAGCATGCCAGCCCGCGTATTCTTAAACTGATGAAACGCCCAGGCTCCGTGGACAGACAGCTGGCGCGCATCAAGCAGTGGCGTGAAATCTGCCCTGAACTGACGCTGCGCTCCACTTTCATTGTTGGTTTCCCGGGTGAAACGGAAGAAGACTTCCAGATGTTGCTCGACTTCCTGAAGGAAGCGCGTCTGGATCGCGTGGGCTGCTTTAAATACAGCCCGGTAGAAGGCGCTGGCGCTAATGACCTGCCGGATCAAATCCCGGAAGAGGTGAAAGAAGAACGCTGGAATCGCTTTATGCAATTGCAACAGCAGATCTCTGCTGAACGTTTGCAGGAGAAAGTGGGCCGTGAGATTCTGGTTATCGTTGATGAAGTTGACGAAGAAGGCGCAATTGGTCGTAGCATGGCTGATGCTCCGGAAATCGACGGCGCGGTATACCTGAATGGTGAAACCAAGGTGAAACCTGGCGATATCATCCGCGTGAAGGTCGAAAACGCAGATGAATACGATCTGTGGGGCACCCGCGTTTAATTAAGCGCAACCCAACGTAGGCCGGATAAGCGTTACGTCTTATCCGGCCTACGGTTTACCCTTTAATTTTCGGGTCCAGCGCGTCGCGCAGGCCGTCTCCCAGTAAGTTAAACGCCAGCACCGTCAGGAATATCGCTACCGCCGGGAAAATCGCCACGTGCGGCGCGATCACCATATCAGCGCGCGCTTCATTAAGCATTGCCCCCCACTCAGGCGTTGGCGGCTGTGCGCCTAATCCCAGGAATGACAAGCTCGCGGCAGAGATAATCGACGTACCAATTCGCATGGTAAAAAAGACCACGATCGATGAGACCGTTCCAGGCAGAATATGGTTGAAGATGATGGTCGCATCGCTGGCACCAATACTGCGCGCAGACTCAATAAACGTCTGTTGCTTCAGCACCAGCGTATTCCCGCGCACCAGGCGCGCGAAGGCTGGAATGGAGAAAATGGCCACGGCAATGATCACGTTAGCAATACCGCTGCCCAGAACGGCGACCACGGCTATCGCCAGCAATATCCCCGGAAAGGCGAACAGCACATCGCAGATTCGCATAATCAGTCGATCCCACCAACCTTCGTAGTATCCCGCCAGCAGACCCAGCACCGTGCCAATCGCCGCGCCAATAAACACGGCAAAGACCCCTGCCGCCAGCGAGATTTGCGCGCCAACCAGCACGCGGCTAAAGATATCCCGTCCCAGTGAGTCAACGCCAAACCAGTGCAGCATCGACGGTCCATCATTCAAACGGTCATAATCGAAGTAATTCTCGGCATCAAATGGTGTCAGCCAGCGGGCAAAAATCGCCACCATGATCAGGAGCAATACAAACAGCCCAGCGAACATCGCCATGTGCTGTCGACGGAAACGACGCCAGAACTCATGCCACGGTGTGCGTATCTGCTCTGGCTTAACAAGAGGCATCGCATTTAAAATCGCCTGTCGGCGCCAGTTAAAAAATCGCATCCTTACTTGTACCTGATAGCCGGATTAATGGCGGCGTAGAGCACATCCACCACTAAGTTAATAAGAATAAATTCCAGAGAAAACAACAGTACCTCGGCCTGAATTACCGGGTAGTCGCGCATTTCGACGGAGTCCACCAACAGTCGCCCAAGCCCAGGCCAGTTGAACACCTTCTCAACCACAATAGAGCCGCCGAGCAAAAAGCCAAACTGTAGCCCCATCATGGTGACAACCGGGATCATCGCATTACGCAGACCATGTTTTAACACCACCCAGGTTTCACTCACCCCTTTAGCCCGCGCGGTGCGCATATAGTCTTCGCTGAGCACATCCACGAACGAGGCGCGAGTAAACCGTGCTAACACCGCAGCCACCGCCGCGCCCAGCGTAATAGACGGGAGGATATAGTGCATCCAGGTGTCAGCGCCAACGGTGGGTAACCAACCGAGCTCAACGGAGAATATCTGCATCAGCAGCATGCCAAGCGCAAACGCCGGGAACGAGATCCCGGTGACCGCCAGCGTCATGCTCAATCTGTCCGGCCAGCGATTGCGCCATACGGCAGCAATGATCCCCGCCGTCATACCAAATAACACCGCCCACGCCATACTGGCAATAGTCAGCCATAGTGATGGCATAAAACGACTGGCTATCTCTTCAGAAACCGGACGACGAGAAACCATCGACGTGCCAAAATCGCCTTGCAACACGTTGGTCATGTAATGCCAGAACTGAACATGCAGCGGCTGATCCAGACCCAGCTGCTTGCGCACCAGTTCAATCACCTCGGCGTCAGCTTCCGGCCCGGCAATCAGCCGGGCCGGATCGCCGGGTAGCAGGTGAACAAATAAAAATACCAGCACCGCAACAATCAACAGAGTTGGAATCAACCCCAGCAGGCGCTTGAAAACATAGTTAAGCATCACGCTCCCTTCGCCGGCCCCTACGCTGCGGGGCCGAATGAATAGCTTATTTTAAATCCGCATCATCAAAGCTAAATCCGGTATCCGGCATGATCCAGAATCCGGTCAACCTGGTGCTGTGCGCCGAAATCAGTTTTTCCACTACCAGCGGGATCCACGGCGACTCTTTCCAGATAATATCCTGCGCATCCTTGTACAGCTTCGCTTTCTGCGCCGGATCGTTGGTTTGCAACGCTGCCGCTAAATCACTGTCCACCTGTTTGTTGCTATAGAACGCCGTGTTAAACAGAGTCGGCGGCCAGTTTTGTGATGCAAACAGCGGCGACAACGCCCAGTCAGCTTCACCCGTAGAGGCAGACCAGCCGGTGTAGAACATCCGCACCCCGCTCTCTTTCTGCGCTTTCCCTTCAACTTCCGCCGCACGCTGGCCGGCATCCATCGCTGTTACCTGAGCTTTAATACCCACCTGCGCCAGCTGCTGCTGGGTAAATTGCAGCACTTTCTGCGCGGTACTGTGGTTATGCGAAGACCATAGCGTGGTGGTAAAACCGTTCGGATAACCTGCTTCTTTCAGCAGTTCGCGCGCTTTCGCCGGGTCGTATGGCCATGGCGTATAGCTTTGCGCATAGGCTATCGACGGTGGGAGAACGCCGGTTGCCGGCGTCGCGTAACCGGCAAAAGCCACTTTCACCAGCGCCTGGCGGTTGATGGCATAATTCAGCGCTTCACGCACCTTCGGGTTGTCGAACGGTTTTTGCGTGACGTTCATGCTGATATAACGCTGCATAATAGACGGACTGGCCACCAGTTCCAGGTTTTTGTTCTTCGCCAGTAACGCCGCCTGCTCGTAAGGGATTGGGAAGGCAAACTGCGCTTCCCCGGTCTGTAACATGGCCGCACGCGTGTTGTTGTCGGTCACCGGACGCCAGGTAATCGTATCCAGCTTTGGCAGCCCCTGCTGCCAGTAACCTGCGAACTTCTTAACCTTCACAAAATCTGTCTGATTCCAGGTATCAAGCTGATACGGCCCGGTCCCCACAGGGTGGAAACCGATCTCCTTACCGTATTTCTCCAGCGCGGCGGGAGAAATCATCGCCGTTGCCGGGTGCGCCAGAATATTGATAAAGGCAGAGAACGGCTGTTTCAGGGTAATCTTCACCGTCGACGGATCGACGACTTCGGTTTTATCGATATTCTTATACAGGTTGTAGCGTTTCAGATGGTTTTCTGGGTTACTGGCCCGATCGAGGTTAGCTTTTACCGCATCGGCATTGAAGTCAGTACCATCCTGAAATTTCACACCCTGGCGCAGCTTAAGGGTATAGGTCAGCCCATCATCAGAAACCGTATAACTCTCCGCGAGCACATTTTTCAGCTTCATTTCTTTATCAAGACCAAACAGCCCCTGATAAAACGACTTCGCTACCGCCTGCGACAACGTGTCATTCGCGTCATAGGGGTCGAGCGTCGTGAAATTGGATCCCACCGCCACCACCACATCTTTGGCGGCCCAGCCAGGCGATGCAGCCAGTGCAGAGGCCACTCCCACAGCAACCAGCCATTTTCGAGCAACAATTTTTGTCATGTTATTCTCCTTAAACCCTGCCTGCCTGTTATAAACGCGAAAGCGCATTTTCTGGTTGCCCACGCGCAACATAATGCCCCGGACCAACTAACTGGAGCGAAACGGGGGAAATCTCTTCGCCACGTTTGCGAATATTGCTGGGGATATCGTCCGACAACAGCACGCGCTGGGGACGGTGATGCGATGGATCGGCGACCGGAACTGCCGCCATCAGCTTGCGAGTGTACGGATGTTGCGGATTTTCAAACACCGCCCGCCGGGTGCCTATCTCAACGATCTGTCCCAGATACATCACCGCCACACGGTGACTGATCCGTTCCACCACCGCCATATCGTGGGAAATAAACAGGTATGCGATACCCAATTCTCGCTGCAGGTCGAGCATCAGGTTGATGATTTGCCCACGAATTGAAACATCCAGCGCCGAGACAGATTCATCAGCAATAATCACTTTGGGATTGAGCGCCAATGCACGTGCAATACAGATACGCTGACGCTGACCGCCGGAAAACTCGTGCGGATAGCGCCAGGCATGCTCAGGCAGCAAGCCTACACGTTCCAACAGCCATGCAACCCGTTTTGATCCCGCGTCACCCTGCAATAACCCATGTACCCGTAGCGGCTCCAGAATGGAATATCCCACGGTCTGACGCGGATCGAGGGAGGCATACGGATCCTGGAAGATAAACTGAATATCCCGACGCAGCGGCTGTAACTTGCTGGCAGCAAGGGTATCAATACGTTGTCCGTTGAAAATGATTTCCCCACGCTGAGACTCAACCAGGCGCAGCAGCGCCCGCCCGGTGGTGGATTTCCCGCAGCCCGACTCCCCCACCAGCGAGAGCGTTTCTCCCGGCCACAGGTCAAAGCTGACGTTTTCCACTGCATGCACCTCGCGAGTCACGCGATTTAGAATGCCGCTGCGCAGAGGAAAACGCGTCACCAAATTACGTACCCGCAGAATAGGCTCGCCTTCAACCACGGTGTCCTGCTCAGTCTGCGGTTCTACATGACTGGGATCCTGCAATGAAATAAGCGGGAAACGGCGCGGAAGATCATGCCCGTTCATCGCCCCAAGCTGCGGTACGGCTGCCAACAGCGCTTTGGTATAGGGATGCTGGGGAGCGTGAAAAATCTGTTCAACGCTGCCGGTTTCTACCGCCTCGCCTTGATACATCACCAGCACGCGGTCGGCAATATCCGCCACAACGCCCATATCGTGGGTAATGAAGATCACGCCCATCGACATATCCTGCTGCAACACTTTTATCAGTTGCAGGATCTGCGCCTGAATGGTGACATCCAGCGCGGTCGTCGGCTCATCGGCAATTAAAACCGCAGGGCGACATGACAGTGCCATGGCGATCATCACCCGCTGACGCATACCGCCGGAAAGCTGATGTGGATAACGCGATAAAATCGCCTTCGCCTCGGGGATACGCACCTGATCGAGCATTCGCTTCGCTTCTACCATCGCCTCTTCGTGACTGGCACCCTGGTGCAAACGGATTGACTCGGCAATTTGCTCGCCCACGGTAAACACCGGATTGAGCGATGTCATAGGCTCCTGGAAGATCATCGCGATATCCGCACCGCGCACGTGACGCATTTGCGATGCGCTCTGTTCACCCAGCTCAATAACCTGCCGGTTGCGGCGTCGCAGCAGCATTTCATCGCAGCTGACTTCGCCGCCTGCCTGTTCAATCAGACGCATCAGCGACAAGGCCGTTACCGACTTTCCTGAACCGGACTCACCAACAATCGCCAGCGTTTCGCCACGCTTCAGGCGAAATGACAGATTGCGCACTGCGCTGACACGCTGCTGCTCCTGTTCAAAGGCAATATTCAGATTGCTGACTGCCAGCACGTCGCTGGCATCAAGCTCATCACTGTGTGGCAACGCTCTCTCCTTTTTCCCGATAAATACCGGTGGTTGGCGTATCGCCTGCGTATCCCCAGGCGCGGTACATGCCTTCGCTGTTAAACGGCAAGGCGACGTTGCCCTCATGATCGATAGCAATTAAACCGCCACTGCCGCCAAGCGCCGGTAATTTTTCCATCACTACGCGTTCACACGCTTCGGATAAACTCAGACCGCCATAGTCCATCAACGCCGCAATGTCATAGGCCGCCAGCGCACGAATAAAGACTTCCCCGGTTCCGGTGCAGGAGACTGCCACACTTGCATTATTGGCATAACAGCCTGCGCCGACCATCGGACTGTCGCCCACCCGCCCCGGTAATTTGTTGGTCATCCCGCCGGTCGATGTTGCTGCCGCCAGATTGCCAAACATATCTAACGCGACCGCACCCACGGTACCCATTTTGTTGTTTTCATCCAGCGGGCTCGCGCTATGGTCCAGCACCGTTTCACCCTCAGCTCGCGCTGCCAATAGTTGAGCGTAGCGTTCTGGCGTCGAGAAAATATCCGCGGATACGCGCTCCATACCCTGCGCAATGGCAAAGTTTTCAGCCCCTTCACCTATCATCATGACGTGTGGACTGCGTTCCATTACCAGGCGCGCCGCGAGAATCGGATTGCGTAAATGGCTGACTCCGGCGACGGCTCCCGCATTGAGCGTGTTACCGTCCATCACGCAGGCATCCAGTTCATGGGTTTCATCACGGGTATACACCGCACCAATTCCGGCATTAAACAACGGGCACTCTTCCAGCAGACGTACGGCTTCGGTAACGACATCCAGTGCGCTACGACCGTCTTCAAGCATCCGCTGGCCGGTTTCAACGATATCCGACAGCGCCTGTATATAACGCAACTCTTGCTCCTGGCTCAGCTGCGAACGGGTGATAGCCCCTGCGCCGCCGTGAATTGCAATGACTGCTTTACCCATTTTTTTCGTCCATTAGCTGGCAGGTACCGGGGTTATAAATATCAGAATTTCTGTGACTTATTGATTCGATTTTTGAATATAGAAAGATGCAGACGTCATGTAAAGGTAAAGGCTCACGCCTTACAACTCGCCCCATCAGGTCATGCAGATGTGTTTAACGCAAAAGAGATCCCTAAACGTAATTAATAAATTATTTAAACCTATCGGTAATCTGTTTTTTTGCATAACACACAAAGCGTTCAACAGATGGCATAGACGCAGCCCAGTTTTTTTTGGTTAATCCCAAGTATTCCGCACGTGCAGCTTGCAGCGTATCAGCATACTCAACGGGTAATTGCGGTATAAGCCAGGAGGCGGCTTCATCTTTAGCGACAATATTGCCCGTAACTACGCTGTACCAAATACGCGCCAGAGTAAGGATGATATTTCGCTCGTCACCCTCTAAATCGCCCGGTTTCTGCCACATATCAAGGATATGCCGAAATGTTTGCACGACATCGCTAAAAGGGATGACATTGAATAACGTCCCTGCGGGTTCACCGAACAACGCTACGCTGGCGCGCCGGGCCTGGGTCAGCAGAATGGCAAGATCAGGATCCAGCTGTGTCGGTTCAACAATTCCCGCGAGAATATCGTCACGCAACCATTCGCCAAATTGCATTTCTCTTGACGGTGGGAATTGCCAGGGTACAAGTTGTGAATAGACCACGATGGTCACTTCCAGCACCCGATAGCTATCAACGCTGCCAGGCGGTGCTGATATTTCCAGAAAACCCTGCATCAGATCTTTTCTTTGCCGGGTATTAAGTGGCTGCCTAATGGTAACCAGTAAATCGATATCGCTTTGGGGCTTTAAGCCACCTTCAACTGCAGAGCCATACAAATGAACAGCAACCAAGTCGCCCTCGATAATCCGCGCAATCAGTGCACTGGCGGCATTCACCTGCCGTCGAATTGAATCCGGGATAGTCGTAGACATTTAGCCTCCTGGCGAAAAAGCAGAAATAATGAGTCTATACTGCATTTTTCCTGTAGCGCTATTCTCTGGCAGAAAACCTGTATCAGATCTGATCCTAAGCCTGAGGTAGCATACTGTCCGCGTCCATTTTCTGACATAATGAGCGGATTCGATTTTGCCCCGCAGGAGTCTTCTCATGGAATTTACCGCCGGACTGATGCCGCTTGAAACGGCTCTCTCTCAGATGCTTTCGCGTATTACCCCACTCACCGCCGTCGAAACGCTGCCGCTGGTTCAATGCTTTGGTCGCATTCTGGCCACCGACGTCGTCTCCCCGATTGATGTGCCGGGATTCGATAACTCGGCAATGGATGGCTATGCGGTGCGATTAGCCGATTTACAATCAGACCAGCCTCTTGCGGTGGCTGGCAAAGCCTTTGCTGGTCAACCATTCCACGGCGAGTGGCCTGCGGGAACCTGCATCCGCATTATGACCGGTGCCCCGGTGCCTGCCGGTTGTGAAGCCGTGGTGATGCAGGAGCAAACGGAACAAACTGACGACGGTGTGAGTTTTACCGCCGACGTTCGCAGCGGACAAAATATTCGTCTGCGCGGCGAAGATATCGCAAACGGCGCGGTGGTATTCCCTACCGGAACTCGTCTGACAACCGCCGAGCTTCCTGTTCTGGCCTCGCTCGGCATTGCCAAAGTACCGGTCGTTCGCAAAGTTCGCGTGGCGTTGTTCTCCACCGGTGATGAGCTGCAACTGCCGGGTCAGCCGCTGGGCGACGGGCAGATTTATGACACAAACCGTCTGACCGTTCACCTGATGCTGCAGCAGTTGGGCTGCGAAGTGATCAACTTAGGAATTATTCGCGACGATCCCAACGCGCTGCGGGCCGCGTTTATCGAAGCCGACAGCCAGGCCGACGTCGTCATCAGCTCTGGTGGCGTTTCGGTAGGCGAAGCGGATTACACCAAAACCATTCTGGAAGAGCTGGGAGAAATTGCCTTCTGGAAGTTGGCCATTAAACCCGGCAAACCGTTCGCGTTTGGTAAACTGAGCAACAGCTGGTTTTGTGGCCTGCCGGGTAATCCGGTTTCTGCGGCCCTCACCTTTTATCAACTGGTGCAACCGCTGCTGGCGAAACTCAGCGGCAACACCGCCTGTGGGTTGCCTCCGCGCCAGCGCGTGCGCACCGCATCACGTCTGAAGAAAACGCCAGGGCGTCTGGATTTTCAGCGCGGTGTATTGCAGCGTACTGCGGAAGGCGAGCTGGAAGTCACCACCACTGGACACCAGGGCTCGCATATTTTTAGCTCCTTTAGCCAGGGCAACTGCTTTATCGTGCTGGAGCGCGATCGCGGTAACGTTGAGGCCGGAGAATGGGTTGAGGTCGAGCCGTTTAACGCACTGTTTGGAGGCCTGTAATGGCAGAACTCAGCGACCAGGAGATGATGCGCTATAACCGGCAAATCATTCTGCGCGGCTTCGATTTCGAAGGTCAGGAAGCGCTCAAAGATGCGCGGGTACTGGTCGTTGGTCTGGGGGGACTGGGATGCGCAGCAACCCAGTACCTTGCGGGCGCTGGCGTCGGGCATTTAACCCTGCTCGACTTTGACACGGTCTCCGTATCGAACCTCCAACGCCAGACGCTGCACAGCGATGCAACCGTAGGGCAACCCAAAGTGCTATCAGCCCGTGATGCGCTAGCGCGGATTAACCCTTATATCGCCATTACGCCGGTGAATGCGCTGCTTGACGATAGCGAGATTCACGCGCTTATTGCCGAACACGATTTGGTGCTGGACTGTACGGATAACATCAGCATCCGCAATCAGCTGAATGCCGGATGTTTTGCCGCCAGAGTTCCGCTGGTTTCCGGTGCGGCAATTCGCATGGAAGGGCAAATTACCGTATTTACATATCAGGAAGGAGAGCCCTGCTACCGTTGCCTGAGTCGTCTGTTCGGTGAAAATGCCCTGACCTGCGTAGAAGCCGGAGTGATGGCCCCGCTGATCGGCGTGATCGGATCGTTACAGGCAATGGAGGCCATTAAGCTGCTGGCAAACTACGGTAAACCGGCATCCGGAAAAATCGTCATGTACGATGCCATGACCTGCCAGTTTCGCGAAATGAAGCTGATGCGCAACCCGGGGTGTGAGGTTTGTAGTCGGTAAAAAAGTCGGGTGGCGGCTTCGCCTTACCCGACCTACAACGACTCGAACGTAGACCGGGTAAGCGTTAGCACCACCCGGCAACAGCATCAGATTGACGTGCGTCCAAATGCGCTCTGCCAGTCATGCTCAAACTTCGCGACGGCAGCGTCAACCGCCGGAGAGCTAATCATCTGCTGAGCAACGTCCAGCGGTAGCGTGATGGACTCGCAGCCCGCCAGCAGACAATCCAGCGCCTGACGCGGCGTTTTAAAACTGGCTGCCAGTACTTTGGCGTGCGGGGCATGCATTTTCAGTAACGTCTGCAGGTCAGTCACCGTCTGAATGCCATCCCCTCCTTGCGCATCCACGCGGTTAACGTATGGCGCAACGTATTCCGCACCCGCCAGAGCAGCTAATAACCCTTGAGCTGCACCGTATACCGCAGTACCCAACGTCGGGATCCCTTCTTCTTTGAGCAATTTTATAGCCGCCAGGCCTTCTGCTGTCACCGGCACTTTGACCACGATATCAGCAATGATTGCCCGCAGCTTACGCGCATCGCTGACCATCCCTTCGGCAGTGGTCGCCATCACCTGAGCAAACAGACGGCCTTGCCCTCCCATCGCTTCCTGCAGTTGTGGCAGTAGTACTTCCAGCGTCTGATTCCCTGCCGCCACAATGCTCGGGTTAGTGGTCACCCCTGCCAGCGGGAAAATGCGCGCCAGAGCTTTTACCGCATCAACATCAGACGTATCTAAATAGAGTTCCATAACCTTTCCTCAAACGAATAATTAGCATGAATAAAAAGTAGCACGGCGAAACCTCACGGTTAGTTGACGCATGTCAATATAACTTTCATTCGAAAGTAATTTAATCTTTATATGAAAGAAATGAGGCCACTTATGATTTTCAATATCCAGCGCTATTCCACGCATGATGGTCCCGGTATTCGTACCGTGGTGTTCCTTAAGGGATGCTCCCTGGGCTGTCGGTGGTGCCAGAATCCGGAAAGCCGCGCCCGCACGCAGGACCTGCTTTATGACGCGCGTTTGTGCCTCGACGGTTGCGATCTCTGTGCTCAGGCAGCACCCGCGGTGATTGAACGGGCGCTGGGCGGATTACTGATTCATCGCGAAAAACTGACCGATGACGCTCTCACTGCGCTGACCGACTGCTGTCCGACTCAGGCGTTAACCGTCTGTGGAGAGGTAAAAAGCGTGGACGATATCATGGCGACCGTATTGCGAGATAAACCGTTTTACGACCGCAGTGGCGGAGGCCTCACCCTGTCCGGCGGTGAACCGTTTATGCAGCCAGAGCTGGCAGCGGCTTTGCTCAAAGCCAGCCACGACGCAGGCATTCATACCGCGGTGGAAACCTGCCTGCATGTCCCGTGGAAGTATATTGAACCGTCACTGTCTTACATCGATCTGTTCCTGGCTGATTTAAAACATGTAGCCGATGCGCCGTTTAAACAGTGGACCGATGGCAGCGCCTCTCGTGTACTGGAAAATCTAAAAAAACTGGCCGCTGCCGGTAAAAAAATGATCATCCGTGTGCCGCTGATTCAGGGATTCAACGCAGACGAAGCCGCTATTCAGGCCATTACCGATTTTGCCGCCGATGAGCTTCACGTCGGTGAGATCCATTTTTTGCCCTATCACACCCTTGGCATCAACAAATACCACTTACTCAGTCAACCCTACAACGCACCGGATAAACCACTTGATGCGCCAGCACTGCTCGAATTTGCCCAGCAGTACGCCAGCCTTAAAGGTTTAACCGCGACCCTACGAGGATAATCGCCATGACCACTCTGAAACTGGACACTCTCAGCGACCGTATCAAAGCGCATAAAACGGCCCTGATCCACATCGTGAAGCCGCCGGTTTGTACCGAGCGCGCCCAGCACTATACCGAGATGTATCAGCAACACCTGGATAAGCCTATCCCGGTACGTCGCGCACTGGCACTGGCCCATCATCTGGCGGAACGCACCATCTGGATCAAACATGACGAACTGATCATTGGTAACCAGGC
This sequence comes from Citrobacter sp. A316, assembly GCF_002042945.1. Taxonomy (NCBI): domain Bacteria; kingdom Pseudomonadati; phylum Pseudomonadota; class Gammaproteobacteria; order Enterobacterales; family Enterobacteriaceae; genus Citrobacter; species Citrobacter sp. A316. Next base: position 113,578 of record NZ_MVFZ01000001.1, read on the forward strand.
AAGCGAAGTGCGTGCCGCGCCTATCTTCCCGGAATACACCGTCTCCTGGATTGAAAAAGAGATCGACGACCTCGCCGACAGACCAGGTGCAGGCTTTGCGGTAAGCGAAGAGAACAAACGCGTGTTGCACGAGGTGTGCCCATGGTGGCGTGGTCAGACCGTGCAGGATCGCTGCTACGGGATGTTTACCGACGAACAGAAAGGGCTGCTGGAAACCGGCATTATCAAAGCCGAAGGTAACATGACCTCCGGCGATGCACACCTGGCGGTAAACTTCCCGCTGCTGCTGGAAAAAGGTCTTGATGGTCTGCGTCACAAAGTTGATGAACGTCGCTCCCGTATCAATCTGACGTGTCTGGACGATCTCCATGGCGATCAGTTCCTGAAAGCGATTGATATCGTGCTGGAAGCCGTCAGTCTGCACATTGAGCGCTTTGCCGCGCTGGCGCGTAAAATGGCGTCCACGGAAACCCGCACCAGCCGTCGAGATGAACTGCTGACCATGGCGGAAAACTGCGATGTGATCGCCCATGAGCCGCCGAAAACGTTCTGGCAGGCGTTGCAGTTGTGCTATTTCATCCAGCTGATCCTGCAAATTGAATCAAACGGTCACTCGGTTTCGTTTGGTCGTATGGATCAATACCTCTACCCGTTCTATCGTCGCGACGTCGAACTGAACCAGAGTCTGGATCGCGAGCACGCCATTGAGCTGCTGCACAGCTGCTGGCTGAAACTGCTGGAAGTGAACAAAATCCGCTCCGGCTCCCATTCGAAAGCCTCAGCGGGCAGCCCGCTGTATCAGAACGTGACCATTGGTGGTCAAAATCTGGTTAACGGCCAGCCGATGGATGCCGTCAACCCGCTCTCCTACGCGATTCTGGAGTCCTGCGGCCGTCTGCGTTCTACGCAGCCAAACCTGAGCGTGCGTTATCACGCAGGGATGAGTAATGACTTCCTGGATGCCTGCGTGCAGGTGATCCGCTGCGGCTTCGGGATGCCTGCCTTTAACAACGATGAAATCGTCATACCAGAATTCATTAAGCTGGGCATTGAACCTCAGGATGCCTATGACTATGCGGCCATTGGGTGTATCGAAACCGCCGTTGGCGGGAAATGGGGCTACCGTTGCACCGGCATGAGCTTTATTAACTTTGCCCGCGTGATGCTGGCGGCACTGGAAGGTGGGCGCGATGCCACCAGCGGCAAAGTCTTTCTGCCACAGGAAAAAGCGCTCTCGGCTGGTAACTTCAACAATTTCGACGAAGTAATGGAAGCATGGGATACGCAGATCCGCTACTACACGCGTAAATCCATCGAAATTGAGTATGTCGTCGACACCATGCTGGAAGAGAACGTGCACGATATTCTGTGCTCCGCGCTGGTAGACGACTGCATTGAGCGGGCGAAAAGCATTAAGCAAGGCGGCGCGAAATACGACTGGGTATCAGGTTTGCAGGTGGGTATTGCCAACCTCGGTAACAGCCTGGCAGCAGTGAAGAAACTGGTCTTTGAACAGGGCGCTATCGGTCAACAACAACTGGCCGCTGCGCTGGCCGATGATTTTGACGGTCTGACCCATGAGCAGTTACGCCAACGACTAATCAACGGCGCGCCGAAATACGGCAACGATGACGATAGCGTTGATACGCTGCTGGCCCGCGCTTATCAGACCTATATCGATGAACTGAAACAGTATCATAATCCGCGTTACGGACGTGGCCCGGTTGGCGGCAATTACTACGCCGGTACCTCGTCTATCTCAGCAAACGTGCCGTTCGGCGCAGCAACGATGGCAACGCCGGATGGCCGTAAAGCGCACACTCCACTGGCAGAAGGCGCCAGCCCGGCTTCCGGTACGGACCATCTCGGTCCAACAGCGGTAATTGGCTCGGTGGGTAAACTGCCGACCGGTTCGATTCTCGGCGGCGTGCTGTTAAATCAGAAGCTCAATCCGGCCACGCTGGAAAATGAATCCGATAAGCAAAAGCTGATGATCCTGCTGCGCACCTTCTTTGAAGAGCACAAAGGCTGGCATATTCAGTACAACATCGTCTCCCGTGAAACGCTGCTGGAGGCCAAAAAACACCCGGATCAATATCGTGACCTGGTGGTCCGTGTAGCAGGCTATTCCGCTTTCTTCACCGCGCTGTCTCCGGATGCGCAAGACGACATCATCGCGCGTACTGAACATATGCTGTAAGCAATATTGTTGGCCGGATGAGATTCCACACAGCCATCCGGCACGCTACCCTCCCCATTGCCGGATGCGCTGACGCTTATCCGGCCTACAACGACTCTCCCCTTAGCCGGGTAAGGCGAAGCTACCACCCGGCTTTTTACTTTCATTCGAAATTAAATTTGTGCTACAGGTCACATTGTTATTAGAATGTTTCTGGTTGCAGTAATCGCCAGGAGCCTATCTTTATGACCATCAAAGTTATCGTCACCGATATGGACGGAACTTTTCTCGACGACGCCAAGAAATACGATCGTGCACGTTTTATGGCGCAGTATCAGGAACTGAAAAAACGAAATATTGAATTTGTCGTGGCCAGCGGCAACCAGTATTACCAGCTGATCTCCTTTTTCCCGGAGCTCAAAGAGGAAATTTCCTTTGTCGCCGAGAATGGGGCGTTAGTTTTTGAACATGGCAAACAGCTGTTTCACGGCGAGCTAACCCGCCACGAGTCCCGTATTGTCATTGGTGAACTACTAAAAGATAAGCAGCTCAACTTTGTGGCTTGTGGGCTGCAAAGCGCTTACGTTAGCGAAAATGCGCCGGAGTCCTTTGTCGCGTTGATGTCAAAACACTACCATCGCCTGAAGCCCGTAAAGGATTATCAGGATATCGACGATGTGCTGTTCAAGTTCTCGCTAAATTTACCGGACCAACAAATCCCACTGGTTATCGATCACCTGCATGCTGCGCTGGATGGCATTATGAAGCCCGTCACCAGCGGCTTCGGGTTTATCGATCTGATCATTCCGGGCTTACATAAAGCCAACGGGATCAGCCGCCTGCTTAAGCGCTGGAACCTGTCACCGCAAAACGTAGTCGCCATTGGCGATAGCGGCAACGACGCGGAAATGCTGAAAATGGCGCACTACTCTTTCGCCATGGCCAACGCGGCAGAGAGTATCAAAGCGATTGCCCGCTTTCAGACCGACGACAACAACCATCAGGGCGCGCTGAACGTAATTCAGGCAGTGCTGGATAACACTTCCCCCTTTAACGTCTAATCCTGCCAACCGGGGTATCCCTCATCCCGGTTTTCACTCCTTTTCTATTTTGCTCACTCCATCAAATTTTAAACTTGCGTTAACTAAATTTTAACTTATATTATCATCTGTAAGTTAAATTAGTTTCGAATGAAAGTTAATGCGAGGTGGATATGGCTTTTACTTTTACCAGCGACACGCTGCCCGCCGATCACAAAGCGGCAATCCGGCAGATGAAACAGCAACTGCGGGCACAGCTTGGGGATGTTCAGTTGATCTTCAATCAGTTGAGCGACGCTATCGCCACCCGCGTGGCGGAAATCAACGCCCTCAAAGCGCAGGGAGCCCCTGTATGGCCAGTGATATCTTATGCAGATATCAAAGCGGGCCACGTAAATGCAGAGCAGCGTGAAGAAATTAAGCGTCGCGGATGCGCAGTCATTAAAGGTCATTTCCCTCGCGAACAGGCTCTCGGCTGGGACAGCTCAATGCTGGACTATCTGGACCGCAACCACTTTGACGACGTCTATAAAGGACCCGGCGATAATTTCTTCGGTACTCTGAGCGCATCACGGCCTGAAATCTACCCCATCTACTGGTCCCAGGCGCAGATGCAGGCCCGCCAGAGTGAAGAAATGGCCAATGCCCAGTCGTTCCTCAATCGTTTGTGGACCTTTACAAGCGATGGTAAACAATGGTTTAACCCGGATGTCAGCGTTATTTACCCTGACCGTATTCGCCGTCGACCGCCGGGAACTACGTCCAAAGGGCTGGGCGCGCACACGGATTCCGGCGCGCTGGAACGCTGGCTTCTTCCGGCATATCAGCAGGTCTTTGCCCATGTTTTCAATGGCAAGCTGGAAGATTACGATCCGTGGCAGGCGGCACATCGCACTGAAGTAGAAGAGTACACGGTGGATAACACCACCAAATGTTCGGTATTCCGTACCTTCCAGGGCTGGACTGCACTGTCCGATATGCTGCCAGGTCAGGGATTGTTGCACGTAGTCCCAATTCCTGAAGCGATGGCGTATGTGCTGTTACGCCCATTGCTTGACGATGTGCCGGAAGATGAACTTTGCGGCGTAGCGCCTGGCCGAGTGCTGCCAATTTCCGCACAATGGCATCCGCTGCTGATTGAAGCGTTAACCAGCATTCCACAACTGGACGCCGGAGACTCCGTCTGGTGGCACTGTGATGTGATCCACTCCGTCGCACCGGTGGAAAATCAGCAGGGCTGGGGTAACGTGATGTACATCCCTGCCGCCCCAATGTGCGAAAAGAATCTGGCTTACGCCCACAAAGTGAAGGCCGCACTGGAAAAAGGCGCGTCGCCGGGTGATTTCCCGCGGGAGGATTACGAAACTAACTGGGAAGGACGCTTCACGCTGGAGGATTTGAATATCCACGGTAAACGCGCGCTGGGGATTGTTTGATTTTATATACCCTTATCCCTAAGTATCTCGTGTTACAGGTGCAACCATCACACCTGTAACACGAGAAGGACGGGAGACTTATTCGACGCCTTTGCTACGCAGGTAATCTTCGTAGTTACCGGTGAAGTCAATTACACGTTCCGGCGTAATTTCAATCACGCGGGTTGCCAGCGAGCTGACGAACTCACGGTCGTGAGAAACGAAGATCAGCGTGCCCTGGTACATTTCCAGCGCCATGTTCAGCGACTCGATAGATTCCATATCCAGGTGGTTGGTTGGTTCATCCATGACCAGGATATTCGGTTTCTGCATCATCAGCTTACCGAACAGCATGCGTCCTTTTTCACCACCGGAAAGCACTTTTGCAGGTTTCTTGATATCGTCCTGGCTGAACAGCAGACGGCCAAGGAAGCTACGTACTACCTGCTCATCGTCGCCTTCCTGCTTCCACTGACTCATCCATTCGAAAACGGTCAGATCGTTTTCGAACTCGTATTCGTGATCCTGCGCGTAGTAACCGACCTGGGCGTTTTCAGACCACTTAACGGTACCGTTGTCCGGCTGCAAGTCGCCAACCAATGTTTTCAGCATGGTAGATTTACCCACGCCGTTGGCACCAATGATGGCAACCTTCTCCCCTACTTCCAGCAGCAGATTGAAGTTTTTAAACAGCGGGCCTTCATCAAAACCTTTCGCCAGCGCTTCCACTTCCAGCGCGTTACGGAACAGTTTCTTATCCTGTTCGAAGCGGATGAACGGGTTCTGACGGCTGGACGCTTTCACTTCGTCGAGCTTAATCTTATCAATCTGACGCGCACGAGAAGTCGCCTGTCGAGATTTAGACGCGTTGGCGCTAAAGCGGCTGACGAAGGATTGCAGATCGGCAATCTGTGCTTTCTTCTTGGCGTTATCGGCCAGCAGACGTTCACGCGCCTGGGTTGCCGCCGTCATGTATTCGTCGTAGTTACCCGGATAAACACGCAGTTCACCGTAGTCCAGATCCGCCATATGCGTACAGACCATGTTCAGGAAGTGACGGTCGTGCGAAATGATGATCATGGTGCTGTCACGCTCGTTCAGCGTCTGCTCCAGCCAGCGGATGGTGTCGATATCCAGGTTGTTCGTTGGTTCGTCGAGCAGCAGAATGTCCGGGTTAGAGAACAGCGCCTGCGCCAGAAGCACACGCAGCTTCCAGCCGGGCGCAACTTCGCTCATCGGGCCGTAATGCTGTTCTACCGGAATACCTACGCCCAGCAGCAGTTCACCCGCACGCGCTTCCGCAGAATAACCGTCCATTTCGCCATACTGAACTTCGAGGTCAGCCACTTTATAGCCGTCTTCTTCGCTCATCTCAGCCAGAGCGTAAATGCGATCGCGCTCCTGCTTCACTTCCCACAGTTCAGCGTGACCCATGATCACCGTGTCAAGCACGGTGAACTCTTCAAAGGCGAACTGATCCTGGCGCAGCTTACCAATGCGCTCGTTAGGATCGAGGGAAACGTTACCCAGCGTCGGTTCGAGGTCGCCGCCGAGAATTTTCATAAAAGTGGATTTACCGCTACCGTTCGCGCCAATCAGGCCGTAACGGTTGCCGCCGCCAAATTTGACGGAAATATTTTCAAACAGCGGCTTACTGCCGAACTGCATGGTGACGTTGCTGGAAACTAACACTGGCGTATCCTGAAAGAGAAAGAAATATGTGACAAACCGCTTATTATGCCATAAGTCTGCAAGAAGATCGCGTCTTCATGCGGAAGGGTAAAAGTGAAACCAAAAGGAAAAAAATGTGATTTAGTACACATCCGAATTCCTTGTTGCTCAGATTGCACATATAATGCGTGCCCAACACTACATAAATCTCAACCCACTAGCCTGCCTGGCACTGAATCTCGCATACATGAATATGAATATGAAATTAACAACGCTTTTCGCGGCGGCACTCGCAATAGTTGGTTTTTGTAATACCGCTTCAGCCGTCACGTACCCGCTGCCGACTGATGGTAGCCGTTTGATTGGCCAAAACCAGGTCATTACTATTCCTGAAGGCAACACCCAACCGCTGGAGTATTATGCGGCAGAGTATCAGATGGGTCTGTCTAACATGCTGGAAGCCAACCCGGGCGTGGATACCTTCCTGCCGAAAGGCGGCACCGTGCTGAACATTCCTCAGCAGTTGATCCTGCCGGATACCGTGCATGAAGGTATTGTTATCAACAGCGCTGAAATGCGCCTGTACTACTACCCGAAAGGCACCAACACCGTAATTGTTCTGCCGATCGGTATCGGCCAGTTGGGCAAAGACACGCCAATCAACTGGACCACCAAAGTAGAACGTAAAAAAGCGGGCCCAACCTGGACACCGACGGCGAAAATGCACGCGGAATACCGCGCTGCAGGCGAGCCGCTGCCAGCCGTTGTTCCGGCGGGTCCGGATAACCCGATGGGACTGTACGCGCTGTATATCGGCCGCCTGTACGCAATCCATGGCACCAATGCTAACTTCGGCGTTGGCTTACGTGTCAGCCACGGTTGCGTGCGTCTGCGTAACGACGACATCAAATTCCTGTTTGAAAATGTGCCGGTCGGCACCCGTGTACAGTTTATTGATGAGCCGGTAAAAGCCACTACCGAACCAGACGGCAGCCGTTACATCGAAGTACATAACCCGCTGTCTACGACTGAAGCACAGTTCGAAGGCGGAGAAATCGTACCGATTACCCTGAACAAGAGCATTACCAGCATCACCGGCCAGTCTGATGTCGATCAGGCCGTCGTTGAGCAGGCGGTACAGAACCGTTCAGGTATGCCGGTTCGTCTGAACTAAGCACATACCTAAAACGAAAAAGGCGGATGATTCATCCGCCTTTTTTATTGCCTCAATGCCGCTATTACATTAATAACAACAAACCATACCCCACCAGCGCCGCCCATATCAGCATCGGTACCGAATACCAATGAAAACGCCACCAGATCCGTCGATCGTTTGCCATCCGTAACGCAATGAGATTCGCCAGCGATCCCGGCAACAGACCAAAGCCGCCCACATTGACCGCCCAGGCTAACAGCAGCGTTGGCGGGACGTAGTTCAGCAGTAAAATCGTACTGGGCACATTACTGATAAACTGCGACAAGCCAATGGCGGTTAACCAAAGCCCCGGCGCTGAGAGCGTGCCAATCTGGTGGGTAATCCCCTGCAAGGCCGGGAGCTGCGTCAGCAAATGCACATCAATGAACATCGCCATAAACACCAACAGCAACGTCCAGTCCACGCTGAGGATCACGCGGCGAGCCAGCACCATGAAACCTGCCGCCACAATCGCCAGGCCCCACAGCTCTTGCTTTAACTCCAGCGCCGCCAGGAAAATGATATACAACGCCAGACAGCTCCATACCAGGCGCGGTTGCCAGTCAGGCGCGCGCGTACCGGTATGATAGTGCAACGCTTTATGCGGGAAACTGAACCAGCACAGCACCACCAGCGTCAGCATCATGGCCCCCGCAAGCGGCGCCATTTGCCAGGTAAACGCGGTAAACGATAAGCCTGAGCGTCCCCACATCAGAATGTTTTGTGGATTGCCTATTGGCGTGAGCAACGATCCGGCGTTTACCGCCAGCGCCTCAAAGATAATCAGGCGATTCACCGGAATGGCACATAATTTTTTCAGGGTGATGGTTAGCGGAACAACAATAAACAACGCAACGTCGTTGGTCAGAAACGTCGACAACAACGCCGCCGCCGCCAGCACCATAAATATCGCCAACTGGCGCTCTGTTTTGAAGCGGCGGGTCATCTTGCGCCCTAACACATCGAAATAACCGCTTAGCTCCACGCCTTTGGTCAGTAACATCAGACCGCTAAGCGTAATGATCGTGTGCCAGTCAATCGCCCCTGGCCACGACCGGGGCGTAAATGGCGTGAACAGGCTTAGTACAACCCCGACGATGATTAATAACTGGAAAAAGCGGTCGCGCTGTAAGGCACGCAGTAAAGGAAAACTCATTCAGAGCCAGTTCCTTGCTGTTGCGTAAACCGGCTAAAAGCCTCCAGCGTTTCCTTACTGACGTGATGCTCCATCCCCTCCGCGTCGCGACGGGCAATTTCCGGGCTGATGCCTAACATCAACAGGAAGTTTTCCACAATCTGATGACGTTCCCGGCTCTCCTGGGCCAGTCGTTCACCTTCTGCAGTTAAAAACACCCCACGCCAGGGGATCATTTCAATCAATCCGACTGAAGCAAGGCGCTTAAGCATTTTGGCAACCGTCGGCTGGGAAACCCCAAGTCGCGCGGCCATATCCACCTGGCGCGCTTCACCCACCTCAATAATGAGATCGGAAATCAGCTCTACGTAGTCATCAATCAGTTCACGGCGATGCGCCTCCCGGACCTGACGAAACCCTTCAACGTGTTCTTCGACATTCACCAATTGCGTCACTTTTTTTGTTGTTGGCATTCCTGCGCGACGACTCATTCTGCTTCCTCGTTACTGTGACGCGTTAACGGCATCTGATTAGAGAGCGCTCATTGTAAACCAGAGTTGCGTAGGCACAAAAAATTAACGTTTTAGCAATAGCTATATAATATAGCCTGTGCTATATCTGTATATAATAAAGACATCCCTCAAGGACTGATGGGATCGTGAAGTCAGGAGGTTTACATGAATGAATTTAAGAGGTGTATACGCGTGTTTAGCCACTCTCCCTTTAAAGTACGGTTGATGCTGATCTCTATGCTGTGTGACATGATTAACAGCAAACCAGAGCAGGATAAACCTTCAGAAAAATAATGCGGCGTCGCGGTACGCCGCTTCATTTTCCTACCGTCATTCGGGTACGGTGGTGGTTTTCGTCTCAATAACCCTTCTTTTTGTCAGTTTTGCCACGTCCCTCGCAAAACAATTTCTTTGTAGTAGTTGACCTTCTCTTGCGCACACTCTATCTTTTCGCAGCCCTGCGTATATTGCGGCTCGCGGATGCGGACCCTATCCCTCTTCTCGCTCTCTCAGGCAGGCAATGACCCTTAGCGCCAGGGTAAGCACATGGCGTTTTTGTAACAGTGGCATATGAATTTAACCCTCAAAGATTCAATCATTGCTCGTAGCCGGGCAATTAGTCCGTGGACTGGCCTCTATTTCTTACAGTCTCTGCTGATCAACCTTGCACTGGGCTACCCGCTTAGCCTGCTCTATAGCGTTGCTTTCACCTGTATATTGATGCTGCTGTGGCGTAGCGCGCCGCGCGCGCAGAAAGCGCTGATTGGTATTTGCTCACTCATTGCGGCAATGTACTTTCCGTTCGGCCAGGCTTACGGCTCACCGAACTTCAATACCTTGCTGGCGCTGCACTCAACCAATATGGAAGAGTCAACCGAGATCCTGACTATCTTCCCCTGGTACAGTTATCTGGTTGGGGTATTTATTTTTGCTCTTGGTGTTATCGCCGTACGCCGTAAAAAAGAAATACAACAGCGAAACTGGAATAAATTCGACAGCATTTGTTTGCTGTTTAGCGTTGTCGCATTCTTTGTTACCCCGGTACAAAACCTGGCCTGGGGCGGCGTGTTCAAGCTGAAAGATACTGGCTATCCGGTTTTCCGCTTTGCCAAGGACGTTATCGTCAATAACAACGAAGTGCTCGACGAACAAGAGCGTATGGCGAAACTGTCGAGCGTGAAAGACAGCTGGACGGTAACCGCCGTTAAACCGAAGTATCACACCTATGTCGTGGTGATCGGCGAAAGCGCACGCCGCGATGCGTTAGGCGCGTTTGGCGGTCACTGGGATAACACCCCGTTTGCCAGTTCCGTTAACGGTTATTTCTTCGCGGATTACATTGCCGCCAGCGGTTCAACGCAAAAATCGCTTGGCTTAACGCTTAATCGGGTGGTGGATAATAAACCCCAGTTCCAGGATAACTTTGTCACCCTGGCTAACCGTGCAGGTTTCCAGACATGGTGGTTTTCCAATCAGGGACAGATTGGTGAATACGATACGGCCATCGCCAGTATTGCGAAGCGAGCTGATGAAGTTCAGTTCCTCAAAAGCGGTGACTTCGAAGCGGATAAAAATACCCGTGACGAAGCGCTGTTGAAGATGACTGCCCAGGTGCTGGCAACCGAGCGCACTCAGCCACAGCTCATCGTACTGCATTTAATGGGCTCGCATCCGCAGGCCTGTGACCGAACGCAGGGTAAATACGAGACTTTCGTCCAGTCAAAAGAGACATCTTGCTATCTGTACACCATGACGCAGACGGATGACCTGCTGCGCCAGCTTTACGAGCAGTTACGTAACAGCGGTACCAGCTTCTCTATGGTCTATTTCTCCGATCATGGACTCGCGTTTAAAGAGCGGGGAAAAGAGGTGCAGTACCTGGCGCATGACGATCAGTTTCAGCAGAATTTCCAGGTGCCTTTCATGGTGCTGTCGAGTGATGATAAAGCGCATCGGGTGATTAAAGCCCGTCGCTCCGCCAATGATTTCCTCAGCTTTTTCTCGCAGTGGACAGGGATCAGCGCAAAAGAAATCACCAACAGCTACCGCTTTATCTCAGAGAAAAAGGCCGGGCCGGTGTACATCACCAACTTCAAACTGCAGAAGGTGGACTACAACCATCTGGGTACCGATATTTTCTCAACCAAATAATACTCTTGTAAACCGGATAAGACGCACTGTGTCTTATCCGATCTCGACGAACTTCCTTCCGGGATTACAGGCAAAAAAAATCCGCCCCAATAGGCGGATTTTTCATATCACCGAAGTGATTAGAAGCGGTAACCCACGCCAGCGATCCAGGTGCCAACGTCAACGCTACGAATACGGCTCTGCTCGTAGGAGAAGTCCAGAGCAACGTTTTCGATCGGGTTGAACTGCAGACCAGCACCGTAAGAGAAACCGTAGTCGCTGGTGGTGTGGTTGTCAGCCGGGGATGCTGCGTTCTGGAATTTACCGTAACCAACACCCACTACGCCGTAGATGCTTGCCCAGTCATTCAGACGGTAAGCCGGACCAGCAGTGATGCCGTAGTACTGGGTTTTGTTGTAGTCGCCAGAAGCATCGGTACGATCTTTTTCAGTGTAAGTGAAGGAACCGATAACACCCAGCGGGTTGTTGTCCTGCTCGTAACGATACTTCAGGTTGAAACCGTTCATTTTGTTCGCTGCGCCCTGAGCATCGCTCTGAGCGTAACCACCGGTAACGGTAGAAGTAGCAGCTACAGCAGTACCTGCGGAGAAAGCCAGAACAGCGGCCAGTGCTGAAAGACATGCAATTTTTTTCATAACCACCTCAAATGTGCTTCAAGTAAATCTTAAGTTTTAAATATACCAAAAATTGATGGGAAACTCTTTGCGATTCGCGATGTCTAACGGGGTCTTTCATGTAACAGAACGTTTCAAAAACCCGCTATCTCTTTCAATTAACATCACTTTTTCAACTGAAAATACCATTATTGCGCGCACAATATGGCACATTCATCCAGAACATTCCTAATCACACAGATTATTAATCCATCATTTTCATGCCATTGTACGGAACTGAGCAATTTTTTTTTCAACGAATACTCAACCAGTTGAGCGTAATTCCATTACACTCGCTGTTTTACTTTTCTATACATAAGGTCATCTGCGTCGTAACAATGCTGAAGCGTGGCACAGATGGAGACGTGTAATCATCATTTGACAGGAGAAAGGATGCCGGGGTTGTCACGTAAAGCGCCAGTCTGGTTGCCTATTTTGGTTTTGCTTATTGCTATGTCCTCCATTCAAAGCGGAGCATCACTGGCAAAATCTTTGTTCCCACTCGTCGGTGCGCCGGGCGTTACCGCGCTGCGCCTTGCGCTGGGCACGCTCATTCTTATCGCTTTCTTTAAGCCCTGGCGTTTACGGTTCGCCAAAGAACAACGCCTGCCGCTACTGTTTTATGGCCTGTCTCTGGGCGGGATGAACTACCTTTTCTACCTGTCTATCCAAACCGTCCCACTGGGAATCGCCGTGGCGCTGGAATTTACCGGCCCGCTCGCGGTAGCGCTGTTTTCATCCCGACGCCCGGTGGATTTCATTTGGGTTGCGTTGGCAGTACTCGGGCTTTGGTTCCTGCTGCCGTTAGGTCAGGACGTTTCTCACGTGGATTTAACCGGCGCAGCGCTGGCGCTGGGGGCTGGCGCCTGCTGGGCCATCTATATTCTTACCGGGCAGCGAGCCGGGGCGGAACACGGTCCGGCAACCGTCGCGGTAGGGTCATTCATTGCAGCACTGGTATTTGTACCCATCGGCGCACTCCAGGCCGGAGATGCCCTGTGGCACTGGTCCATTCTGCCATTAGGCCTGGCCATTGCAGTCCTCTCAACTGCGCTTCCCTATTCACTGGAAATGATTGCGTTGACGCGCCTGCCTACGCGTACTTTCGGTACATTGATGAGCATGGAACCCGCGCTGGCAGCGGTTTCTGGAATGATCTTCCTCGGTGAAACGCTGACGCTTATCCAGACGCTCGCTCTGGGCGCCATTATCGTCGCATCAATGGGCTCTACGCTCACTATTCGTAAAGAACCACAAATAAAACAAGTCGACGTGAATTAACCACGTAATATTCTGCATGGTTTGCATAATCATGCAGAATATCCAACTGTAAACCTGCGTGATAATAATTCTAATAAATATAATTTTCTCATCCGCATATTTCATTTAATCTCAAAATTAACATAAAAATAACACCACGCAAGTAACAAAACACTCATTACATTGATTTTATACGATATTTTATATTCACCCTCTTCTTCGCTATTAAAGTGATAGGCAACACCGGAAACAAAAATCAAAATTTAGCGCTATACTTAATTCCGTTGAAGAGTTGGGACATAAATATCAAGAGGATATGAAAATATGAGTACCGCGAAACTGGTAAAAACAAAAGCATCCGCCCTCCTTTATACCCGCAACGATGTGTCTGATAGCGAAAAGAAAGCGACCGTAGAACTGCTGAATCAGCAAGTAATCCAGTTCATTGACCTGTCATTGATCACCAAACAGGCTCACTGGAACATGCGCGGCGCAAACTTCATTGCGGTACATGAAATGCTGGATGGCTTCCGTACAGCTCTGACCGATCACCTCGACACCATGGCTGAACGCGCCGTACAGTTGGGCGGTGTGGCACTGGGCACAACTCAGGTTATTAATAGCAAAACGCCTCTGAAAAGTTACCCGCTGGATATCCATAGCGTACAGGACCACTTAAAAGAGCTGGCCGAACGTTATGCCGTAGTTGCAAACAGCGTGCGTAAAGCTATTAGCGAAGCAAAAGACGAAGATACCGCGGATATCTTTACCGCAGCGTCTCGCGACCTCGATAAATTCCTGTGGTTTATCGAAGCCAACATTGAGTAACAGCAGACATAAGAATTACCTATATAACCCTCGCTCCGGCGGGGGTTTTGCACATCTATGGTGCATAACATTGATCATTCGTCACTCCAAAGTAAATTATTTGTAATAATCACCTCACACAATCGTTAACGAAAGATTGTTTTATCAACAATTTTTACGCTAAATAGTCATACCGTTTGCACCGCGTCTGGTTCGCACCAAATGAGTGCCCCAAAACAGTGCAGATTACTCGCTTTGCCCTACTTATTGTGCAGAGAAACGAGACACCCTCTTGTTAAAACAATGAGTTGCAAAATTGGCACGATTTTTTCATTAAGCCATATGTTCTCGCAGGGGATCGCCCCGTGGATATAAAAGGAAATCCTATGAAGTCTGTATTAAAAGTTTCACTGGCTGCACTTACCCTGGCTTTTGCGGTGTCCTCCAATGCCGCAGACAAGAAACTGGTTGTCGCAACCGACACCGCGTTTGTACCGTTTGAATTCAAACAGGGTGACAAATACGTTGGTTTTGATGTGGATCTGTGGGCTGCCGTGGCCAAAGAACTGAAACTGGATTATGAACTGAAACCAATGGATTTCAGCGGCATCATCCCGGCTCTGCAAACCAAAAATATCGACCTGGCTCTAGCGGGTATCACCATCACCGACGAGCGTAAAAAAGCGATCGACTTCTCTGACGGCTACTATAAAAGTGGTCTGTTAGTGATGGTCAAAGCAAATAACAACGACGTGAAAAGTGTGAAAGACCTGGATGGTAAAGTCGTTGCGGTTAAGAGCGGCACCGGTTCCGTTGATTACGCGAAAGCGAATATCAAAACCAAAGATCTGCGCCAGTTCCCGAACATCGATAACGCATATATGGAACTGGGCACCAACCGCGCAGACGCCGTGCTGCACGACACACCAAACATTCTTTACTTCATCAAAACAGCTGGCAATGGTCAGTTCAAAGCTGTAGGCGAATCGCTGGAAGCCCAGCAGTACGGTATCGCCTTCCCGAAAGGCAGCGACGACCTGCGTGAGAAAGTGAACGGCGCGCTGAAAACGCTGAAAGAGAACGGTACTTACAACGAAATCTACAAAAAATGGTTCGGTACTGAACCTAAATAATAACCGGTAGCGTTGCCCGGTGGCGTGATGCTTACCGGGCCAACGCCTGGATTTTTGAGACCTGTAGGCTGGGTAAGCACAGCACATCCGGCAAAACGGGCATTTGAATATTTACACCACGGTAACAGGAACGACATATGCAGTTTGACTGGAGTGCCATCTGGCCCGCCATCCCGCTTTTGATTGAAGGCGCCAAAATGACCCTGTGGATCTCGGTCCTCGGTCTGGCTGGCGGTCTGATAATCGGACTTGCAGCAGGGTTTGCGCGCACTTTCGGCGGTTGGATCGCCAACCACGTAGCGCTGGTGTTTATCGAAGTCATTCGCGGTACGCCAATCGTTGTGCAGGTAATGTTTATTTACTTCGCTCTGCCAATGGCATTTAACGATTTACGTATTGACCCCTTTAGCGCCGCCGTTGTCACCATCATGATCAACTCCGGGGCCTATATTGCGGAAATCACCCGCGGTGCGGTGCTCTCAATCCATAAAGGGTTCAGCGAAGCCGGTTTGGCGCTTGGACTTTCACGCACAGAGACTATCCGCCACGTTATTTTACCTCTCGCGCTGCGTCGTATGCTGCCGCCGCTGGGCAACCAGTGGATCATCAGCATTAAAGATACCTCGCTGTTTATTGTCATTGGCGTCGCTGAACTGACCCGTCAGGGCCAGGAAATCATTGCCGGTAACTTCCGCGCACTGGAAATCTGGAGCGCCGTTGCGGTGTTCTATCTGATCATTACGCTGGTGCTGAGCTTCATTCTGCGTCGTCTGGAAAGAAGGATGAAAATCCTGTGATTGAATTTAAAAACGTTTCTAAGCACTTTGGTCCAACCCAGGTGCTGCACAATATTGACCTGAACATTCAGCAGGGTGAAGTAGTGGTGATTATCGGGCCGTCAGGATCCGGTAAATCTACCCTGCTGCGCTGCATTAACAAACTGGAAGAGATAACCTCCGGCGATCTGATCGTCGATGGTCTGAAAGTAAACGATCCGAAGGTAGACGAGCGCTTAATCCGCCAGGAAGCCGGGATGGTGTTTCAGCAGTTCTACCTGTTCCCACATCTGACGGCGCTGGAAAACGTCATGTTCGGACCGCAGCGCGTACGCGGGGCGAATAAAGAGCAGGCCGAGAAACTGGCGAAAGAGCTGCTGGCGAAAGTAGGTCTGGCCGAACGTGCGCATCACTACCCTTCCGAACTGTCCGGCGGTCAACAACAGCGTGTGGCTATCGCCCGTGCGCTGGCGGTAAAACCGAAAATGATGCTGTTTGATGAGCCAACCTCAGCGCTCGACCCGGAACTGCGCCATGAAGTTCTGAAAGTTATGCAGGACCTGGCGGAAGAAGGAATGACCATGGTGATTGTGACCCACGAAATTGGCTTTGCCGAAAAAGTGGCCTCTCGCCTGATTTTCATTGATAAGGGACGTATTGCCGAAGACGGTAATCCGCAGGCCCTGATTGAAAATCCGCCCAGCCAACGCTTACAGGAATTCTTGCAGCACGTTTCCTGATAGCTCAACCTCCCTTCGCCCGAAGGGAGGTTTTTCACCAGAATCCTCTCATTTCAATTCCCTCCCGCCCTGACATCTATACTTATCCTTTTGCATTTATTTTCTCATGGGAGGAGTCATGCGCTGGATCCTGTTCATCTTTGTTTGTCTGTTGAGTCTTCCGGCCCAGGCAGTGACGATACCTGGCGTCACCACGCCAACGTCAACCAACGCACAAACCGCCCCGGCAAAAGAGCCGGATGTTGAACAGAAGAAAGCGGCCTACGGCGCACTGGCTGATGTGCTGGAAAATGACACCTCGCGGAAGGAACTGATCGATCAGTTACGCAAAGTGGCAACTGCCCCCCCTGCCGAGCCGGTGCCAACCATTGTCCCACCCACGTTAACGGAAGAAAAAACGGTGCTGGAAAACGTCACGGACGTCACCCGGCACTACGGTGAGGCGCTCTCCAGCCGCTTTGCTCAGCTTTATCGCAATATTACCGATGCACCGCACAAGACCTTTAACCCGCAAACGTTCACTAATGCCCTGACTCATTTTTTAATGCTGGCGGCGTCAGTGTTCGGTTTTTTCTGGCTGATTCGCCTGTGCGCGCTGCCGCTGTATCGCAAAATGGGGCAATGGGCGCGGCGCAAAAACCGCGAACGCAGCAACTGGCTGCAGCTTCCGGCGATGATCGTTGGCGCATTCATTATTGATTTGCTTCTGCTGGCGCTGACATTGTTTGTCGGGCAGATACTGAGCGACAGAATGAACGCCGGCAGTCGCACCATCGCTTTTCAGCAAAGCCTGTTTCTCAATGCCTTCGCCCTGATTGAGTTCTTCAAAGCCATTCTGCGTCTGATATTTTGCCCTACGGTGGCCGAACTGCGCCCGTTTAATATTCAGGATGCCGGTGCGCGCTACTGGAATCGGCGTTTGAGTTCATTAAGCAGCCTGATTGGTTACGGACTGATCGTTGCCGTTCCCATTATCTCCAATCAGGTCAACGTGCAGGTCGGCGCGATGGCCAACGTCATCATCATGCTGTGTATCACGCTATGGGCGCTGTACCTGATTTTCAGAAACAAGAAAGAGATAACACAACATTTACAGAATCTGGCGGAAAGATCGTTAGCTTTTTTCAGCCTGTTTATCCGCGCCTTTGCGTTGGTATGGCACTGGCTGGCCAGCGCCTATTTCATTGTGCTGTTTTTCTTTTCGCTGTTTGATCCAGGCAACAGCCTGAAATTCATGATGGGTGCTACGCTGCGCAGCCTGGTAATCATTGGCATTGCCGCCTTTGTTTCCGGCATGTTTTCCCGCTGGATAGCCAAAACTATTACCCTTTCGCCACACACCCAGCGCAGCTATCCGGAACTACAAAAGCGGCTGAATGGCTGGCTGTCGACGGCGTTAAGCGTGGCCAGGATCCTGACGGTGTGCGTTGCGGTGATGCTGCTCCTGAATGCCTGGGGACTGTTCGACTTCTGGAACTGGCTGCATTACGGCGCAGGAGAAAAAACGGTGGATATTCTGATCCGTATCGCACTGATTTTATTCTTCTCCGCTATCGGCTGGACGATCCTTGCCAGCCTGATTGAAAATCGTCTGGCTTCCGATATTCACGGCCGTCCGCTCCCCAGCGCTCGTACACGCACCCTGTTGACGCTGTTTCGCAACGCTCTGGCGGTAATCATCAGCACGATCACCATCATGATTGTGCTGTCGGAAATTGGCGTCAATATCGCCCCCTTACTGGCCGGGGCCGGTGCGCTGGGGCTGGCTATCTCTTTCGGCTCGCAAACGCTGGTAAAAGATATTATTACCGGGATTTTTATTCAGTTTGAAAATGGCATGAACACCGGCGATCTGGTGACCATAGGTCCACTCACCGGTACGGTTGAACGGATGTCCATCCGTTCTGTGGGCGTGCGTCAGGACACCGGGGCATACCATATCATTCCCTGGTCATCGATAACGACCTTCGCCAACTTTGTGCGTGGAATTGGATCTGTCGTCGCCAATTACGACGTAGACCGTCATGAGGATGCGGATAAAGCGAATCAGGCGTTGAAAGACGCGGTTGCTGCGGTGATGGAAAAAGATGATATTCGCGGGCTGATTATCGGCGAGCCGTCGTTTGCCGGGATTGTAGGATTAACCAATACGGCATTCACGCTACGGGTCTCGTTTACCACCTTGCCGCTGAAGCAGTGGACGGTACGTTTCGCGCTCGACAGCCAGGTGAAGAAATACTTCGATCTGGCCAACATACGCGCCCCGGTACAGACGTATCAAGTGTTGCCTGCACCAGGGAATGGCCCTGCGCCGGCGGCAAGCGAACCGCTACCGCCAACCGAGCCAACGCTTTAACGTTTACGCGCCATAAAACGACGACGCTGATCGTTATCCATAAAGGTCCAGGCAATAAAGCGGCTCTGCTTTTGCCCCTGGGCCATCTCTTTCTTAACCACTTTCACCGCACCCGCATCCGTTAACGCGTGATACAGTGGAGGCAAGTTCTCACCGCGCGAAACCAGCGTGGTAAACCACATCACCTGACGGCCAAATGCCTGGCTTTCGGCAATCATTTTTTTGATGAACGCCACTTCGCCGCCTTCACACCACAGCTCCTGCTGTTGTCCGCCAAAGTTCAGCGCATCATCTTTGTCCTGGCCCAGATTACGGCGTTTGCGTTCGCTTCCGGCGCGGGCTGAAGCCGCAGAATCATGGAATGGCGGATTGCACAACGTGGCTTCATACTGCTCATTTTTGTGAATGATGCTGTCGAAGATTGCCGTTGCATCTTTCTGGCGACGCAGACGAATAGCACGGGTTAACCCCGGATTGGCGTTGACGATCGCCTGAGCGCTGTTAAACGCTTCGCTACTGGTCTCACTGCCGGTGAATCGCCAGCCGTACTCATGCACGCCGATCAGCGGATAAATACAGTTTGCCCCTACTCCCACGTCCAGCACGCTCGCATTTGCCGGAATGGTTCCACTGGTTTCACCCAACAGGTCAGCCAAATGGTGAATGTAGTCAGCACGACCAGGCACCGGCGGACACAGAAAACCGTCTGGAATATCCCAGTTTTTCACCGCATAAAAATGCGCCAGCAGTGCTTTATTGAGCGCCTTTACTGCCTGCGGATTCGCGAAATCAACACTCTGCTCGCCGCCAGGCGTGAGGGTGAGAAATTGCGTCAGCTCGGGCGTAACCTGGCATAAAGTCGCAAGATCATAACGGCCATTGTGGCGGTTGCGTGGGTGTAATCCCGGTTTCTGGGCGGACATAGCATTCTCCTTTTAACAGCGGCGTAAGATACCCGCATAACGCCACGCGGTAAACACACACAACAAGGAAATTTGATTTTTTACGCCTGTCTGACGCTTTGCGCGTTGTTCAAAAAACAGACAGTTCATCACCAGTTTTTTGCGGTAAATGTCATCCGCTAACGACCTAAACTTATCAGGCACACCTGTTGTTTTTCAGAGGATATCACCATGAAGAAATGCCTCACATTACTTGCCGCTACCGTACTTACCGGCATGACATTTGCCTCCTTTGCAGCACAGCCATACACCAGCCCGGCTACCGGTCAGCTACAAGCTTCCGGAACAGTATCCGCTACCGGCGCCTCTAACCTGAGTGACCTGGAAGACAAGCTGGCAGAGAAAGCGAAAGAGCAAGGGGCAAAAGGCTTTGTCGTTAATTCTGCGGGCGGTAAAAATCAGATGTACGGCACCGCAACCATCTATAAGTAACCCCCTTCCTAAGCCCAACTGCATTCATCCCGAATGCAGTTTTCTGTGCGCTGTTCACTTCATTTGCCGCTCAAATTGTAATCGATATGTTGGCATTTTGAATCCAATGTAAATAAATGTATTTATTTTTGAAGTAATGAATGCTAAAACGTCGCACTGATTAGTAATGCTTATCAAAATCATTATCAATTACACATTCATTTTCGCGAGGCCTGCAGGGTATAACATCCATAGAGATGTCCCTTCGCGCGAGTGAAATCGTCCACTCCAAAAATAATAAGTCACTCATTAACATGGATAAAAATCGCAACTTGCCGTCCAGTAGCTTCCACTCACTGACTTTTTTTGCCGGTCTGTGCATTGGTCTGTCCCCGATAGCTCAGGCTGTCGCTGCGGGCGACCAGGATAAAAAACAAGAAGACACTCTGGTCGTTGAAGCGGCCAAACCTTCGCTGTACGCCCCAACACAGTCTGCTGACCCTAAATTCTCCCGCCCGGTGGCGGATACAACCCGCACCATGACGGTGATTTCTGAGCAGGTGATTAAGGATCAAGGCGCAACAAATCTGACCGATGCGCTGAAAAACGTCCCGGGCGTTGGCGCATTTTTCGCCGGTGAGAACGGTAACTCCACCACCGGTGACGCGGTTTATATGCGTGGTGCGGATACCTCGAACAGTATTTATATCGACGGTGTGCGTGATATTGGCAGCGTCACGCGCGACACCTTCAATACCGAACAGGTGGAAGTGATCAAAGGTCCTTCCGGCACCGACTATGGACGTAGCGCACCGACTGGCTCTATCAATATGATCAGCAAACAGCCGCGCACCGACTCAGGAATCGATGCATCGGCCAGCGTCGGTAGCGCCTGGTTCCGCCGGGGTACGCTGGACATTAACCAGGTCATCGGCGAGACCACCGCCGCACGTTTAAACCTGATGGGTGAAAAAACGCATGATGCTGGTCGCGATAACGTTAAGAATGAACGTTACGGTGTGGCCCCCTCTCTCGCTTTTGGCTTAGGGACAGAGAACCGACTGTACCTGAACTATCTACATGTTACCCAGCACAACACGCCGGATGGCGGCATCCCTACCATCGGCCTGCCGGGATATTCCGCGCCTTCTGCGGGGACTTCTGCACTGAATCAGTCAGGCAAAGTAAATACGCACAATTTCTACGGTACCAACTCAGATTACGACGATTCGACAACCGATACCGCGACGATGCGTTTTGAACATGATCTGAACGACAGCACCACTATTCGCAACACCACCCGCTGGTCGCGCATTAAACAGGATTATCTGATGACGGCGGTGATGGGCGGCGCGTCTAACATCACTCAACCCACCAGCAGTGTCGACACCTGGACCTGGTCACGCCTGGCAAATACCAAAGATGTCAGCAATAAAATCCTGACCAACCAGACCAACCTGACCTCAAAGTTCTACACGGGATCCATCGGTCACGACATCAGCACCGGCGTGGAGCTGACGCGCGAAACACAAACCAACTATGGCGTGGCGCCTATCACCCCACCACCGGTGAATATCTATCACCCCGACAGCAATGTGAATATCGGCGGATTATCCCGTAACGGCGCCAACGCTAACGGGCAAACAGATACCTTCGGTGTGTACGCTTTTGATACGCTACAAATTACCCGTGAGTTTGAGCTGAACGGTGGTATTCGCCTCGACAATTACCGCACTGAATATGACAGCGCCACCGCTTGCGGCGCTTCCGGCCGTGGCGCAGTCGCGTGCCCGACAGGTGTGGCCAAAGGTTCCCCGGTCACCACTGTGGATACTGCTAAATCAGGCAATCTGGTGAACTGGAAAGCGGGCGCGCTGTATCACCTGACCGATAACGGTAACGTGTACATCAACTATGCCGTTTCTCAGCAACCGCCGGGCGGCAACAACTTTGCTCTTGCTCAGGGCGGCAGCGGTAACAGTGCGAACCGTACCGATTTCAAACCGCAGAAAGCAAAAACCAGCGAGATCGGCACCAAATGGGAGGTGCTGGATAAGCGCCTGCTGTTAACTGCCGCAATTTTCCGCACGGATATTGAGAATGAAGTTGAGCAGAACGACGACGGTACCTATTCCCAGTATGGGGAAAAACGCGTTGAAGGCTACGAGCTCTCGGTAGCAGGCAACATCACCCCCGCATGGCAGATTATTGGGGGTTACACCCAGCAACGCGCGACCATCCACAGTGGCAAAAACGTTGCTCAGGATGGATCCTCTTCACTGCCATATACACCGGTACATGCGTTCACCCTGTGGAACCAGTATCAGGCTACTGATGATATCTCCGTTGGCGCAGGCGCTCGCTACGTGGGTAGTATGCATCGTGGTTCAGATGGAGCCGTGGGTACGCCATCCTACACCGAAGGTTACTGGGTCGCCGACGCCAAACTGGGTTATCGCGTGAATCGCAATCTCGATTTCCAGCTGAACGTCTATAACCTGTTCGACACCGATTATGTATCCTCCATAAACAAGAGCGGATACCGTTATCATCCGGGCGAGCCAAGAACTTTCCTGCTCACCGCCAATATGCATTTCTGATCCATCGCGTGGGGCGTCAGCCCCACTTTCAGGAGAAACACTGATGATGTACCACATTCCCGGCGTTCTGTCGGCGCAGGATGTAGCCTGGTTTCGCGAACAACTGGACGCTGCCGACTGGGTTGATGGCCGCGCAACCACCGGCGCTCAGGGGGCGCAGGTGAAAAACAACCAGCAGGTGAATACGCAAAGTGAACGCTACAGCGTTTTACAACAGGCGGTACAGACTGCGGTAAATAACAGCGCGCTTTTCTTCGCCGCAGCACTACCAAAAACGCTCTCCACACCGCTGTTTAATCGCTACCAGGACAACGAGACCTACGGTTTTCACGTTGACGGTGCGGTGCGTAGCCATCCGCAAAACGGCTGGATGCGCACAGACCTTTCCGCAACCTTATTCCTGAGTAACCCGGATGATTATGAAGGAGGAGAACTGCTGGTCAATGATACCTACGGCCAGCATGCGGTGAAGCTTCCGGCAGGCGATCTGGTGCTTTATCCTTCCAGCAGCCTGCACTGCGTCACCCCGGTGACTCGTGGGGTTCGCGTGGCATCCTTTATGTGGATACAGTCGATGGTCCGTGACGACAAAAATCGCGCCATGCTTTTTGAGCTGGATAAAAACATTCAGTCTTTAAAGGCTCGTCATGGGGAGAGTAGCGAGATCCTGTCATTACTCAATCTTTACCATAACCTGCTGCGCGAATGGTCTGAAATCTGATACTGCTGGCGCATGGTCGTTTTTCAGCCATCACCTTCGCTATACTTAGTCTGTAGACATCAGCAGGAGGTACACATGGCATCCGGATGGGCAAATGACGACGCAGTTAACCAACAGATCAACAATACTATTGAAGATGCTGTTGCCCGCGCCCGCGGTGAGTTACCGACGGGGGAAAGTCTGTATGAATGCGAAGAATGTGGCAATCCTATCCCTCAGGCCAGACGTGAGGCCGTGCCTGGCGTACGCTTGTGCATCACTTGCCAACAGGATAAAGATTCACATAGTGCATCATTTTCAGGATATAATCGCAGAGGTTCGAAAGACAGCCAGCTACGTTGACTCATCTTTACCTAAAGTTTCAGCGCATACGCTTTCCTTTACGAGCACGCTTTTTTGCACTCTGTGTAGCAAAATGTGCCGTTGTCGTCTTCTCTGTAAATCGCAATGACAAGAACTGTAAATCCCTTACTCGAATTTATTAATATTCAATAAGTTATTTGTCATTCAATTTTTTTGATTGATGTCGTCAATTCTATTCGATTTTCTCTCGCCAAAAAAAACGTGATACTTATCACATCGACGGAACAACGTCTTCTTAACAGAACACTTACTAACAGAACAAACCTGCGAGAGATTAATCATGAAAAACATTAAATATGCTGTTGCTGCTATCGCCCTGTCTACCCTGTCATTTGGCGTTTTCGCTGCCGAGCCGGTTTCCTCCACTCAGGCACAAAGCATGAATAAAATTGGTGTGGTTTCTGCTGATGGCGCCACCACGCTGGATGGCCTGGAAGCAAAACTGGCTGAGAAAGCGGCTGCTGCCGGTGCATCTGGTTACAGCATCACTTCCGCTGTCGGTAAAGACAAAATGAGCGGCACCGCGGTTATCTATAAATAACCGAAAGATTACCTGTACGACCCAATGCTCCAACCCTCATTGACCCTGTTTGTTACCCTTTGTTTGCCCGTCCGCCACTGGACGGGCTTTTTTTTGCCTATTATTCCAGCCGCTGGCAAAATTCCCGCAACACGGCCTCTGGCATCCCAATTTGCAGTGCCGCGTCACAAATAGCCTGCCAGCTTCCGGCGTCCAGCGGAATACCGTGTTCCAGCCGTTCCTCACGCGTATTGACTTCCCACTCCCCTGGCAACAGGATTGGAGCCTCTTCAGCATGCGGAGATGCTTTCACCCATTCAGCAAATGCCGCAACCTGATTGTCGCAGTCCGGCGCGCCGAACAATTCCGGATTCAGAATAATGGTGGTCATACAGTTAATGATGGCGTCCGCGCTGGTCTGCAGGCTCTCTTCATGTGTGGTTTTACCGCCAGAAAGCGCACCGCCCATAATTTCGCACATCGCCGCCAGCGCATACCCCTTGTGCTCGGCAAAGGTCAGCAACGACCCCAGCGGAGAAACCTGCATTACCGCAGGATCGGTTGTGGGAGCCCCCTCGGCATCGATCAAGCATCCCGGAGCCACCGGCTCACCCTTGTGCCATGCCACCCTGGTTTTGCCAAACGCGATAGCGCTGGTTGCATAATCCAGCAACAGTGGGAAGGTATTTTTACGCGGGAATACGACACATAAGGGATTGGTGCCAAAACGGCTATCGCGGCCATGAAACGGTGCGACCATCGGGATCCCTACCACATTCACAAAATGCACCGAAACAAAACCCGCCCCCGCACATTGCTCCGCCCAGTAGCCAATGCGTCCGATATGGTGCGAATTATGTAATGCCACGGCAGCGATTCCGTACTGACGCGCTTTTTCGATTCCAAGCGTGATTGCCTCGTGCGCCGCCACCTGACCAAACGCACAGTCTCCGTCAAGCGTAATCACCGCCCCCGCATCTTTTACCACTTTGGCATGACGGTTGATCTGCAGATGCCCCTGCGAGAATGAGCGAATATAGCTTGGGATCATACCGATACCATGGGAGTCGTGACCGGCGAGGTTAGAGGCTATCAGATGGTCGGCCACCAGCCGCGCCTCCTGATCATTGCTTCCCATCTGATGAAAAACGGCCTGGATAAAGGCGTGCAGCGTTGGCACATGGAAGCGATGTCCACTGTTCATTGTTATCTCCTGTTGTGTCGCATGTTTGTTGTGTTTCTTATTTTTCAACAAACTATGCTGCGCCACGGCGCTCTGGAGGTCAATAAACGTGCAGAAATTTCACATTGCCGAAAAGAATGAACCGACAGGCCAGGCAACAGGCCCGTCGGGATAACAAATGGTTTAGAAACTTTGCTCGACGCGGGCAAGTCCTTCAGCCAGTGAGACGGATTCACCGGTTGCCACCAGGCAGCAGGCCATCTGAATTTTCAACGATGCCGGAACCGGCTCACTGCCAGCCAGACAACGCTCAATCCAGCGCGCGGTGGTTTCCGGATCTTTTGCTACCGGTAGCGGTACCGGCTCGTCAGGCATCTCACTCTGTCGGTCCTGTAGCACTCGCACACCGGATGAATCTATCAGGCTTATCTGCGGGCAGCGCTGCGGGTTGGCATACACTTCGCCCTCGGTACCATGCATCAACAGGCCACGCCCACCGATATCGCCGAAGAACTTCGCCACGCGCGAGACGTATTCCGGGTGGGACACGCTGGAAAGACGCAGCGCGGCATCTTCGCCAAACGGCGTGGCTAATTTAGCCAGCGTATGCGCACTGTTACGCACGCCCATACGCCAGCGCATCGCCAGCTGTTTCTCCAGCGGAGGACACAGTGCGCTCACCGGGATGAACACCGGCTCATGACCATCCAGCTTTGCCTGAGCCTGCCCGGCATGTAGCGTTGGCGTAATCCCCATCAGTTCGAAAATGGTTTCTGTCAGCACACGGTTTGGATCCTCGCTGACGCCGTGCACCACCACCGGAAAGCCGAGTTTATGCAGTAAAATCGCCAGCAGCGGAGTCAAATTCGCCTGCTTACGCGCGCCATTGTAGCTGGGAATGACAATCGGCATAGGTTTGGCTACCGGCGGAGTCAGACGAATGGTGTGGTTTTGCATCGCTTCGTAAAAGCCCAGCATCTCCGCTTCGCCTTCGCCCTTGATACGTAGCGCAATCAGTACCCCGCCCATCTCAAGGTCAGGTACGTCGCCGTTCATCATATGGGTATACAGTCCGCGAGCAGTATCCCTGTCCAGGTCACGCGCGTGATTTTTTCCTCGCCCAATCTCTTTAATGATTTTGCGGTAATCCATCGATAACTCCTTGCCTGTTGCTCGCATCGTTAACGCCGACGACGGCGCGTGGGTTTCGCTTTTTCTTTTGGTTTTACTATAACGTCTGGCACAGCAGGTTGCTCTATCGGAAATATGGGTAACGCGTTCAGTAAACGCTTGCCATAGCTTTTGGTCAATAAACGCTTGTCATAAATAACCACTTCTCCCCAGCAGCCATGGCTACGGATGAGTCGCCCAACCTGCTGGATCAAATTAAACGACGCCGCGGGCAGGCTTTGCACCTCAAAGGGGTAGCGGTTCAGGCTTTTCAACCATTCGCCCTCGGTGATCACCACCGGGCTGTCGATAGGCGGAAAAGCAATTTTGTGAATATGCACCTGGGTCAACAGGTCGCCTTTCAAGTCCAGACCTTCAGCAAAAGATTGCAGCCCAACCAGCACGCTGCGCTCGCCGTTAGTCACCCGCTTACGGTGCAACTCCACCAGACGATAGCGCGGCTGATCGCCCTGTACCAGCAACAGCAGGCGCAGATCGGTAACGTGCTCAAGAAAACGCTGCATCGCCCGACCGCTGGCAAAGAGTACCAGCATGCCCTGATGCTTTTTACTTTCCAGCTGTTCGCGGAAATAGGCGGCCATTTCCGCAATATGCTGC
This sequence comes from Citrobacter sp. A316, assembly GCF_002042945.1. NCBI lineage: Bacteria > Pseudomonadati > Pseudomonadota > Gammaproteobacteria > Enterobacterales > Enterobacteriaceae > Citrobacter > Citrobacter sp. A316. The sequence goes on from NZ_MVFZ01000001.1 coordinate 141,149, forward strand.
TCTTCGTTATCAATTAACGGTTCGTAGCGCATCTGCGGAATGACGATTTTGCCCTGTTCAACGTGATTAAACGGTGAATCCAGCGCGACAAACCGGTCTCCTGCTTTTTCCTTCAGACCGCTCATCTCCTGCAAACGCGAGAAGCTGTTGAGTGAGCGCAGCGTTGCGGAAGTGACAATAATATGCGGGACGCTACGCCACAGCAGTCGTTCGAGCTGATCGCTCACGCGGATCCCCACGCAGTGGAACCAGACGTGGATCTGCCCGTCACGCACCTCGCGCGTTGCCCATTTACTCACCGGCGCGCCTGACGACTGCGCGAGCGATGCCAGCCGCCACAGTTTGCTTTGCGCCTCAAACATGCCCAGCGCCCGGTTCATCTGCAAAATAACCCGATGCAGACGCACAATATCGTGAGTGCCGGTTTTTTCACTGAGATCGTTGAGGAACTGTTCCGCCAGACCGCGCAGCATTTCTGTTAGCTTCGCCAGACGCTGACAAATCTCCATCACTTCCGCAGGCAATTCGCCCATCGCGAAGCGGTGCTCCGCCTCCTGGGTAGCGGGCATGTACAGATTAAGAATGTTATTGAGCGATGAAATCAGCTCATACAATTCCTCACAGTGACCGTTCAGACGCTCGGCATTCGCCAGCGGCGGCGTAGTTTTTGGCCGAAACTGCTCCAGACAGGTAGCCACTAATTTGCAAAATAGATCCAACTGCAGTCGATACCAGGGGGCGCTGATTTCCGCGCTCATCTCCAGCGCATCGCGCGCGACATCCGGCAAATGGTGGCCTTCATCAAGCACCAACAGCAGATTTTTCGGCTCCGGCAAAACGGCTTCGCTTTCCATGGCTGCCATCACCAGCGCGTGGTTGGCTACTACCACTTCAGCTTCCTGAATCTCCCGGCGGGCGACAAAAAAAGGGCATTCACGATAGTAGTGACAGTTGCGATTCAGACAGCTGGCTTTATCGGTGCTCAGACGCTGCCAGAGTCCGTCGTCAATGGCGATATCGGTGTGATCGCGCAGCCCGTCCCACTTGTAGCTGTCGAGATCGCCTTTTAACCTTGCGCAGCGCTTTTGTTCTTCCTGGTTGTTGGGCGTCAGATCATCCTCGAGAAAAGCCAGCAGATCCTGCTGATTAGGTTCGGTGCTGGCCAGCGCCGCTAAGTTACGCGGGCAGACATAGCGTCCGCGACCAAACGCGGCAGTGAAACGCAGGTCGGGGATAATTTTGCGCAGCAGCGGTAAATCTTTGCTGTAGATCTGGTCCTGCAAAGCGACGTTGGCAGTACTGACCACCAGCGTTTTTTGCTCTTCACGCGCAATGGCAATACCGGGAATCAGATACGACAGGGTTTTCCCCACCCCGGTCGGTGCTTCAATCGCCAGATGCCGCCCTTCTTCCCCGGAAAGCGTTTTCGCGACGTCAGCAATCATCTGCCGCTGCGGCGCACGGGGGATAAAGTCGGGGATCTGTTCCTGAAGCGCCTTGTACCAGGCGGCGATTTGCGCTTTTAGCGCAGCCGTAAGTGCCATGAGAAAACCTGAAATACTGTATAAACAGCCACTATTGTGGCACATTTCAGGCGTTGGATGTACCTTTTTCCCCCATTCTGGAAAGCGCTTCGCAGCTCTGGCTTAAATTGCCGGATGGCTGCTTACACCCTATCCGGCCTACAGTCAGGTGCATTGCAGGCCGAATAAACGTGTCGGTTAATAGTATCCCAGCAGCTTCCACCACAGCATGCCCACGGCAAAAATGATGATCACATTTGCCGTTACCACACAGAGGTTAATTTTGTAAAAGCGCGGTCGTTCAAAATATCCCTGGGCAAAATAAATAGGACCAGGTCCGCCGCCATACTCGGTATTCCCCCACATCAGGTTACTAAAGATGCCGAAGCAAATAGCGACCATCATCGGCGGCGCACCCGCAGCGATCGCCGTGGCCGCGAAAGGAGCATACAGCGCAGCTACGTGTCCGGTAGCCGTAGCAAAGAGATAGTGGACGTAAATGTAAAGGATCCCCAGCACAATAAAGGACTCGATCGCACCAAAACCCTGAATTCCGCTGCCTAACTTTATTGTCATCCATTTAATAAAGCCCAGATCGGCAAGTCCGGTCGCCAGACTAATAATGACGCTAAACCAGATAACCGTATCCCAGGCCGCATGGTCATTAAGCAGGCTTTTCCAGCTAACGGCACCCGAGGCAAACAGATAAGCAGCCAGCCCAAGTCCGACAGATGTGGCAGACAATCCAGTAATCAAACTGGTGCCCCAGCCAACCAGCGCCAGCACAAAACCAAACGCGACTTTTTTCTCGTTGCTGCTCATCGAACCGAGCTCACCGAGCGCCTTCTTACCCATCGCTTTTGCCTCTGGTGTACGCTTAAGCTCAGGATCCAATAATTTATAGACCAGTAGCGGCATCAGACAGAAACAAACCATCGCAGGGACCACTGCGGAAATAAACCATCCGCCCCAGGTTATCTCCATGCCCAATGACGATTTCGCCAGGCTCGCTACCAGCGGATTCGCCGCCATCCCGGTGAGGAAAATCGCCCCGGTAATCGGCGTAAACTGGAAGCACACCATGGTTAAGAAATCGCCAATGCGCTTGCCAGTAACCCCTGGAGCGGAACCCAATACATCATTGATGGAACGCGTGATGGGAAAAATTATGCCCCCGGACCGTGCAGTTACTGACGGCATTGCCGGGGCCATAATCAGATCGGAAACCCCCAGTGAGTAAGCAATACCCAGGCTGCTGCCGCCAAAGAGCGATAACATTTTATACGCGATACGTTTCCCCAGTCCTGACGTCACAAACCCCAGAGACAAGACGTAGGCACAGAAAATGAGCCATACCGTACCGGACGCAAACCCTGACAGCGCCTTTGCCTCTGGCAACGTTTTGGTGAAAATAACCACGCAAAGTGCAATTAACATCACCGCCCCCGAAGGGAGCGGCTGAGTAAGAATGGCGGCAATGGTCGCGGCAAATATCGCGAACATATGCCAGGCCTGAGGCGTCAGACCATCAGGAACGGGATAAAACCAAATGATCGCGCCTATCGCCAGCGGTATCAGGAACGACAGAATGGATTTTCCCGTGACAGAATTCGTTGACATAAAAATATCCTTATTCCGTTAGCCCGAGAGCATTCATTTCTGCGACATGTATCTTGCTAATACCTGATCCACCATCGCCGGTGCCATTCCAAGGTAATTTGCCGGATCGGTCAGTTTTTCAATCAACTGTGGGTCCAGTCGTTCAGAGACGGATGGCATCGCATTCAGCACATCAGCCAATCGTCCACCTTGTTCGTTGACGATACGGCATGCGTCATACACCACGTCATGTGCATCCTGACGACCAATATACGGAGCCAACCCCATCATGACCGCTTCAGCAACAATCAATCCGTTAGTCATGCCGAGGTTACGTTTCATTGCCTCTTCATCGACCACCAGCCCCGCCAGCATAAAGTTGGCCTGATGCAATGCCCCCGCACTGAGCACGAAACTTTCCGGGATAGCAATCCATTCGGCATGCCACGGCCCGGTTGCTCGCTCCAGATCTTGCACCATCGCATCAAGCATCAACCCTGCCTGTTGGCGAACGCCTTTGGCACAGGCCAGCATCAGCTCACTGGAAATAGGGTTACGTTTCTGCGGCATGGTACTGCTGGCGCCACGCCCTTTAACAAACGGCTCATACAGTTCGCCAAACTCGTTTGCTGCCAGCAGCATTACGTCGTAGGCAATCTTGCCCAGCGACCCGGTAATCACCGCTAACAGGTTCACCGCTTCGGCAAAACCATCACGCGCGACGTGCCAGGTGGAGGTTGGGACATTTAGCCCAAGCTCTTCCATCATCGCTTTTTGTACCGCGAGGCCTTTATCCCCCAGTGATGCCAGCGTACCGGCTGCACCCGCAAATTCGCCGACCAATACACGAGGACGCGCCTGAGTAAGACGTTCCGCGTGGCGTTCAAACATATCCAGCCAGATGGCCGTTTTGTAACCAAAGGTCACGGGCAAAGCCTGTTGTAAATGGGTTCGCCCGGCCATCGGCGTATCACGATAGCGGCGTGAAAGATCGGCCAGCGTTGCACGGAGTTTGTCCATATCGGATTCAATGAGCGCAAAAGCATCACGAATTTGCAGGACCACTGCGGTGTCCATAATGTCCTGAGTGGTTGCCCCCCAGTGCACATAGCCACCGGACTCGCCAGCCTGTTTAGAAATCTGGTGCACCAGCGGTAGGATCGGATAACCCACAATTTCGGTTTCATGGCGCAATAAATCAAAATCGAGCGTGTCAGCATTACATTTTTCTGCGATTTCCTGCGCCGCAGCCTCGGGTATCACACCGCAGCGTGCCTGGGCTTTGGCTAGTGCCACTTCCACTTCCACGTATTTGCGCACCAGCTCGCGATCGTCAAACACCGCGCGCATCGCCGGTGTGCCGAAAGAATCCCTGAACAGAACAGAATCAAGTACATTCGAAGCCATAAATCCCCCTGGAAAATCTGATAATGATAAGATGCGTGTTTACGGCAGTTTGTTGGATATTCAAATGCCGCCACAATGTCCAGACATAAACAAATGTCCGTACATTTAAATGTACGGACATTTATAGTATTCATAAGAAATGTAGGGAATAGTCCGTACAAATTTTCGTGATAAAGATCACTAATATTTTGATGAAACTGCGATGAAAGAATCTCTGTACAAGCGAATAGCACGTGAACTGGCGCAGCAAATTGCGGTGGGAACTTTTGCCCCCGGTTCGCTGTTTCCTACGGAAATGGAACTGTGCGAAACATGGCAGGTCAGCCGCCACACCATGCGTGAGGCGTTAAGGGAATTAACAGAGCAAGGTCTGATATCACGGCGTAAAGGCGCGGGAACCCGCGTTTGCGAACCTAAGGCTAACGGCGTCAATCACCCGCTATCGCATCTTGAGGATCTGTTGCTGCTGGCCAAAAACAATCTACGCGTCATCAAGAAAATCGATGAGATTGTGGCGGACATAGAGCTGTCCCAGATGATTGGCTGCCCGCCAGGTTCCCGTTGGCTGCACATTGCCAGCACTCGCGAAGATGCGCAAAACCCCGACGCACCAATCTGCTGGACGGACAGTTATGCCAGCACGGATTACGCCAAGTTGCGTACGTACATCCGTGACGACCCACACTCGCTAATCAGCGATTTGATCGAAACCCATTACGGTATCAAAAGTCATGAGGTGCACCAGACCATTACGGCTGTCGGCGTGCCAAAAAAGGTGGCAAAAATTCTCAATGTAGCACCTGATTCGCCAGCGATGAGAATCGTGCGTCGTTATCTGGACAGGGACGGGAAAGTATTTGAGACGACGATTTCGATTCACCCGGCAGGACGATATACCTGCTCAATCGTGCTGAAATCGCAAAGTTCGGGGGAGTGATTGACCTATCCGGCCTACACAGGGTGTAGGCCGGATAGCGTGTTTATACTGCCATACAGCAAGGGAAATTACTGCGCTGCAGACGGTTTGCGCGGACGGCGCGGTGGACGAGGTTTATCACCTGCCGGTTTGCCTTCGCCACTACGCGGTTTCGCTTTTGGCGCACCGCCATCCTGACGACGCGGTTGCTGGCCACGCCCTGCTCCGCCCTGCCCGCGACCACCGCCGCCGCCACGCTGCTGGCGACCATTCTGGATCGGCTCAGCTTTGATGGACGGATCTGGCTCGTAACCTGGCGTTGCAATACGCGGGATCTCTTTTTTCAGCAACTTCTCGATGTCACGCAACAGCTTGTGTTCATCGACACACACCAGAGACAACGCTTCGCCGGTAGCAGCCGCACGACCGGTACGACCAATGCGGTGCACGTAGTCTTCCGGGACGTTTGGCAGCTCGTAGTTCACCACGTGCGGCAGCTCTTCAATGTCCAGACCACGCGCAGCAATGTCGGTCGCTACCAGCACACGAATATCACCGGATTTAAAATCAGCCAACGCACGCGTACGCGCACCCTGAGATTTATTACCGTGGATTGCCGCACTGCGGATGCCGTCTTTATTCAGCTGTTCTGCCAGATGGTTCGCGCCATGTTTGGTACGGGTAAACACCAGCACCTGCTGCCAGTTGCCCTGACCAATCATCTGCGACAGCAGTTCGCGTTTACGTTTTTTATCCACGAAATGAACGTGCTGAGTAACCTGCTCTGACGCGGTATTACGACGCGCCACTTCGATTTCCAGCGGGTTGTGCAACAGTTTTTCGGCCAGCGATTTAATGTCATCAGAGAACGTTGCCGAGAACAGCAGGTTCTGACGTTTTGCCGGCAGTTTTGCCAGAACGCGACGAATATCGTGAATAAAGCCCATATCCAGCATGCGGTCAGCTTCGTCCAGTACCAGGATCTCAACCTGATCCAGTTTCACCGCATTCTGGTGTTCCAGATCGAGCAAACGACCCGGAGTGGCGATCAGCACATCTACGCCGCCACGCAGCTTCATCATCTGCGGGTTAATGCTGACGCCGCCGAAGACCACCAGCGAGCGAATATTCAGATACTTACTGTAATCACGGACGTTTTCGCCAATCTGGGCCGCCAGTTCGCGGGTTGGCGTGAGGATCAGCGCACGAACCGGACGACGGCTTTTACCATGCGGCTGATGGGTGATCAGGTGCTGCAACAGCGGCAGGGTAAAACCTGCCGTTTTCCCCGTACCGGTCTGGGCGCTGGCCATCAGATCGCGGCCTTCCAGCACGGCAGGAATAGCCTGCTGCTGAATAGGGGTAGGTTCACGGTAACCCTGCTCGGCAACGGCACGTAAAATTTCAGGGTTTAAACCAAGGGAATCAAAAGACATAACAACTCCGAACCGCCCTGACCGTTACCGGTGTCGTTTTCAGGGAGATACATACAATAGAGATGACAAAAACCACAATGTCATGAAGGGGCGGAGTGTAGCAGTTTTTGTGATGTGCCGCATAAATTATCCCTTCACTGGAAAATAACGCTCCGGACTGGACAAGGCTGCACATCAGTCATAATCTTAATCAATCGATTGATTAAGATCAGAGTCGTGCCATGAATACACCCACCATGACAACCAAAGGTGAACAGGCGAAGAACCAGCTCATTGCCGCCGGATTGGCGCAATTCGGCGAGTATGGTCTGCACGCCACGACGCGCGATATCGCTGCACAGGCCGGGCAAAACATTGCGGCTATCACCTACTATTTTGGCTCAAAAGAGGATTTATATCTCGCCTGTGCCCAGTGGATTGCAGATTTTATCGGCTCACAGTTTCGCCCGCACGCTGAAGAGGCCGAGCGTTTATTTGCTCAGCCGGAACCGGATCGTGGCGCGATGCGCGAACTGATCCTGCGCGCCTGCAAAAATATGATCATGCTGTTAACTCAGGACGACACCGTTAACCTGAGCAAATTTATCTCGCGCGAACAGCTTTCCCCCACTGCGGCTTATCAACTGGTGCACGATCAGGTTATCAATCCGCTGCATACTCATCTGACGCGCCTGATTGCCGCTTATACCGGCGGCGATGCCAATGATACCCAAATGATCCTGCATACCCACGCCATACTCGGCGAGGTGCTGGCCTTTCGTCTGGGGAAAGAAACCATTCTGTTGCGTACGGGCTGGTCACAATTTGATGAGGATAAAACCGCACTGATTGACCAAACGATCACCTGTCACATCGATCTTATTCTGCAAGGTTTAACGCAAAGGAGTCTGGAGTCATGAAAAAACCTGTCGTTCTCGGGCTGGTTATCGCGGCCCTCGTTGCCGTGATTGCCGGTGGAACGTGGTGGTATCAAAGTCGGCAAGATAACGGCCTGACGCTATACGGCAATGTCGATATCCGTAGCGTCAACCTGAGTTTTCGTGTCGGCGGCAGGCTGGCCTCGCTGGCGGTTGACGAAGGCGATGCGATTACCGCCGGCCAGGTGCTGGGCGAACTGGACCGCGCACCGTATGAAAACGCATTGATGCAGGCAAAAGCCAATGTAGCCGCCGCACAGGCGCAATACGATCTGATGCTGGCAGGGTATCGCGAAGAAGAGATCGCGCAAACCGCGGCGGCAGTCAAACAGGCGCAGGCCGCCTATGATTACGCGCAGAACTTTTACAATCGGCAGGTAGGATTGTGGAAAAGCCGCACCATTTCTGCCAACGATCTGGAAAACGCCCGTTCATCACGCGATCAGGCGTTAGCTTCGCTGAAATCCGCACAGGATAAACTCACCCAGTATCGCAGCGGTAATCGTGTGCAGGACATCGAGCAGGCAAAAGCCACGCTCGAACAAGCCCAGGCCGAGCTGGCACAGGCAGAGCTTAATTTGCATGACACCACGCTGACCTCGCCGTCTGACGGCACGCTTCTTACCCGTGCGGTTGAACCCGGCAGCATGCTGAACGAAGGGGGCACGGTACTGACGCTGTCGCTCACACGTCCGGTTTGGGTTCGTGCTTACGTTGATGAACGCAATCTGAGCCAGGCGCAGCCAGGACGCGAAATCCTGCTCTATACCGATGGCCGTCCGGACAAACCGTATCACGGTAAAATCGGCTTTGTGTCTCCTACCGCCGAATTTACCCCGAAAACGGTCGAGACCCCTGACCTGCGTACCGACCTGGTATATCGCCTGCGAATTGTCGTCACCGACGCGGACGATGAGCTGCGCCAGGGAATGCCGGTAACGATTAAGTTTGGCGATGAGGCACGGCATGAATGACGCCGTCATTACGCTTAAAGGGCTGACGAAAAACTTTGCCGGAATGGAAAAACCGGCCGTCGCCCCGCTCGACTGTACCGTTCATGCGGGCTACGTGACCGGGCTGGTCGGGCCGGACGGCGCGGGCAAAACCACGCTGATGCGAATGCTGGCGGGATTATTAAAACCTGATGCCGGAAGTGCTGCGGTGATTGGTTTTGATCCCATCAAAGACGACAGCGCGCTGCATGCGGTGCTCGGCTATATGCCGCAGAAATTTGGTCTGTACGAAGATTTAACCGTCATGGAGAACCTCAATCTCTATGCCGATTTGCGCAGCGTCACCGGTGAAGCGCGAGAAAAAACCTTTGCCCGACTCCTGGAATTCACCTCGCTGGGGCCGTTTACCGGACGACTGGCTGGCAAGCTTTCCGGCGGCATGAAACAGAAGCTCGGACTTGCCTGTACGCTGGTCGGCGAACCCAAAGTGTTGCTGTTGGATGAGCCAGGTGTCGGTGTCGACCCGATTTCCCGTCGCGAACTGTGGCAAATGGTCCACGAACTGGCCGGGGACGGCATGCTGATCCTCTGGAGTACGTCGTATCTGGATGAAGCAGAGCAATGCCGTGATGTGCTGCTGATGAACGAAGGTGAATTGTTATATCAGGGCGATCCCACTCAGCTTACGCAAACCATGGCGGGTCGCAGCTTCCTGATGAGCAGTCCGCAGGAAAACAACCGCCGACTGCTGCAACGCGCGTTAAAACTGCCGCAGGTCAGCGACGGAATGATTCAGGGGAAATCCGTCCGTTTAATCCTGAAAAAAGAGGCGACAGCTCAGCAGATCCAAAGCGCTGACGGCATGCCGGAGATAACCATCAACGAAACCGCCCCCCGCTTCGAAGACGCCTTTATCGATTTACTCGGCGGAGCCGGAACATCGGAGTCCCCGCTGGGCGCTATCCTGCATACCGTGGAAGGCACGCCAGGCGAAACGGTGATCGAAGCCAAAGCGTTGACCAAAAAATTTGGCGATTTTGCCGCAACCGATCACGTAAACTTTGCCGTGCAGCGCGGCGAGATTTTTGGTCTGTTAGGCCCTAATGGCGCTGGCAAATCCACCACCTTTAAAATGATGTGCGGCCTGCTGGTCCCCACCTCCGGCAAAGCGCTGGTGCTGGATATGGACCTGAAAGTCAGCTCCGGCAAAGCGCGTCAGCATCTGGGCTATATGGCACAGAAATTCTCTCTGTACGGTAACCTGACGGTTGAACAGAATCTGCGCTTTTTCTCTGGCGTCTACGGCCTGCGCGGTCGGGCGCAGAAAGAGAAAATCGATCGTATGAGCGAGGCATTTGGCCTGAAGAGTATCGCTTCCCATGCCACCGACGAACTGCCGCTGGGGTTTAAGCAGCGTCTGGCGCTGGCCTGCTCGCTGATGCATGAACCCGACATTTTGTTCCTTGATGAACCCACTTCCGGGGTCGATCCCCTCACCCGTCGTGAGTTCTGGTTGCATATCAACAGCATGGTGGAAAAAGGCGTCACGGTGATGGTGACCACCCACTTTATGGATGAGGCGGAATACTGCGATCGCATCGGGCTGGTGTATCGCGGCAAACTGATTGCCAGCGGGACGCCGGACGACCTGAAGGCTCAGGCAGCCGACAGCGACACGCCGGACCCGACCATGGAACAGGCGTTCATCACTCTAATCAATGACTGGGATAAGGAGCATACGCATGAGTAACTCCGCTCTCTCATGGCGTCGCGTACGTGCGCTGTGCGTGAAAGAGACGCGCCAGATCGTCCGCGATCCCAGCAGTTGGCTGATTGCGGTGGTGATCCCGCTGCTGCTGCTGTTTATCTTCGGCTACGGAATCAACCTCGACTCCAGCAAGTTGCGGGTAGGGATTTTGCTCGAACAACAGAGTGAAGAGGCGCTGGATTTTACCCATACCATGACCGGCTCGCCGTATATTGACGCCACCATCAGCGATAACCGTCAGGAACTGATTGAGAAAATGCAGGCCGGACGCATTCGCGGTCTGGTGGTGATCCCGGTGGATTTTGCCCAGCAGATGGCGCGCCCCAACGACGTGGCACCGATCCAGGTAATCACCGACGGCAGCGAACCGAATACCGCCAACTTTGTGCAGGGTTATGTCGAAGGTATCTGGCAAATCTGGCAGCAACAGCGGGCAGAAGATCGTGGGGAATCGTTCAAACCTTTGATCGACGTGCAAACCCGCTACTGGTTTAACCCGGCGGCCATCAGCCAGCACTTTATCATTCCCGGGGCGGTCACCATCATCATGACGGTGATTGGCGCCATCCTCACCTCATTAGTGGTAGCGCGCGAATGGGAGCGCGGCACCATGGAAGCGCTGCTGTCTACCGAAGTCACCCGCGTCGAGCTGCTGCTGTGTAAACTGATCCCGTATTACTTTCTGGGTATGCTGGCGATGCTGCTGTGTATGCTGGTGTCGGTGTTTATTCTTGGCGTGCCCTACCGCGGCTCGTTGCTGATCCTGTTTTTCATTACCAGCCTGTTTCTGCTCAGTACGCTCGGCATGGGGTTGCTTATTTCCACCATCACCCGCAACCAGTTTAACGCCGCGCAGGTTGCGCTAAACGCCGCCTTCCTGCCCTCGATTATGCTGTCGGGTTTTATCTTCCAGATAGACAGCATGCCCGCGATTATCCGGGCGGTAACCTACATTATTCCGGCACGTTATTTCGTCAGCACCCTACAAAGCCTGTTCCTGGCGGGAAATATTCCGGTGGTACTGATTATCAACGTGCTGTTTTTAATCGCTTCGGCGGTGATGTTTATTGGCCTGACGTGGCTTAAAACCAAACGTCGGTTGGATTAAGGAGGCGGGCATGTTTCATCGCTTATGGACATTAATTCGTAAAGAGCTGCAATCGCTACTACGCGAACCGCAGACGCGAGCCATTCTGATTTTACCGGTGCTGATTCAGGTTATCCTGTTCCCGTTCGCGGCAACGCTGGAAGTCACCAACGCCACTATTGCTATCTATAACGAAGACAACGGTAAACATTCGGTTGAGCTTACCCAGCGCTTTGCCCGCGCCAGCGCTTTTACGCATGTGCTGCTGCTGAAAAGCCCGCAGGAGATCCAGCCCACCATCGACACGCAAAAAGCCCTGCTGCTGCTGCGTTTCCCGGCTAACTTTTCGCGTAATCTGGATACCTTCCAGCAGGCACCCATGCAGATTATCCTCGACGGGCGCAACTCAAACAGCGCGCAAATAGCCGCGAATTACCTGCAACAAATCGTTAAGGAGTATCAGCAGGAGCTGATGGACGGTAAGCCAAAACCGAACAACAGCGAGCTGGTAGTGCGTAACTGGTATAACCCGAATCTGGATTACAAATGGTTTGTGGTTCCGTCGCTGATCGCCATGATCACCACTATCGGCGTAATGATCGTCACCTCGCTGTCGGTTGCCCGCGAGCGTGAGCAAGGCACGCTGGATCAACTGCTGGTCTCTCCGCTGACCACCTGGCAGATTTTTATCGGTAAAGCGGTGCCCGCGCTAATTGTGGCTACTTTTCAGGCCACCATCGTGCTGGCGATTGGTATCTGGGCTTATCACATTCCGTTTGCCGGTTCACTGGGGCTGTTCTATTTCACGATGGTGATTTACGGGCTGTCGCTGGTCGGCTTTGGTCTGCTAATTTCGTCACTGTGCGCCACCCAGCAGCAGGCGTTTATCGGCGTGTTTGTGTTTATGATGCCGGCGATTTTACTCTCAGGCTATGTTTCACCGGTCGAAAACATGCCGGTCTGGTTGCAGAATCTGACGTGGATAAACCCGATCCGCCATTTTACGGACATCACAAAACAGATTTACCTGAAAGATGCGAGTCTGCAGATTGTCTGGGGAAGCTTGTGGCCGCTGTTGGTAATAGCGGCCACGACCGGCTCAGCGGCGTATGCGATGTTTAGACGCAAGGTGATGTAGCTTTTTGTCTTTCGCCAGCAGCGAGACCACGGCGGGTCCGGCAAGGATTACCAGCCCCGCCAGTGCCAGCAAGACATTGTTTTGCAGCACGCGCGACAGCAGCCACAGTACGATCACTGCGGTACCGAAATACCACGTCGTGGTCAACTCTTCCAGCACATCAGCCACGTCGCGCCAGCGCTGTTCGTGGTGACGTTGCAATGCAAGCATCAATAAAACCGTAACGCCGTACACGACGCACAATCCCAGGCCGACATGCACCAGTCTGCCGCTCATCCAGCCCATTACCAGCAACGCCACTACCAGTAAATGCAACACTATCTGCCAGCAACTTAGACCCGTTGCGACACGAACACGTTGTTGCCACCTCATGGCTATTCTCCTGAAGGATTTTCGACTAATTGTTCAGAGTACCGGACTTTACGGAAAATTCCGCAACACCGCATCTTTTTGTGACGACGACTACACTATTTTATTTAGGAAGTGACGCCATCGGGAGGCTCATGAGCGGATCGGGAGTTCAATTTTCATTCAATGTGCTCACCATTAATACTCACAAAGGGTTCACCGCCTTCAACCGGCGTTTTATTTTGCCTGAGCTACGGGAGGCCGTCAGAACGGTCGGTGCAGACATTGTGTGTCTGCAGGAAGTCATGGGCGCGCACGAAGCTCATTCGTTGCACATTGAGAACTGGCCGGAGACCAGTCACTACGAATTTCTGGCAGACACGATGTGGAGCGACTTCGCCTATGGGCGTAACGCCGTGTACCCGCAGGGACATCACGGTAATGCGGTGCTGTCGCGGTATCCCATTGAGCATTATGAAAATCGTGATGTGTCGGTCGGCGCAAGTGAAAAGCGCGGAGTCCTTTACTGCCGAATCGTACCGCCAATGCTCTCCCACCCCATTCATGTGATGTGTGTGCATCTCGGCCTGCGTGAAGCTCACCGCCAGGCCCAGCTCGCTATGCTGGCTGACTGGGTCAACGCCCTGCCCAACCCGGAGCCCGTGGTGATCGCCGGAGATTTTAATGACTGGCGGCAAACGGCCAATCGCCCGTTGAAAGCCAAAGCTGGCCTTGACGAGATTTTTACCCGCGCCCACGGCCGCCCGGCGCGAACGTTTCCGGTGCAGTTCCCATTGCTGCGCCTGGACAGGATCTATGTGAAAAACGCGAATGCCAGTACTCCAACGACGCTGGCGCTGCGTCACTGGCGACATTTGTCCGATCATGCCCCCCTGAGTGCGGAGATTCATTTATGAAATATGGCTGGCGTGAAGGCAATCAAATACAACTGCTGGAAAACGGCGATCAATTCTACCCCGCCGTCTTTGACGCCATTGAGCAGGCACAGCAAAAAATTATCCTTGAGACCTTTATCTGGTTTGAGGATGCGGTCGGAAAACAGCTGCATGCCGCGTTGCTCGAAGCCGCCCGGCGAGGCATCAAAGCAGAGGTGCTGCTGGATGGCTACGGCTCGCCGGATCTGAGCGACAGTTTTGTTGAAGAACTTACCGTAGCTGGCGTTGTTTTCCGCTACTACGATCCGCGCCCACGTTTGTTTGGAATGCGCACCAATCTCTTTCGCCGTATGCATCGCAAAATTGTGGTCATAGATGACCGCGTTGCCTTTGTCGGCGGCATCAATTACTCCGCTGAACATATGTCTGATTACGGTCCGGAGGCCAAACAGGATTACGCCGTGCGCGTTGAAGGTCCTGTCGTAGCCGACATCCTGAGATTCGTGCTGGAAAACCTGCCCGGGCAAAGCGCCGTACGACGCTGGTGGCGGCGTCATCACAGGGCAATCGACAATCATCGACCTGGCGAAGCGCAGGCGCTGTTTGTCTGGCGCGATAACGAAGAGCATCGCGATGATATTGAACGCCACTATCTGAAAATGCTCACCCAGGCCCGGCGGGAAGTGATTATTGCCAATGCCTATTTCTTTCCTGGTTATCGCCTGCTGCATGCCCTGCGTAAAGCAGCACGACGCGGCGTTCGGGTAAAACTCATTGTGCAGGGTGAACCGGATATGCCGATTGTGAAAGTAGGCGCCCGCCTGCTGTACAACTATCTGGTAAAAGGCGGCGTCCATGTCTATGAGTACCGCCGTAAACCTCTGCATGGCAAAGTGGCGTTGATGGACGATCATTGGGCGACGGTGGGCTCCAGCAATCTCGATCCGCTGAGCCTGTCGCTGAATCTGGAAGCGAATCTGATTATTCATGACCGCACGTTTAACCAGACCCTGCGCGATAACCTGAACCCTATTATTGCGCAGGACTGCAAGCGGGTTGACGAATCTATGCTGCCAAAACGCACCTGGTGGAACCTGACCAAAAGCGTGCTGGCCTTCCACTTTTTACGCCACTTCCCGGCGCTGGTCGGCTGGCTGCCGGCGCATACCCCACACCTGGCCGAGGTAGAGCCGCCCGCGCAGCCCGCTCTGGAAACTCAGGACCGTATACAAACTGAGGATGCAGGAGGGAAAACCTGATGGCAAAAAATCACCGGCGCTGGCGGTTAGCGAAAAAGATCCTCACATGGTTATTTTTTATTGCGGTGATCGTGTTGCTGGTCGTTTATGCCAGCAAGGTCAACTGGCAGGAAGTGTGGACGGTAATTCGCGATTACAATCGGATCGCCCTGTTCAGCGCCGTGGGGTTGGTGATCGTCAGTTATTTACTATACGGCTGTTATGACCTGCTCGGGCGTTACTACTGCGGTCACAAACTGGCAAAACGCCAGGTCATGTTGGTATCGTTTATCTGTTACGCCTTCAACCTGACGTTAAGCACCTGGGTGGGCGGTATTGGGATGCGCTACCGGCTTTACTCACGGCTCGGGTTGCCGGGGGGCACAATAACGCGGATTTTTTCACTGAGCATTACCACCAACTGGCTGGGCTATATTCTGCTGGGCGGTTTTATTTTTACTTTCGGCGTCGTCGAACTGCCCGCGCACTGGTATATCGATGAAGGTACGCTGCGTATCTTAGGCATTGCGCTGCTGTTGATAATTGGCGTTTATCTGTGGTTTTGCGCCTTCGCTAAACATCGCCACATCACCATCAAGGGCCAAAAGCTGGTGCTACCCTCGTGGAAATTTGCCCTCGCGCAGATGGCGATATCCGGGACTAACTGGATGGTTATGGGGGCGATTATCTGGTTGTTACTGGGTCAGAATATTAACTATTTCTTCGTGCTGGGCGTGCTGCTGGTAAGCAGTATTGCCGGGGTTATTGTGCATATTCCGGCGGGGATCGGCGTGCTGGAGGCGGTGTTTATAGCGCTGCTGGCAGGAGAGAATACATCTCAGGGGACAATCATTGCTGCCCTGCTCGCGTATCGCGTGCTGTACTATTTTATTCCGCTACTGCTGGCGCTTATGTGTTATTTGCTGCTGGAAAGTCGGGCGAAAAAGCTACGGACAAAGAACGAGAAGGCGATGGCGAAATGATGGTGCTTATAGTGCCGGATGCGGCTTAACGCCTTATCCGGCCTACTTTCGATACACAACTGTAGGCCGGATAAGCGCAGCGCCATCCGGCAACAGAGAATTAACGACGATTGCCGAAAATACGCAGCAGCATCAGGAACAGGTTGATGAAGTCCAGATACAGCGTTAAGGCCCCAAGAATCGCGTATTTACGCAGATTGGAGCTGTCTCGCAGGTCAATCTGCTCACCGATATTTTTCAGCTTCTGCGTGTCATAGGCGGTCAGACCGACAAACACAATCACCCCGATATAGGTTACCGCCCACATCAGCGCTTCGCTCTTCAGCCAGAAGTTAACCAGCGAGGCCAGCACAATACCGATCAGCGCCATGAACAGCATATTGCCGAAGCCGCTCAGATCGCGTTTGGTGGTGTAGCCATACAGACTCATGATCCCGAACATCCCGCCAGTGACCACAAAGGTGCTGGCGATAGACGAGTAGGTATAGACAATAAAGATGCTTGATAGCGTCAACCCGGTTAATGCCGAATAGAGCATAAACAGCGTGGTCGCCATACCCGCGCTCAGCCTTTGCACCATGCCGGACAGGACGAACACCAGCGCCAGTTGAGCGATGATCAGGCCAAAGAAGGTGATTTTGCTGGAGAAGACAAACATCATCACCGCGGGCGTATTTGCCGCATACCAGGCGATAAACGCCGTCAGCAACAGTCCGCAGGTCATCCAGCCGTACACCTGCGCCATATACGTTTGTAGGCCGGAACGGGCCTGTACAATAGAATCGGATCGTGGGAATCGGTCCATGACAATCTCCTGAGTCAGTATGAGCCTACAACAATTGTACTCTACCAGCGTTTTGCTGCTAGCTTATCGCTGTCACGGGCATCAACCCAGCGCTCACCTTCCGGCGTGGCCTCGCGCTTCCAGAACGGCGCGCGGGTTTTCAGGTAATCCATAATGAACTGCCCGGCATCAAACGCGCTGCTGCGATGCGCACTGGTCACGCCAACAAAAACGATTTCGTCACCTGGCCACAGTTCGCCAATGCGATGAATCACCGTCACCCGACCCAACGGCCAGCGTGAACGCGCTTCGTCGACAATCTCCGCCAGCGCTTTTTCGGTCATTCCCGGATAGTGTTCCAGCGTTAACGCTTTTACGCTGTCGCCGAGATTGTGATTGCGTACTTTACCGGTGAAAGTGACTACCGCGCCGTCTTCATCGCGCTCTGCCAGCCAGGGATACTCATCCCCGACGCTGAACGGCGCATGACCAACAACAATTCGCGTTTCAGCCATTTTAGCCTCCGGTTACCGGCGGGAAGAAAGCAACTTCATCACCCGCGTTAAGAGGATGGTCAAAACTGACCAGCGTCTGATTTACCGCCGCCAGCAGTTTGCCGTCTTCCAGCGCCAGCGCCCAGCGATCGCTTTGCGCCGCCAGATGCTTGCGCAGCGCTTCTACCGTCGCAAACTCGGCGGCAACTTCTAAGGCATCGGTGTTCACCAGTTCCCGTACCTGAGCAAAGAAAAGAACCTTAATCATGCGCATCCACCTTAAAATCACCCGATTTGCCGCCGCTTTTTGCCAGCAGACGCACCGGACCAATCACCATATCCTTTTGTACCGCTTTGCACATATCGTAGATGGTCAACGCCGCCACGGAGGCTGCCGTTAACGCCTCCATTTCAACGCCGGTTTTACCGGTCAGGCGACACAGCGTTTCAATGCGCACGCGGTTGTGCTCCGGCTCGGCGTGAAGATTGACTTCGACCTTGCTCAGCATCAGTGGGTGACACAGTGGGATAAGATCCCAGGTGCGTTTGGCAGCCTGAATACCGGCAATACGCGCCGTGGCGAAAACATCACCTTTATGGTGGCTGCCATCGATAATCATCGCCAGCGTTTCGCTACGCATGGTCACGAATGCTTCTGCACGCGCCTCGCGTACGGTTTCCGCTTTGGCGGAGACATCCACCATATGCGCTTCGCCAGCGGCGTTAATATGAGTCAGTTGCGACATACTTATTTCTTCAAATGTGGGTGGAAATTACACGGACGCGTACGGGCATCAAGCTGCGGCGCAATGATATTTTCCCAGGCGGTACGACACGCTTTGGTCGAACCCGGCATGGCAAAAATCAGCGTTTTATTGGCCACGCCGGCAATCGCGCGGGATTGCAGCGTCGCGGTGCCAATCTCTTCAAATGACAGCATACGGAAGACTTCGCCAAACCCTTCAACTTCTCTGTCGAACAGCGGTTGCAGCGCTTCCGGTGCCTGGTCCCCTTCGGTTAAGCCTGTGCCGCCGGTAATGAGCACCACCTGTACATCGTCACTGGCAATCCAGGCAGAAACCTGGGCGCGGATGGCGTAGCGGTTCTCTTTGACAATCGCGTTATCGACAATCTGATGACCCGCTTCTTGCGCCGAGTCACGCAGATAATGGCCGGAGGTGTCATCTTCTTCGCCGCGACGGTTGGAAACAGTAAGAATAGCAATGCGTGTCGGGATAAATTCAGCGCTTACCTGACTCATGAAAAACTCCTTTTAGCGATCAGCCGCCAATGTAAGATAAGTTTTGCGTAATACCGGTATTGTTCTGATGCAGGAAATGGGTCTGCTTTTTCTCCAGCAGCGCGGCTGAAATGCGTTCTTCCAGCGCCGGTTGCTGAGCATCGTCTTCCAGCAAATCACGCAGGCTTACGCCGCCTTCACCAAATAAACACAGATGAAGCTTGCCGACAGAGGAAACGCGCAGACGATTACAGGTGGCGCAGAAGTCTTTCTCATAAGGCATGATCAGACCAATTTCGCCAACATAATCAGGATGACAGAAAACCTGAGCCGGGCCGTCGCTACGCTGTCGGATCTGGTGGATCCAGCCGCGACGCAGCAGCTCATCGCGAAGTACCTGTCCGGAGATATGGTGTTTACGGAAGAGAGAGCTGCCCTCGCCCGTTTCCATCAGTTCAATAAAACGCAGTTGGATTGGCCGAGGTTGGATCCACGCAAGGAAGGTGTCCAGTTGATGATGGTTTACGTCGCGCATCAGTACGGTGTTGACTTTCACTTTTTCAAAACCGGCATCAAAGGCGGCATCAATGCCCACCATCACCTGCTGAAACTTGTCCTGTCCGGTAATGGCGTGAAACTGACGGGCATCAAGGCTGTCGACGCTGACGTTGAGCGCGGTCAGTCCGGCATCGCGCCAGGCGGCAGCGTCGCGCGCCAGACGATAACCATTGGTGGTTACCGCAATCTGGCGGATGGCGTCGTTTTCGCGCACGGCGGCGATAATGTCAGTGAAGTCGCGACGCAGTGAAGGTTCTCCCCCCGTCAGACGCACTTTTTCCGTTCCCAGACTGGCGAACGCACGCGTGACGCGGCGAATTTCATCAACGGTCAAGAAGCCGTTATTGGTGACCCCGCCGGGCTTATAGCCATCCGGCAGGCAGTAGGTGCAACGAAAGTTACACACATCTGTAATCGACAAACGTAAGTAGTAAAACTTACGTGCGAAAGCATCGGTAAGTTGAGAGCCCATGTACACCTTTCCAAATACGGGAGACGTAGTCATTTCTTCCTGCGCCCTGGTGACAAACTTTTTCAAGTCTTGTCACGGCCAAAGCACCGTATCATTTGACCCAGGTGCAGAGGCTAGAGTGTTTATACTCATCATACTTCGAGTTGCAGATGCGTTGGCTTCCGGCAACTCAAATTATTAAGAGTACTTTGTGGTTATGCCGATACTAGCGTGTAAATGGCGATTTTTCCATGTACACTTTCGCTGTATAAATATGTATATAGCGACATGATCGTGCAATTTCGCTACAGAATAAGCAAAAATCACAGTTTTGCATTGATATACATCATCTTGCCATCAGGTGGGTGTCGTCAGAAAGGAGTAGATCGCAGAAAAAAATTACGGCAAATGCCGACTGGATAATTGCTGAAAACACGCTATTTACGTTACTGTAGCGCCGATCAATTGATATCAGGAAAATATATGCGCACTCGCACGCTGGCAGATCTGGACCGCGTTGTCGCTCTCGGCGGAGGGCATGGATTAGGACGCGTTCTCTCCTCTCTTTCTCCATTAGGTTCCCGCTTGACGGGTATCGTCACCACCACGGATAACGGCGGGTCGACAGGTCGTATTCGTCGCTCTGAAGGGGGAATAGCATGGGGAGACATGCGTAACTGTCTGAACCAGTTAATTACCCAACCCAGCGTTGCATCCGCGATGTTTGAGTATCGTTTTGGCGGTAACGGCGAACTTTCCGGGCATAACCTCGGAAATCTGATGTTAAAGGCGCTCGACCACCTCAGCGTGCGGCCTCTGGAAGCCATCAATTTAATTCGTAGCCTGCTGAAAGTTGACGCACATTTAATTCCGATGTCGGAGCTGCCGGTGGATCTGATGGCCATTGATGACCAGGGGCACGAAGTTTATGGCGAAGTGAATATCGATCAACTCACCGTCCCGCCTCAGGAACTGATGCTGTCGCCAAAAGTCCCGACTACGCGCGAGGCCGTTGAGGCAATCGCTGAAGCGGATTTGATTTTGATAGGTCCCGGCAGTTTTTACACCAGCCTGATGCCGATTCTGTTACTCGATGAAATGTCACAGGCATTACGTCGCACACCGGCTCCGATGGTCTACATAGGCAATCTTGGGCGCGAATTAAGCCTGCCAGCAGCCAGCCTGACGCTTAGCGATAAGCTGGCCATTATTGAACAGTATGTTGGGAAGAAAGTGATTGATGCGGTGGTTGTGGGGCCGAAAGTGGATGCTTCCGCCGTTACCGACCGCGTGGTTATTCAGGAAGTGCTGGAAGCCAGCGATATTCCCTACCGCCATGACCGCCAGCTATTGCATAGCGCGCTGGAGAAAGCGGTGCAGGCATTAGGTTGAACATATGTGCCTGATGCGCTGCGCTTATCAGGCCTACAAAAACGTTCTGCGCCGCCATCCGGCCTACGTACGCAATCTACCCCGTAGGTCGGATAAGGGGTTTACCCCGCATCCGACACAGTCTTACGATGCCGCAATAAACAACTCGCGCAGCTGATGCAACTGGTCGCGGATTGTCGCGGCCTCTTCAAATTCGAGATTCTGCGCGTGCTGCATCATCTGCCCTTCCAGCTCGTGAATCTTCTGCTGCAGCGCTTTTGGCGTCATATCCAGTTCGACAACCTCAGACTTCGCGCCTGCACGTGACTTCCCTTTGCCTTTCGCCTTGGTCTTCGCAATATTCTGACCCAGCGCCAGAATATCGACCACTTTCTTGTTGAGCCCCTGCGGCGTAATACCGTGCTCTTCGTTATAGAGCTGCTGTTTCTCACGACGACGTTCGGTTTCACCAATCGCTTTAGCCATTGAGGCGGTAATTTTATCGCCGTAGAGAATCGCCTTACCGTTGATGTTACGCGCCGCACGACCGATGGTCTGAATAAGTGACCGTTCAGAACGCAGGAACCCTTCTTTGTCTGCGTCCAGAATCGCCACCAGTGAGACCTCAGGCATGTCCAGACCTTCACGTAACAGGTTGATACCCACCAGCACGTCAAACTCGCCCAGACGCAGGTCACGAATGATTTCCATACGTTCCACGGTATCGATGTCAGAGTGCAGATAACGCACCCGTTCACCGTGCTCTTCAAGATACTCGGTGAGGTCTTCCGCCATCCGTTTGGTGAGCGTGGTGACCAGCACACGTTCGTTAATCGCCGCACGGGTGCGGATTTCAGACAGCAGGTCGTCAACCTGCGTCGCCACCGGACGCACCTCAATAACCGGATCCAGCAGCCCGGTCGGTCGTACCACCTGATCGACCACTTCATCGCCGGATTTCTCCAGCTCATAGTTGCCCGGTGTTGCCGAAACGTAGATAGTTTGCGGGGCCAGCGCTTCAAACTCTTCAAATTTGAGCGGACGGTTATCCAGCGCCGACGGCAGACGGAATCCGTACTCGACCAGGGTTTCTTTACGCGCCCGATCACCGCGATACATGCCGCCAATTTGCGGAATAGTCACGTGGGATTCATCCACCACCAGCAGGCCATCGGCAGGCAGGTAATCAAACAGCGTCGGCGGCGGCTCGCCCGGACCACGCCCGGACAGATAGCGGGAATAGTTTTCAATCCCCGAGCAGTAACCCAGCTCGTTCATCATTTCCAGATCGAACTGGGTACGTTGACTTAAGCGCTGTTCTTCCAGCAGTTTGTTATTTGCCAACAGGACTTTTCGACGCTCAGCCAGCTCAACTTTAATTTCTTCCATCGCCTGTACAATACGTTCGCGCGGTGTCACGTAGTGCGTTTTAGGGTAGATGGTGAAGCGCGATATAGTCGATTCGACCTGCCCGGTAAGAGGGTCAAACAGCGACAAACGTTCGACTTCTTCATCAAACAGTTCCACGCGCAACGCGATGTCGTCAGATTCCGCCGGGAATATGTCGATCACTTCACCGCGCACGCGGAAGGTCCCGCGCTGGAACGCCTGATCGTTGCGGGTATATTGCAGCTCCGCCAGACGACGCAGGATCGCACGCTGGTCGATAATCATCCCCACCGTCAGGTGCAGCATCATTTTCAGGTACAGGTCCGGGTCACCCAGACCATAAATTGCGGAAACCGACGCCACAACAATGACGTCCCGTCGCTCAAGCAGCGCTTTGGTCGCTGACAGTCGCATCTGCTCAATGTGTTCGTTAACCGAGGCATCCTTCTCGATGAAGGTGTCAGAACTTGGCACGTAAGCTTCCGGCTGATAATAGTCGTAGTAGGAGACGAAATACTCCACCGCGTTATCCGGGAAGAATTCCTTCATCTCACCGTACAACTGCGCGGCAAGCGTCTTATTGGGGGCCAGCACCATGGTAGGTCGCTGTAAGTCCGCAATCACGTTCGCGATGGTGAATGTTTTCCCCGACCCCGTCACCCCCAGCAGCGTCTGATGCGCCAGACCATCCTCCAGACCTTCTTCCAGGCGACGAATCGCCTCAGGCTGATCGCCAGAGGGTTTAAAAGCGGAATTTAGTTTGAACGGTTTACTCATGAGCAGCTACCTGAAGCAATGGGCGGGCAGGTGTGTAATTTTACTCGCAGCCATATATTTTGCCAGTAAAATATACTGGATGGAAAAACAGTAACGCGCCAGAATATTTCTGTTACACCAGCAAAATGGCCGTGACTACAGGCTAAAATTTGTCCGCAGGCAAGATAAAACACCAGCAAAAATGTGTTATCCCCAAACCAATGACTTTTTTAACATTTGTCAAGCTACCCGATGAAAGTTTTGTGGCAACACATGACACTTCTGCGACAGCCATTGCATTTATCTAACACACTGTAATTTAATGACTATTATCTCAAGCCGTCTTTCGCATCAATTTAGTCGCAGGCCGCGTCTTCTCTCGCTTACCTTGTGTTTTCTAACTCTAATACACAAGGTTATCCACAGGAATAGTGGATAACTGCCTCCAGCCCGTACGGACTGTAGCCTGGCAAAAACGTCCTCACTCCCTTTTCCGGTGGCATAAAAAAAAATTATCGCTATTTTTTGATATTTATCAGCTAACGAAGCGACCTGGGATGGCCGAGATCTTGCTCGCATTTTCATCATTTTCCTGCCTGCACCATCACAACGCCACCAGGCACTGACAATGTGCACACTGCGGCGCTCATCCACAACAAGCGTATACCGCAACCCGCTACCCTGCTGTATTTTCACCTCATTCCGCTTCTGGCAAGAGATTTGCAGTTTTCTCCCGACCATCAGCCCGCGAGGCGGATATCATCATGAGGGAGAAATCTATGTTGAGTCTTCGTGCAGTGAATCACTATTACGGTAATCAACACTCGCTTTGGGATGTAGATCTCGACCTGTTGCCCGGCAAATGTACCGCCGTGCTAGGTCTTCCAGGGATGGGAAAAACCACGCTGGCCAATTGCATCATCGGCAATTTACCGATTGAGAGCGGAACCATGTTCTGGCATCAGGCCGGTGCACCACCTTGCGATCTGCTGCAGATTCCGGCGGCACAGCGCATTGCGCTGGGTATTAACTGCGTGTCACAGGAGCGGCGAATTTTTTCGCAGCTGACGGTAGAGGAAAATCTGCACATCGCGCGCCAGGCGGTTGAGGAAAGCGAAGCAATGAACAGCAGCGATATTTACCGCCTGTTTCCACAGCTGTTTACACTGCGTCAGGCCAAAGGAGTGGCATTGTCGGAGGAAAATCAGCACCAGCTTGCACTCGCCAGTGCGCTGGTCACTCGCCCGCGCCTGCTGATCCTCGATGAGCCGACGCGAGGAAGTGGCCAGGCGTATATCCACAAACTGGGTAATCTGATTGTGAGGCTAAGCCAGGAGCTTGGCATCGCCATTATGCTCGCGGAACAAAGCCTGCCGTTCATTCGTCGGGTCGCCGACTGCTATTGCTTGTTACATCGTGGCCGCAACGTGGCTCAAGGGCAAATAACACAATTCAGCGACCCGCTAATCAACGACTGGTGGGCGCCAGAGACAAAACGCTAAGATCGATATAACGACCTGTCGCTGCTCGCTCCGGCTCTTCTGCCAGCCAGGGAATTTCCCCCAGTAGCGGAGCCGCAAGCGAACGCTTTAGTGTCGCCATATATTCAGCATGACGCTTGCCGGGTGGCATCACATCATTGGCAATCCATCCGGCGAGCGTCAGCCCGGCCTGCTGCACCGCCTGGGCGGTCAAAATGGCATGATTGATACAACCGAGCTTAACGCCAACCACCAGAATCACCGGCAGTTGTTCCGCTTTTACCCAGTCAGCAAAACTCAGTGTTGGCGACAGTGGCGTAAACCATCCGCCTGCGCCTTCCACCAATACCCAGTCAGCCTGTTCTTCAAGCAAGCGTAAACCCGCAGACATCACTGAGGCCTGAATGGGGCGCCCTTCGTCAGCACTGATGATATGCGGTGAAGTAGGTTCGGCGAAGGTATACGGATTGATGGCCGCATAATCCACTACCACACTGCTGTTGCGCTGTAGAGCCAGCGCATCGCTGTTTCGCAGACCTTCAGCCGTCATTTCACTGCCTGACGCCACCGGCTTATAGCCGACGGTTCGCAACCCCAGCTGTCCCGCCGCCTGAAGCAACGCACAGCTGGCGATAGTTTTACCTACTTCGGTGTCCGTCCCGGTGACAAAATAGGTGTTAGTCACGTTGAATCACTCCCAAAAAAAGATGATAGGTCAGCGGATATTTCCCCTGCTGACAGGGCCAGGCGAGCTGTAACTGGCGCAGCTGCGAGCGGGTCAGCACACGCTGCTCGCGTCCATCATGCAAATGCGTCGCGCCAATACCCTTCAGCGAGCGCATGGCGCTCAACGCATCGTCAAACCACAGCGTGACGGCATGAGACTGGTATTCAACGTCCCAGCCGCACAGCGCGTTTTCAAGTTGCTCCACCGACAAAAAACGGTTGGCATGCTCCCGGTCATCAACTGCTCGCCACGCCTGACGAAGTTCCGGCATCGACCCTTGCGCCAGCGTACTAAACGCCACCGTACCGCCAGGACGCACCACCCGGTATAGCTCGCATAACGCACCGCGCAGGTCGTTGCACCACTGCACGGCCAGATTGCTCCAGGCCAGGTCGAAAGTGGCAGCGGCCTGCGGAATGGCTTCGATATCCGCCAGCAGATAGTGATGGGCAACATCGTGACGCTGCGCTTCGGTCAGCATTTGTGCCGACAGATCCAGCGCACAGACCTCGCTCCCCTGCTCCCGCCAGTAACGACTCATACGCCCAGGCCCGCAACCCGCGTCCAAAACCCGTGAGAACGCCCGGCCATCGAGTTGTGCCAGTAACGCATCGGCGCTCTGACGCTGAAGCTCCGCATGTTGCTCATAATGCGTGGCCGCGCGACCAAACGCAGCGGCAATAGCCTGCTTATTGACCTGCGCCATGCAGCACCTCCAGTAGGCTGTCGATATCCTGGACTTCATGCGCCTGGGTCAGCGTAATCCGCAGCCTGGCCGTCCCAACCGGCACCGTCGGTGGACGAATCGCCGTCACCCAGCATCCCTGTTGCCGTAACGTCTGTGCCAGTTGCAAGGCTTTATGGTTGTCGCCAACGATCAGCGGTTGAATAGCGCTGTCTGAATGCGCCAGCGTCAAATCCGTGGTATCAACCCCTGCGCGAAAACGCTGGATAAGCATCGCCAGCTTTTCTCTGCGCTCATCGCCTTCGCGGCTGCGGATCACCGCCAGCGCGGCGCGTAAAGCCTGAGCCTGGGCTGGCGGCATGCTGGTGCTGTAGATCAGATGACGGGCAAATTGCAGCAGATAATCGGCCACGCTATCAGAACACAAGATTGCCGCACCGCTGACGCCAAACCCTTTGCCAAACGTCACCACCAACAGCTCAGGTTTCACCTGCTGTCGAGAGCACGAACCGCGCCCTTCCTCACCGCTTACGCCAATCCCATGCGCATCATCCACCAGCAGCCACGCGCCCTGCCGTTTCGCCACCGCGTGAATTTCTGCCAGCGGCGCACTGTCGCCATCCATGCTGAACACGCCTTCGGTAACCACCAGTTGCTGCCCCGGACAGGGGGCCGTCAGCAAACGATCCAGGTGTTGCGAGTCGTTATGGGTAAAGCGACGTAATGCGGCAGGGCTAAGACTGGCAGCCTCCAGCAGCGAGGCATGGCTGAGCCTGTCGGCAACAATCTTGTCATCTTTTCCCATCAGTGCGGCAATGACCGCCTGATTGGCGGCAAAACCAGAGATGAACAGCAGCGCCCGGGAATAGCCGAGCCACTGCGCCAGCTCTTCTTCCAGCGCCTGATGAGCAACGGAATAACCGCTGACATGGCCCGAGCCGCCGCTGCCGACGCCAAAACGCTCAGCGCCCTGCTGCCACGCGCAGATAATCTGCGGATGGTGGCTTAAGCCGAGGTAGTCGTTGCTGGAGAAGTTCAGATACTGGCGACCATCGGCCTGCAGCCAGCGACCCGCGCCCTGCGTCACCGCATAGCGCTGACGCCACGCATCAGCACGACGACGCGCCGTTAGCGCATCGTCTATTTTTTGCTGCCAGGTCATACGGTTGCCGCGTTGTAGTAATCGTCGGTATCTGGGGTACGCAGCGCCTGCTCCAGACGTTGTTGCTGTTCGTTATCACCCGCCAGCACCGCCGTTTGCTGCGGGTTAAGACCCAGCTTGCGGAACAACAGTAAATCTTTATCTTCATTCGGGTTCGGCGTGGTCAGCAGTTTGCAGCCGTAGAAAATCGAGTTGGCCCCGGCCATAAAGCACATCGCCTGGGTTTGCTCGTTCATCTGCTCGCGCCCGGCAGAAAGACGCACGTATGAGGTCGGCATCATGATGCGCGCCACGGCGATAGTACGAATAAAATCAAAAGCATCTACGTCGTCGTTATCGGCAAGCGGCGTGCCCTTCACTTTCACCAGCATGTTGATCGGCACGCTTTCCGGCGGCGTCGGCAGGTTAGCTAATTGCAGCAGCAGACCCGCGCGATCGGTCACCGTTTCCCCCAGCCCCACAATTCCGCCGGAGCAAACTTTAATGCCCGCCTCGCGCACTTTATCCAGCGTATCCAGGCGCTCCTGGTACGAACGAGTGGTGATGATATTGCCGTAAAATTCCGGCGAGGTGTCGAGGTTATGGTTGTAGTAGTCCAGACCCGCATTGGCGAGGCGCTTGGCCTGAGATTCGTCCAGCGTGCCCAGCGTCATACAGGCTTCCAGCCCCAGTTCTTTTACGCCCTGCACCATTTGTTCTAGGTACGGCATATCGCGCTCATGCGGGTTCTTCCACGCCGCGCCCATGCAAAACCGCGTTGAGCCAGCCTGCTTAGCCTTACGTGCCGAGTCCAGTACCTGTTCAACCTCCATCAACCGTTCTGTTTCCAGACCGGTTTTATAGCGGGAGCTTTGCGGGCAGTATTTGCAATCTTCCGGGCAAGCACCGGTCTTAATCGACAGCAGCGTACTGACCTGAACCTGCTGCGGATCGAAATGCTGCCGATGAACCTGCTGCGCTTCAAACAGCAGATCCAACAGCGGTTTTTCAAATAATTCGGTGATTTGTGACATTGTCCAGCGAGAAGAGTGAGCCATATTGGTATACGTTTCGTTGTTAGTTTGGTGTAGACTCGTAAACCTAAATCTTTTTAATTTGGTTTACAAGTCGATTATGACAACGGACGATCTTGCGTTTGACCAACGCCATATCTGGCACCCATACACCTCCATGACCTCCCCGTTGCCGGTTTATCCGGTGGCGCGTGCCGAAGGTTGCGAACTGATTTTAGCCAGCGGTGAGAAGCTGATTGACGGCATGTCATCCTGGTGGGCGGCGATCCACGGTTACAATCACCCGCAGCTGAACGCCGCGATGAAAACGCAGATTGATGCCATGTCGCATGTGATGTTTGGCGGCATTACCCACGCCCCGGCCATTGCACTGTGCCGCCAGTTGGTAGCGATGACCCCAGAGGCGCTGGAGTGCGTTTTTCTCGCGGATTCAGGATCGGTCGCCGTAGAAGTCGCGATGAAAATGGCGCTGCAATACTGGCAGGCTAAAGGCGAATCCCGCCAGCGTTTCCTGACATTTCGTAACGGTTATCACGGTGATACCTTCGGCGCGATGTCGGTCTGCGATCCCGACAACTCAATGCACAGTCTGTGGAAAGGGTATCTGCCGGAGAACCTGTTTGCGCCTGCCCCACAAAGCCGCATGGGCGGCGAGTGGGACGAACTGGATATGGTGCCTTTTGCCCGTCTGATGGCCGCACACCGCCACGAAATTGCGGCGGTGATCCTTGAGCCAATCGTACAGGGCGCTGGCGGTATGCGCATGTATCATCCCGAATGGTTAAAACGCATCCGTAAGATGTGCGACCGTGAAGGGATCCTGCTGATTGCCGATGAAATCGCCACCGGATTTGGTCGTACAGGCAAGCTGTTCGCCTGCGAGCACGCCGGCATCACTCCGGACATTTTATGCCTGGGCAAAGCGTTAACCGGCGGGACAATGACCCTTTCAGCAACCCTGACCACACGTCAGGTCGCAGAAACCATCAGCAACGGTGAAGCCGGATGCTTCATGCACGGCCCAACCTTTATGGGCAACCCGCTGGCCTGCGCCGTCGCCTCCGCCAGCCTGTCGTTAATCGAAACCGGCGAGTGGCGCTCACAGGTAGCAGCCATTGAAACGCAGCTGCGGACAGAGCTCGCCCCAGCGGCAGATTCCAGTTGGGTCGCTGACGTGCGCGTGCTCGGCGCCATTGGCGTAATCGAAACCACGCATCCGGTGAATATGGCAGCGTTACAGAAGTTCTTTGTCGAACAGGGCGTGTGGGTAAGACCGTTTGGCAAGCTCATCTATCTGATGCCGCCTTACATCATTCAGCCCGATCAGTTGCGTCGCCTGACTCAGGCCGTGAACGAGGCTGTGCGCAATGCAACATTTTTTAGCGATTAATCAGCGGTAAGCTCTACGGTTTCTGGCTACACTTTTTGGCTAACGAGAGGAGTCAGCATGAAACTAATCAGTAACGATCTGCGCGATGGCGATAAGCTTGGCCATCGCCACGTCTTTAACGGCATGGGGTATGACGGGGATAATATTTCTCCGCATCTGGCGTGGGACGATGTGCCCGCAGGAACCAAAAGCTTCGTGGTGACCTGCTTTGATCCTGATGCGCCAACTGGTTCCGGCTGGTGGCATTGGGTGGTGGTAAATCTGCCGGCTGATACCCGCGTACTCCCGCAAGGATTCGGCTCCGGGCTGGTTGCACAGCCTGATGGGGTGGTTCAGACCCGTACAGATTTTGGTAAAGCCGGTTATGGCGGCGCTGCGCCGCCGAAGGGGGAAACCCACCGCTATATCTTCACGGTTCATGCCCTGGATGTGGAGCGTATTGATGTCGATGAAGGTGCCAGCGGCGCGATGGTTGGATTTAACGTCCATTTCCACTCGCTCGCCAGCGCCTCGATTACCGCGATGTTTAGTTAAGCGGTGTTTTGCCGGATGTCGCTTTCGCCTCATCCGGCCTACGGGTTTCCTGGTTTTGTAGGCCGGATAAGCGTCAGCGCATCCGGCAGGGTATTACAAAAACTCAGGCAATAATTTTAACAACGCCCCCTGCGCTAACAGCTCGGTCGCGCACTCAATATCCGGGGCGAAAAAACGATCCTGCGTGTAATGAGCAACCTGCTCGCGCAAAGCCTGGCGCGCCTGCTCCAGCAGCGGACTGGAGGTTAACCCTTCACGCAGGTCAATCCCCTGACACGCCGCCAGCCACTCCACGGCAATCACGCCACGCGTATTTGCTGCCATCTCCCACAGTCTGCGCCCCGCAGCCGGAGCCATAGACACATGATCTTCCTGGTTAGCGGAGGTCGGCAAACTGTCCACGCTGTGTGGATGTGCCAGCGCTTTGTTCTCGCTCGCCAGCGCGGCGGCGGTCACCTGAGCAATCATAAAGCCGGAGTTAACCCCACCATTTTTCACCAGGAACGGCGGCAACTGCGACATATGTTTGTCCATCATCAGCGCAATGCGCCGCTCTGATAACGAACCAATTTCCGCAATCGCCAGCGCCAGGTTATCTGCCGCCATCGCCACCGGTTCAGCATGGAAATTCCCACCGGAGATCACATCGCCCTCTTCGGCAAACACCAGCGGGTTGTCGGAAACCGCGTTGGCTTCAACCAGCAGGACATCCATCACCTGGCGCATTTGTGTCAGACATGCCCCCATCACCTGTGGCTGACAGCGCAGAGAATACGGATCCTGCACTTTTTCACAGTTATGATGCGACTGGGAAAGCGCGCTGGTGTCGGTCAACACATGACGGTACAGCGTTGCGGCATCAATCTGTCCACGCTGCCCTCGCGCGGCATGAATACGCGCGTCAAACGGACGACGGGAGCCCAGCACGGCTTCAGTGGTCAGCGCCCCGCACACCGTCGCAGACGCGAACAGCTCCTGAGCTTCAATTAACCCGCGCAGTGCAAAGGCGGTGGAAGCCTGAGTTCCGTTGAGCAGCGCCAGCCCTTCTTTCGCCTCCAGCGTTATCGGCTCCAGCCCGGCCTTTTTCAGCGCGTCGGTCGCCGGGAGCCATTCCCCCTGCCAGCGCGCTTTACCTTCACCCAGCAACGTCAGAGACATATGCGCCAGCGGCGCCAGGTCACCCGATGCGCCCACCGATCCTTTCGCCGGGATCAGCGGATACACCTCGGCATTCACCAGCGCAATCAGCGCTTCAATCACGCTCAAACGAATGCCAGAAAAACCGCGCGCC
The DNA here is from genome assembly GCF_002042945.1 of Citrobacter sp. A316. NCBI lineage: Bacteria > Pseudomonadati > Pseudomonadota > Gammaproteobacteria > Enterobacterales > Enterobacteriaceae > Citrobacter > Citrobacter sp. A316. The sequence continues at coordinate 172,684 of NZ_MVFZ01000001.1, forward strand.
AGGCTGTTGATTTTCAGCACCATAATCAGGCGAACCATCGCGTCGTCCAGCGCCTCACCAACGCCTGCCGCATGGGAAAGCACCAGCGAACGCTGTAAATTCTGCAAATCTTCCGTGGCGATACGGGTCTGGGCCAGCAGACCAAACCCGGTATTAATGCCATACGCCGTACGACCTTCAGCGACAATATTATTGACGCAGGCGACGCTGGCGTTGATAGCATCAATCGCTCCGGCATCCAGACTCAGTTTTACCGGCTGCTGCCAGATTTCACGTAGCTGGGTAAAACTCAGATGGCCCGGCGTGAGTGTCATGGTGTTCATATCAGCGTTTCTCCTGCGTCGCAGCAACCATCGGCAAATTCAGCCCTTCTTCGACGGCGCACTCCACCGCAATGTCATACCCGGCATCAGCGTGACGCATCACCCCGGTAGCCGGATCGTTATGTAATACCCGGGCGATGCGCGCCGCGGCTTCATCGGTGCCATCGCAAACAATGACCATCCCGGCATGCTGGGAGAAGCCCATGCCAACCCCGCCGCCGTGATGCAGCGACACCCAGGTCGCGCCGCTGGCGGTGTTAAGCAGCGCGTTCAGCAGCGGCCAGTCGGATACGGCGTCTGAACCGTCGCGCATAGCTTCGGTTTCGCGGTTCGGGCTGGCAACAGACCCGGAGTCCAGATGGTCACGGCCAATAACAATCGGCGCGGATACTTCACCACTGCGCACCATTTCATTAAACGCCAGCCCCAGTTTCTGACGCCACTCCAAGCCGACCCAGCAGATACGCGCCGGTAAGCCCTGGAAGTTAATCCGCTCACGCGCCATATCCAGCCAGTGATGAAGGTGCTTATCATCAGCCACGATCTCTTTCACTTTGGCATCTGTCTTATAAATATCCTGCGGATCGCCCGACAGCGCCACCCAACGGAATGGCCCTATGCCGCGACAGAACAGGGGGCGAATATAGGCAGGTACAAAGCCGGGGAAATCAAAGGCGTTTTCCACGCCCATCTCTTTGGCCATCTGGCGAATGTTGTTGCCGTAATCAAACGTCGGCACGCCCATTTTGCTAAACGCCAGCATCGCCTCAACGTGCGTTGCCATTGAACGTTTCGCCGCCTGCACCGTGCCCTGCGGATCGGACACCGCTTTTGCCTGATACTCTTCCCAACTCCAGCCGGACGGCAGATAACCATGCAGTGGATCGTGGGCGCTGGTCTGGTCGGTAACCATATCCGGGCGCACACCGCGCTTCACCAGTTCCGGTACAACATCAGCGGCGTTAGCACACAGCGCAATGGAGACCGCTTTACCCTCGCGGGTATATTTGTCGATACGCGCCAGCGCATCGTCAAGCGATGTCGCCTGCTCGTCGACGTAACGGGTACGCAGGCGGAAATCAATTCGGCTTTGCTGGCATTCAATGTTCAGCGAACAGGCACCCGCAAGCGTAGCGGCTAACGGTTGCGCCCCGCCCATGCCGCCCAGCCCGGCGGTCAGCACCCAGCGTCCGCTAAGGTTACCCTGATAATGCTGACGCCCGGCCTCAACGAAGGTTTCATAAGTCCCCTGCACGATGCCCTGGCTGCCGATGTAGATCCAGCTCCCGGCGGTCATCTGGCCGTACATCGCCAGCCCTTTAGCATCCAGCTCGTTGAAGTGTTCCCAGGTCGCCCAGTGCGGGACCAGGTTGGAGTTGGCAATCAACACGCGCGGTGCGTTGTCGTGAGTTTTGAATACGCCTACCGGTTTTCCGGACTGGACCAGCAGAGTCTCATCGGTCTCCAGTTTGGTCAGCGCGTTGACGATGGCGTCATAGCATTCCCAGTCCCGCGCGGCGCGGCCAATCCCGCCGTAAACCACCAGCTCATGCGGATTTTCCGCCACATCGGGATCCAGATTATTCATTAACATGCGCAGCGGCGCTTCGGTCAGCCAGCTTTTGGCCGTTAAGGTGGTGCCGCGTGGGGCACGAATATCCTGCTGACGATATTTGCTATGGGACATGACAGAAAACTCCTCGCGAACGTCGGATAGATAAGTAACATATACTTGTCTATACAAGTCACTGCAAGGATGATTTTAACAATTAAGATACATTTTTATTATATTGCGTCAGCAATCACGGTTTTCATGTCCTGTATCAGGACATAAACCGCCCTTGCAGGCGATAGCGGGAACCCGGGAACAGCAAACGGGCATGAGAGACAATGGATGACGCAGACCAGGTTTTACGGCGGATCAGCAGGCAGGGATCGTGTTCTTTGATATTCAGCAGCGCGCACTCTTCAGCGCTGGCACGTACCGCTTCAACAATATGCTCACCTTCCGTTAAAGGGGCTATCAGCGACAGGTAAGCGTGCGGCGTGGTCTGGCTGTAATCCTGCGCCAGATACTCCGGCACAATTTCGGCATTCACGCAGCGATCTTCAATCTGCACCGGCAAATCGTTCTCGTAGTGCACCATGACAGAGTGAAAAATGGAGGTGCCTTCTTTGACGTTTAACACCAAAGCCTGCTGCGCGTTGGCCTGGGTTCTTTCCAGCGTCAGCACTTCACACCGGTGCTGATGCTGACGGGCGTTGATTTCATCCGCAATGCTGCGGATTTCAAACAGCGCGGACTGGCCTTTTGGCTCGGCGACAAACGTCCCCACGCCCTGCAAACGCACCAGTAAACCTTCATCCGTTAACTCACGCAGCGCCCGGTTGATGGTCATGCGGCTGAAACCATACTGCGCCACCAGCTCTGCCTCAGACGGAATGCGATCGTGAGGCTGCCAGATACCGCTGGCAATTTTTTCGCTGATCTCCTGTTTGACCTTTTCGTAAAAAGGAGCCGGAGCAGAACGGGATGGGAGCATGCGTGAGCCTTCCTTAAGCTGAAAATGTGAATGGGTACAGTTTACAGGCATTACCCGAGTCTGATAAGCGCAACGCCAACAGGTATGTCAGTGCCACCAGTGGGCGATTTGCCAGCCTAACCGCGCCGCAACCCGCGCCGCCCTGCCATCATCGTCAAAGCGTGGATTAAATTCAACCATATCCACCGCCTGTAGTTTACCGCTACGGCACAGAGGCTCAATCAGTCTCAGCAGCGTCGCCAACGGTACGCCAAGCGCGGCGGGGGCCGACACGCCGGGCATTTCCCACACCGGCAGCACGTCGAGGTCGATTGTCAGATAGATGACATCCAGGTTGGCGACAAACTGCGCTAACTGCGCCTGCGCCGTATCACAATGCAGATCCTCCACTACGGTCACACCGAGCCGTTGCGCCTCATCCCACAACGCCTGGGTGTTTGCCGCCCGACTGACGCCGATGCAGGCATAGTGGAATTCGCGCTGCTGTTCATCGCAAAGCTGCGCCAGCTGGCGAAACGGCGTACCGGATGTGGCCTGCCCGGCATGGCGCAAATCGAGATGCGCATCGAAGTTGACAATCCCCACCTTCGCCTGCGGGAACGCGTCCAGTACGCCTGCGCCGTGCGCAAAGGCGGTTTCGTGTCCTCCGCCCAAAACGAAGGTACGCATATTCTCCTGCTGACAGCGCTGTACCGCATTGCGTAACGCCTGCTGCGCGCCTTCAAGATCGGGAGCCTGTGCCACAATATTTCCCAGATCCACCAGACGATGATGCCCATCATGACTGGCTAAATTCGCCAGCGCCTTGCGCAGCACATCGGGTGCTCCGGCGGCGCCCGTGCGCCCGTGATTACGTTTAACGCCTTCGTCGCAGGCAAAACCGAGCAACGCTATCTGCCCGCGGTACATTTCTGGGCTAAACGTCAGGCTCAGGGTGATAGTCTGAAACAGGCGCAGCGCATTCGGCGATTCGGCCCGGTCATCACGTCCCTGCCATAGCGCAGGTGAAGCAGGTTGCCAGTGAGTCATACTATTTTCCCTTTAAATACGCGTTGGTAGAGCGGGTTGCGCCCGGGTTCATACAGGATCTCGACCGGGAGAGTTGCATCCCACACCACAAAATCGGCCACAAACCCGGCCTTCAATTGACCGTGGGTGGCATGACGCCCCAGTGCCCGGGCCGCATGACGGGTTACGCCCGCCCATGCTTCTTCCGGCGTTAAGCCAAACTGAACGCAGGCCATATTCATCGCCCAGTGCAGGCTGATAAACGGACTGGTACCGGGGTTAAAATCTGTCGCTACCGCCATCGGTACCTGATATTGACGCAGCAACGCTACCGGTGGGCGCTGCTGCTCTTTGAGGAAATAGAATGCGCCGGGCAGCAGCACGCCGACCGTACCGCTTTGGCTCATCGCCGCCACGCCAGCTTCATCAAGGTATTCAATATGATCGGCGGATAGCCCGTGGTAGCGGCTTACCAACTCTGCGCCGCCAAGCAATGACAGCTGTTCAACATGGCCTTTAATCGGGATGCCCAGCGCCTGCGCAGCCTGAAACACCCGCTCGCTCTGCGCCAACGAAAAACCAACGCTCTCACAGAACAGATCGACGGTCTCAAACAGCCCTTGTTCCCACAGTTGCGGCAAAATGGTTTCGCACACCAGCGTAATATAGGCGTCAGGATCATCACGGTATTCCGCTGGAGTTGCATGCGCGGCCAACAGCGTCGGACTGATTTCAACGATATTCTCTGCCGCCAGCGCTGCCACCACGCGCAATATTTTCTCTTCTGTCGACAAATCCAGGCCGTAGCCGGATTTTATTTCCAGCAGCGTAACACCTTCTTTGACCAGCTGTTCCATCCGCTGATGGGCTACCTGTAAGAGTTGTTCCTCCGTGGCGCTGCGGGTCGCCGAAACGGTGGCATTGATCCCCCCACCCTGAGCGCTTATCTGCTGGTAGGAGACACCATTTAGCCGCTGCTCCCACTCACCTGCGCGGTTTCCGCCAAAGACCAGATGCGTATGGCAATCAATCAGGCCAGGCGTAATCAGCCTGCCCTGCATATCAAAAGTATTGTCATGTGTGAGATATAACGATGATTCCGGGACGATATCGCGAATCTTGCCCTGGCGGACGATCAGCGCGTGACCATCCACCAGCCCATATGGGGTACCACGTTCAGGATCCATAGTCGCCAGACGAACATTGCGCCAGATAACATCATCAGGGAAGAATTGCTGCATTCGACTCACCACTTGTCATAGGTTGTATAGACATTTATTTTTGATTATAGGGATGTTGTCAACCTGAAGAACCATAATTGTTATCTATTTGTGATATAAAGACTCTCCCTGCCAGACATTGCTGCGATAAAAAACAACTTTTTACCTTTTCGCCTTCCCGTTTCGCTCAACTTAGTATAAAAAAGCAGGCTTTAATGGATAACTTTCAAAGCCCGGAGCAACCTGTGAACATATCATCAGTTTCCCGTCTGGCGCTGGCAATGGCTTTTGGCGTGACGCTGACCGCCTGTAGCTCTACGCCGCCCGATCAAATTCCTTCCGATCAAACCGCGCCAGGAACCTCTTCGCGCCCGATCTTGTCGGCCAATGAAGCGAAAAATTTCGTTGCTGCGCACTATTTTTCCGCGCTGACGCCAAACACGGCGCCATGGAGCCCTTCTTCTATTTCTCTGCCTGCGCAACCTGACTTCGTCGTTGGCCCGGCAGGGACTCAGGGCGTAACCCATACCAGCATTCAGGCTGCGGTTGATGCGGCAATCATCAAACGTACTAACAAACGTCAGTACATCGCGATTATGCCGGGCGAGTATCAGGGCACGGTATATATCCCGGCAGCAACGGGTAGCCTGACGTTGTACGGTATGGGCGAAAAACCGCTGGATGTGAAAATTGGCCAGGCCATTGACGGTGACATGAGCACCGCAGACTGGCGTCGTACGGTGAACCCTGGCGGTAAATATATGCCGGGTAAACCTGCGTGGTATATGTTTGATAATTGCCAGAACAAACGTGGCACAAATATTGGTGTGATGTGTTCTGCCGTCGTCTGGTCGCAAAACAACGGTCTGCAATTGCAGAACCTGACCATCGAAAACAACCTCGGGGACAGCGTTGATGCAGGCAACCACCCGGCTGTTGCACTGCGTACCGATGGCGATAAAGTGCAGATCAACAAGGTCAATATTCTGGGCCGTCAGAATACATTCTTTGTAACCAACAGCGGCGTACAAAACCGTCTGGAAAACGATCGTCAGCCGCGCACGCTGGTTACCAACAGCTACATTGAAGGCGATGTGGATATCGTTTCTGGTCGCGGTGCCGTGGTGTTCGAGAACACCGATTTCCGCGTAGTGAATTCCCGTACCCAGCAGGAAGGTTACGTGTTCGCACCAGCTACCCTGTCAAACATCTACTACGGTTTCCTGGCGATTAATAGCCGCTTCACGGCAAGTGGCGATGGCGTGGCGCAATTAGGCCGCTCGCTGGATGTCGATTCCAACACTAACGGTCAGGTCGTGATTCGTGACAGCGTGATTAATGAAGGCTTTAACATGGCAAAACCATGGGCTGACAGCGTTATCGCAAAACGCCCGTTTGCCGGTAATACCGGTGCGGAAGATGACAAAGGTGAAATCCAGCGTAACCTGAACGACACCAACTTCAACCGTATGTGGGAATACAACAACCGCGGTATCGGTAGCAAAGTGGTTGCTGAACCTAAGAAGTAAAAGCCATTCTCTGATATAAGCCCGGTAAGCGCACGCTCCACCGGGCAATGTGCCGGATGGCAGCGAAAACCGCCATCCGGCCTACAAGTAGACTTACACCAAACGTGACTTATTAAAGTTAATCAAACTCCCGGCCTTAATAATTTCACGCTCTTCTGCGGTCAGGCTTTCCATATACACACTGATTTCACTCACCGCACCATCATCGTGAAGCACATACGCTTTGATTTCTTTACTGCACTCATCTAACGCGCGGCGAATGCCGGGAATATAGATATAGTCACCCACTTCAAAAGAAGGTTGCTCTGCCATCTGGAGCGGTAGCATGCCCCAGTTGATAACGTTGGAACGGTAACGCTTGGTGGCATATTCCTGGGCAATATTTGCCAGTCCACCAATCACTCGCTGACAGCTCGCCGCCTGCTCGCGCGCCGAGCCGTCGCCAGGTTTGACGGCGTAAATCATGCTGCCAATCTCAGTATCCAACGGTTGCACATTTTCCTGACCGACAATCTGTTGGATGCGTTCGAAAACTGACGCCAGTTCGCTGACATCGCCCCTCTCCACGCGCCGTTTTTCCAGCTCCGACGTCGCTTTACTTCTTCCCACATACCCAGGATCTCGTCGTGAGAGCGTAAATTCCGCCAGTCCTAGTGGATTAGAGCGATACGACGAGGTTTCACCGGACGGAATAAGCTCATCCGTTGTTGTCACATCATCAAGGATCTTCGAGGCCACTTTCAGCAGAATATTTTCCGTTAATGCGCCCAGTTCCGGCCAGTCTTTAATGTTCGGGCCGTATATGAGCGGCTGCTGCGTGGCCCCTTTCACGAATCCCTGGTATACGCGACTCTTATAAGGCGCAGGATTAAACGCATAGTCTGGCACCGTATCCCAACAGTCCAGATCCGTCGCAGCAGTGAGGAATCCTCCGTTGGCTGCCGTAGCCGCAATTGATCGCGCATCCATCAGCGCGACGGCTGACATTTGACCATTGCCCGGCTTCGAGCCCTCACGGTTAGGGAAGTTGCGCGTGGTATGGCGGATGCTAAGACCATTATTGATAGGCGTATCGCCCGCGCCAAAGCATGGACCGCAGAATGCGGTTCTGATGACGGCCCCCGCACCCAGTAAATCTGTAACGACACCTTTCTGCGCTAAATCCATAAACACCGGTTGTGAAGAAGGGTAGACAGCCAGCGAGAAAGCATCATTACCACAGGATTGGCCGCGTAATGCCTGCGCCGCAGCAATCACGTTTTCATAGTTGCCGCCCGAGCATCCGGCAATGATCCCCTGCTGTACTTTTAAGCGGCCATTTTCTACTTTGTCCAACAACGAGAGGCTGGCTTTACCCTGCGCGATACGTGCAGACTCAACTTCAATCTCCCGGAGAATATCCGTCAGATTCTCATTGAGTGTATCAATCTCATAGACATTACTTGGATGGAATGGCAGCGCAATCATCGGCTTAATCGCACTCAAATCGACATAAATGCAACCGTCGTACCAGGCCATCGGCTGCGGACTGAGCTGGCGATAGTCTTGTTCGCGCCCATGTAATGCCAGCCAACTGCGAGTTTCATCATCTGTTTGCCAGACGGAGCTCAGACAGGTGGTTTCGGTGGTCATCACATCAACGCTGTTGCGAAAATCCGTTGAGAGATGGCGAATGCCAGGGCCAACAAACTCCATGACCTTGTTTTTGACGTAGCCATTTTTAAAAACCGCGCCAATGATCGCTAACGCCACATCCTGTGGACCAACGCCCGCAACAGGCTTACCCGTCAGATAAACGGCAACAACGCCTGGATAATCAATGTCCCAGGTGTCGTTTAACAGCTGTTTGACCAGCTCACCGCCCCCTTCTCCTACCGCCATCGTGCCTAATGCGCCGTAACGTGTATGACTGTCTGAGCCAAGGATCATTTTGCCGCCGCCTGCCATCATTTCACGCATGTATTGATGGATAACAGCAATATGTGGCGGCACAAAGATTCCGCCGTAACGCTGTGCCGCAGACAGACCAAACATATGATCGTCACCGTTAATAGTTCCCCCTACTGCACATAATGAGTTATGGCAGTTAGTCAGAACATACGGCAGCGGAAACCGCTCCATACCAGAGGCTTTTGCGGTCTGAATAATACCGACAAAGGTAATATCGTGTGAAGCTAATGAATCAAACTTAATTTTAAGCTTATCCATATCACCGGACGTATTATGCGCGGCGAGAATCGACCACGCGATGGTTCCTTTTTTCGCGTCCTCTTTGCAGATATGCCCAGGAAAAGACTCCTCAGCGACAATTTCATTATTATCGGAGAGATAAACTCCTTTTTCATACAACGTAATCATTTGATACTCCCTAGTCCCGTACTTATATTAGTGCGCGGTCAATTAATAATTTGAATCTGGCTTATGGTTTACAGCATGTTCCAGTTAATCAACATGCTCCACCACCACACGCCCAGGGTGATATGGACAATAAAGGTCAGTAAGGTCAGCATGCCCCCCACCAGCCACCACGATTTAATATCGTTATAGCCAACGCCAAAAATAACCGGACCCGCGGCACCGCCATAATGGGTGACCATTCCGCCATAGGAGTTAGAGAAGAGTAATGCCAGTGCGGTTAACATCAGTGGTGCGCCGGAGACATTCGCCAGCATGGCAAATACCGGCATCATTGCCACAATATATGCACTGCCTGAGGCAAAGAAATATCGAACGATAATGCTCAGGAACAAAATAACGAAGAACGCCACGTTGCCATGATTACCAAAGTCGAGATTGTTTTTGAACAATTCGGCTAACCAGTCGAAAAATTTCACTTTCGATAATAACGAACTTAAACCGATAATACCGCCGTACCAGATTAATGTATTCCAGCCACCTTTATTTTTAACCACATCATCCCAGGTGACTACGCCAAATAAAAGCATCGTACCCATGACGACAATCGCCACCGTTGATTCATCAACACCGAGGCTTTTACTGAAGATCCATCCCAATAACGCGAGAACGAAAATGCCCAGCAGCATTTTTTCGCGCCCTTTCATTGGTCCTAAATCCTGAAGGCCAGCTTTAGCGATGGTTTTGTTATCAACCTTTTTAATTTCAGGTGGATACATAAAATAGATAACGAGTGGCGTCGCCAACAGCATGACCAGTCCAGGCAGACCTGCAGCAAGCGCCCATCCGCCCCAACTCAACTGCAAGTGACAAATATCGTTGATCATCTTCAACGCCAGAATGTTTCCTGCCATCGCGGTAAAAAACATATAGCTGGTTGTTTTAGTGACCATATAGACCGACATCATCAGGTAGTGACCGACACGGCGCGGGCTCTTATCCGGTTCAGAACCCAGCGCCACCGCCACACTATTGATGATGGGTAATACGATTCCTCCCGCTCGCGCGGTATTTGACGGTGTTGCCGGAGCTAATACCAGATCAAGGAATACGGTCACATAGCCAAGGCCAAGCGTGGTGTTACCAATTTTACCGATCAGAATATAAGCAATACGCTTACCCAGCCCCGTCGTCACAAAAGCAGCACTTAACGTAAACGCGGAGAAAACCAGCCATGTCGTACCGGAAGCATAACCGCTCAGCACGCTGCTGGTCTTCAGTACACCATGGCCTAAATTTCCGACAACTACCATAGAGGCGGCAACGGCAATCAATAACACCACCGGTTCAGGAAATGGTTTGATCACCAGGCCGACAATGGCCGCAAGATAAATACCAAATAGCACCCACGCTAGTTCACTTAATCCCGCCGGGGCAGGAATCAAACCGATAATACAGGGGATCGCTAATATTAAAATTAGCTTCCATAATGATTTAACGTTCATTTATTAATCCTGAATAATCTGTACAGGCAATACAGTATTTTTCCGTTTTTCTGCGTTCGCAGAGAAATGAGGCCAATGCTGTCAGGGAAGGTAAACGTCACCAGCGAATATTTTTCTGGCGGTACGAATAACCGAAGCTCTGATAGTTTCAGGCTCATCCCCTTCATTGGTTAAATGAATATCAAGAGTGCCGCCAGGATGTTCGATAGTGATATTCCCATAATGCGCGCCTGCCGTTACCTGACGCGAAACAGTACCGTTAATGACACAGCTACTGGCGATAGCTATCGCCCCGGTAATCGCCAGCGCTTTATGGCAAGAGTGCGGCATAAAATAACGAACATTAATTTCGCCATCGTATTGAGGTGCGGAGATGAGAATCGGTTTTGGGATAACCTTATTGCTGACATCACCCAGCCCCATGGCTTCACCGGCCTGTAAACGAATAGACTCAATGCGCGACAATAATTCGTTGTCTGCATCCAGATCTTCCGCTGATTCATACCCCGTTTTCCCCAGGTATTCGGCAGGAATAATTACGACAGGTGTCGCCATATCCATACAGGTCACCGGAACTGAGTTGATATAATCGATGTGTTGTCCCGTCGGAAAAATATGCCCGGTTTTAGAACCTGCGGCATTAAGAAACGTCAACGCAATAGGGGCCGATGTTCCCGGGACGCCGTCAATTCTTGCCGTTCCTTCATACTCAACAACACCATGCGGTGTCTGTATATCAGCTTCGATAAACGTGTTGGTATTCACATTGCGAATGCGTACGCGGGTGGTCGGCGTAGAAGCTGCAATCAACCCCTTTTCAATAGCAAACGCGCCAACGGCGGAAAGCATATTGCCACAATTAGGTGTGGTATCGACCCGTTGCTCATGTACCAGTACCTGAGCAAATAAATAATCGATATCAGCGTTGGGATCGTTTGAAAGACTAATAATCGCGACTTTACTGGTTAACGGATCACCACCGCCAATGCCGTCTATTTCCAACGCATTGCCAGAACCCATAATTCCAATTAATATTTCATCCCGCTGTTTTTCTTCTTCTGGTAAATCTTGTGCTAATAAAAATGCACCCCTGGAGGTTCCTCCACGCATCATAACGCAAGCTATTTTTTTCATAACAATGTTCTCAATATTATTTCCACTATATACATGGTTGCATGTCATGATTAGGGTGACTAATGACTTCATTTTCGTGATTAGTGATTTATTTTTATTAATTAAAATTTATGAATTGCGGATACACTGAACACTTTCACCTGAAAAAGGGGCTTCCCTGATTGAGTCCGGAGTCAAAATGAAACACGAGTTATCGAGCATGAAGGCATTTGTTACGTTGGCAGAGTCCGATTCTTTTAACAATGCCGCCAAGTTACTCAATATTACGCAACCTGCATTAACGCGCAGGATTAAAAAGATGGAAGAGTATTTACACACACAACTCTTTGAAAGAACAACTCGCAAAGTGACATTAACAAAAGCGGGAAAAATGCTTTTACCTGAAGCCAGAGAATTAATCAGGGCATTAGATGAGACCATTTTTAACATCAGCGAAATGAATGTTCATCATCATGGTATAGTGACATTGTCCTGTATTCCTACCGCGGTTTTCTATTTCTTGCCGTTGGCAATAGGAAAATTTAATGAGCGGTATCCCAATATCAAAGTGCGAATTATTGAACAAGGTACGAATAATTGTATGGAATCCGTACTTTGCAATGAGGCTGATTTTGGAATAAACATGAACAACATCACAAATTCCTCTATCGAGTTCACTCCACTGGTTAATGAACCGTTTGTTCTGGCCTGTCGGCGCGATCATCCTCTCGCCAATAAACAGTTGGTGGAGTGGCAGGAATTGCTGAATTACAAACTGATAGGCGTTCGTTCCTCAAGCGGTAACCGATTGTTGATTGAACAACATTTGGCCGATAAACCGTGGAAGTTGAACTGGTTTTACGAGGTCCGTCATCTGTCTACTTCGCTGGGTCTGGTTGAAGCTGGACTGGGCGTCTCCGCGTTACCTGGGCTGGCAATGCCGCAAACACCGCATCCCACTCTGATAGGTATCCCACTGATTGAACCCGTCATTCGACGCACGCTGGGGGTTATTCGGCGTAAGGACGCTATACTCTCACCTCCCGCTGAACGCTTTTTCTCTCTTCTGCTTAATTTATGGGCAGATGATAAAGACAGTCTTTGGACATCAGTTGCTGATTGTCATGAAAATCCACCGCTCGTTAAATGAACAAAAAAAATCCGCAATCTTCACAAGATTGCGGATCGTTTGTAACGCCTGCCGTTTTAGTACGCGTTAACCACCACCCACATCGGGCCTTGTCCCACCGCGTAACGACCTTTCTCCGTCAACAGCCCTTGTTCGCCAGCAATCTCGTACACCGCGATATGGTGTGATTTTTGCCCGGCAGCAATCAGGTATTGACCTCTGTTGTCGATATTAAAGCCGCGCGGCTGAGTTTCGGTAGGCTGGAAGCCCTCTTTGGTCAGCACGCTGCCATCTTCAGATACGCTAAAGACCGTAATCAGGCTGGCGGTGCGATCACAGGCATATAGATGACGCCCATCCGGTGTGATGTGAATATCTGCTGCCCAACGGGTATCAGCGAAATCAGCAGGCATCATATCCAGCGTCTGCACGCACTCAATCTTGCCGTACGGATCTTTCAGCTCCCAGACATCAACAGAGCTGTTCAGCTCATTCACGCAGTAGGCATATTGCTTATTCGGATGGAACGCCATATGACGCGGACCCGCGCCTTCAACGGTAGTCACTTCAGCCGGTTCCTGCGCAACCAGATGACCATCATCGCTAACGTCAAACAGGCAGATACGATCCTGCTTCAACGCTGGAACCCACAGGGTCCGGTTATCCGGAGAGATGTTGGCTGAGTGGCAACCATCCAGACCTTCAACCACGTCAACCAGTTCCACCGGCAGGCCATCTTCCAGACGTGTGACGCTCACGCTGCCCGCGTTATAAGAGCCGACAAACACGAAACGTCCCTGATGATCGGTAGAAATATGCGTCGGGCTCCCCGGCAGCGCAGACTCTGCCGCGAAGGTCAGCGCACCGTCATCAGGTGCAATACGGTAAGCCAACACGCGAAACTCCGGGCGCACGCCAACATAGAGGTAACGCTTATCCGGGCTGACGACCATCGGCTGTACCTGACCCGGTACATCAACCACCTGCGTCAGCGTCAGAGAACCATCGTGATTCAGGCTCCAGACGTGGATTTGCTGACTTTCAGGGCTGGCGGTATAAACGGTTTGCTTCATGAATACTCCTTTGCTTTTTGGCAGGTGGCTGCAATTGCCTGACACACGCCTAAGGTAGACGCTTTTAACGGTGAATGCTTAATTAAGGCTCAGAATTTTGTCCGGCTCCCGTCTCGGTGTACCATTCCAGCAGACAAAACTCTCAACCTTAATCTGGAAAAACCTATGACCGCACGCGTGATTGCCCTGGATTTAGACGGTACCCTGCTGACCCCGAAAAAAACCTTGCTGCCATCCTCTCTCGAAGCGCTCTCGCGCGCCAGAGAAGCAGGCTACCAACTTATCATTGTCACAGGTCGCCATCACGTTGCTATTCATCCTTTTTATCAGGCACTGGCGCTGGATACACCTGCAATTTGCTGTAACGGTACCTACTTGTATGATTATCAGGCAAAAAAGGTACTGGAATCCGATCCCCTTCCGGTAGACCAGGCATTACAGCTGATCGAAATGCTGGATAGACATCAGATTCACGGGCTGATGTATGTGGATGAGGCCATGCTGTATGAGCGCCCGACCGGGCATGTGGTGCGTACCGCTAACTGGGCACAAACTCTGCCGCCGGAACAGCGCCCGACCTTCACCCAGGTTCCTTCGCTGGCACAGGCCGCACATGACGTCAACGCCGTCTGGAAATTTGCTCTGACCGACGAAGATATTCCGAAACTGCAGCAGTTTGGTCAGTACGTCGAGCAACAGCTGGGGCTGGAGTGTGAATGGTCCTGGCACGATCAGGTCGACATTGCCCGTAAAGGTAACAGCAAAGGACGACGCTTGACCCAATGGATTGAAGCGCAGGGTGGATCAATGGAAAACGTGATTGCCTTTGGTGATAACTTTAACGATATCAGTATGCTGGAAGCCGCAGGTACCGGCGTGGCGATGGGCAACGCGGATGACGCGGTCAAAGCCCGCGCCAACATCGTGATTGGTGACAACACCACCGACAGCATCGCGAAATTTATCTACTCCCACCTGCTGTAATCAGGCGGTAATCGATACGCTCTTAATTTGCGCGTACAGCCACAGGCCAGGTTTGATACCCAGTTCATCCCTGGCCCATGGGCTAATCCTTGCCCACAGCGTCTTACCGCCCACCTCAAGCTGAACTTCCACCTGACCGTTATCGTCATAACACTGCGCGACTTTTGCCCGCAGCACGTTACGAATACTGGTCTGTTGGGGGGGTTGGAGCACCAGTGAAACATCAGAGGCCTGAATACGAATACGCAGCGCGGTTTGCAGCGGTTGCTCCAGCTTATTGACCCACAGATGCTGATCGCCAAGCGCCAGCGCGGTCATCGCATAGTGTGGATGATGTTCCAGCACGCTGACTTTCAGAATACTGCTTTGCTGTTCCTTAGGCAGCCAGGGGTGCATCACGCTGCTGCCCCAGACATCTTCCAGCGAACCAAACGCTTTGACCTGCCCGTTCTCCAGCACCATCACTTTATCCGCCAGGTGCAAAATCTCATCAAGCGAGTGGCTGACGTACAGCATCGGAATATTAATTTCTCGCGCCAGGCGTTGCAGGTAAGGCAGCAGTTCGCGCTTACGCGGTATATCCAGCGAGGCTAACGGCTCATCAAGCAGTAACAGTTCAGGTGCGGTCAGTAACGCCCGACCGATGGCGACACGCTGCTTTTCACCACCAGAAAGCCCGCCAGGTAAACGGTCAAGCAGCGGCTCAATGCCCAACAGCGCCACCAGCTTATCAAACTGTCCGGCCATGCTTTTCGCCATTCCGTAACGCAGGTTACCGCGCACTTTATAGTGCGGGAACAGGCGCGCATCCTGAAAAACATAGCCCACCCGGCGTTTTTCCGGCGTTAAACAGATACCGTTCTCGACGTCGTTTAAGACCCGACCGTTGAGCACGATGCGTCCGGACTGCGGCTGCGTCAGGCCGCTGATGGCGTTAATCAGTGAGGTTTTGCCCGCACCGGAAACGCCAAAAATAGCCGTGATGCCGCTGGCTGGCAGCGTTTCGTTGAGCGTCAGACAATGCGTCCCCAGCGTCTGGGAGAAATTGAGTTCCAGCATAATTATCGCCCCGTCCGCTCACGGCTAATACGCGCCAGCCATTCAGAAATCAGCAGCGAAATCAGCGCTAAAACAATAGAAATGATACACAACCTTGCCGCCGCGCTTTCGCCGCCGGGAGTCTGGATCAGGGTATACATCGCCGAAGGAATGGTGCGGGTCTCGCCAGGAATGTTGGAAACAAAAGTAATGGTTGCGCCGAATTCCCCGAGGGAACGCGCGAACGCCAGCACGGTACCGACAATAATGCCGGGCAGCATCAACGGCAGCGTAATGGTCACGAATACGCGCCAGCGTCCGGCTCCCAGCGTGCGGGCCGCCTGCTCCAGCTTGACGTCAACACCTTCCAGCGCCAGACGAATTGCCCTTACCATCAGAGGAAAGGACATCACCGCCGCAGCCAGTACCGCACCGCGCCAGCTAAAGGCAAAGGTAATGCCAAACCAGTCGTACAGCCATTCGCCGATGAACCCGCGCCGCCCCATGGCGACCAACAGCAGATAGCCCACCACGACCGGCGGCAGAACCAGCGGCAAATGCAGAACACTGTCGAGCAGCGCTTTGCCCGGGAACTTGCATCGCACAAGCAGCCAGGCAAAGAAGATCCCAAACGGCAGGCTAAACAAGACGGCCAGGGAAGAAACTTTCAGGCTCAGTATGACGGCCTGCCATTCAGGATCGGTCAGTATCATTACTTGGTCGTAAATCCATAACGTTTAAAGATTTCAGCAGCCTGCGGTCCTTTCAGGTAATCATAGAACGCGCTAACCGTTGCGTTTTTGTGCCCATCAACAATCGCGATAGGGTATTCCACTTTTTTGTGCGAATCTTCCGGGAAAGTCGCTACAACTTTTACGCCCTTGCTGGCGACAGCATCGGAACCATAGACGATCCCCAGCGGCGCTTCGTTACGCTCTACCAACGCCAGCGCACCGCGCACGTCTTCAGCAGGAGCCAGTTTCGGGGCCAGGGTATCCCATGCACCCAGTTTTTGCAGCGCTTCTTTGGCATAAATGCCTGCCGGAACATGTTCCGGATCGCCAACAGCCAGGCGTCCGCCGTTCAACAGACTGGTCCAGTTGGTTTTACTGTCGATAGTGAAGTCTTTCTGCGCGCTGGCTTTTGGCGCAACCACCACCAGGCTGTTACCCAACAGCGTTTCACGCGTTGCGGTATCAATAGATTTCTTGTCTACCGCGTAGTCCATCCATTTCTGATCGGCAGAAATAAACAGATCGGCCGGTGCGCCTGCTTCAATCTGACGCGCCAGTGTGGAAGAAGAAGCAAAAGAGGAGACAACATCAACGTTCTTCTCTTTTTTATATTGCGTTGCAATGTCCTGCATCGCGTTGGTCAGCGAAGCCGCTGCGAAAACAGTAATCTTTCCTTCATCCGCCAGCGCATGTCCAGCAACAGTAAGAGAAAGTGTTGCCCCTGCAAACAAGCGTAACCATGTACGTGCCATCTGTAACTCCTTTGCGTTTCGTTATGTAGGCGCAAATATAACGATTAAACCAGGATTTTCCCAGCGGTTATTGATACCAATTAGAGGTTACACAAAGAAAATATCGGCAGGGAAAGCAGGATCTTGAGAAACTGTAGCCAGAGAAAACGAGTAGGAAGGCAAAAAATATAAACGCCCGACTGAGCGGGCGTTTGGGGAATCAATGATTCTGTCTGGACTGGTCTTTCTGACCGATACCGGAGAAAATGTTGAACACTTCACCCAGTCCGTAAATCAGACCCAGAATGATGGCCATTACCACAGGTACCATGATTACGGCGAATACCAGACTTTTCAATAACTCTAACATGGTCAACTCCAGATATAGTCCTTAGTTGTATTCTAACCACATAACACAGAAAAGCACTCCCCTTTTGTGCGGTTGGCTTTGCGCGCGCGCGGTTTTCCGTCACAATACCCTTTTTTGCCAGGAGCTTGTGATGCAGGCCGAAATCCTTCTTACGCTGAAACTTCAGCAAAAACTGTTTGCCGATCCCCGTCGCATTTCTCTGCTTAAACACATTGCGCTTTCCGGCTCCATCAGTCAGGGCGCGAAGGATGCAGGTATCAGTTATAAAAGCGCCTGGGATGCGATTAACGAAATGAACCAGCTCAGCGAGCAGACGCTGGTTGAGCGCGCCACAGGCGGCAAAGGCGGCGGCGGTGCGGTGTTAACACGCTACGGCCAACGCTTAATCCAGCTGTACGATTTACTGGCGCAAATCCAACAAAAAGCCTTTGATGTTTTGAGCGATGACGATGCGCTACCGCTCAACAGCCTGCTGGCAGCTATCTCTCGCTTTTCGCTGCAAACCAGCGCCCGTAATCAGTGGTTTGGCACCATTACCGCCCGCGACCACGATCAGGTTCAACAGCATGTCGACGTGCTGCTGGCGGATGGCGAAACGCGCCTGAAAGTGGCAATCACTGCGCAAAGCGGCGAGCGTCTCGGGCTTGAGGAAGGCAAAGAAGTACTGATTCTGTTAAAAGCGCCGTGGGTGGGAATCACTCAGGACGACGCCATCGCTCAGGCTGCTGATAACCAGCTGCAGGGCACGATTAGCCATATTGAACGCGGCGCAGAGCAGTGTGAAGTGTTGATGACGTTGCCAGACGGTCAGACGCTGTGCGCGACGTTGCCGATAGAGCAGACCCACACATTAACGGAAGGCGCTAACGTCACAGCATATTTTAATGCGGACAGAGTGATTATCGCCACACTGTGCTGAGTTAATTGACATCAGCCTGAAGAACACGTATCCCTGTTATTCATCGCTGCAAATAATGGGATACAAAATGTCATCATTGCAAATTTCGCAAGGCATGTTTCGTCTTAGCGACACAAAAACGCTCCAGTTAGATGCGTTGACGTTAAACGCGGGTGATAGCTGGGCGTTTGTTGGCTCTAACGGCAGCGGGAAATCTGCGCTGGCTCGCGCGCTGGCGGGCGAGTTACCGCTCCTGAAAGGCGAGCGTCACTGTCAGTTTACGCGTATTACCCGACTCTCCTTTGAGCAGCTCCAAAAGCTGGTCAGCGACGAGTGGCAGCGAAACAACACCGATCTTCTTAGTCCCGGTGAAGACGACACCGGGCGCACCACCGCAGAAATCATTCAGGATGAGGTCAACGATCACGCCCGCTGCACTGCACTGGCACAGCAGTTTGGCATTTCTGCCCTGCTCAACAGGCGTTTCAAATACCTTTCCACCGGTGAAACACGCAAAACTCTGCTCTGCCAGGCATTAATGTCCGCGCCAGATTTGCTGATCCTTGATGAACCCTTTGACGGGCTGGACGTCGCGTCCCGCCGCCAGTTAGCAGAACTGCTCGATGAGCTGCACCAGGCCGGTTTAACGCTGGTGCTGGTACTTAATCGCTTTGATGAAATTCCCGAGTTCATGCAGTTTGCCGGCGTGCTTGCCGATTGCACACTGACGGAAACCGGCGCAAAAACCGACCTTCTGCAACAGGCATTAATCGCTCAGCTTGCTCATAGCGAGCGGCTGGAAGGCATCCAGTTACCCGAACCGGATGAGCCTTCGGTGCGCCACACGTTGTCAGATAACGAGCCGCGCATTGTGCTTAACGACGGCACCGTCTCGTATAACGATCGCCCTATCCTGCATCATCTGAGCTGGCGGGTAAATCCGGGGGAACACTGGCAAATCGTCGGCCCCAACGGTGCGGGGAAATCAACCCTGCTCAGTTTAATCACCGGCGATCATCCCCAGGGATATAGCAACGACCTGACCCTGTTTGGCCGCCGCCGGGGCAGCGGTGAAACTATCTGGGATATCAAAAAACATATTGGCTATGTCAGCAGCAGCCTGCATCTGGATTACCGGGTAAGTACGACAGTTCGCAACGTTATTCTCTCCGGTTATTTCGATTCAATCGGCATTTATCAGGCCGTCTCCGACAGGCAACACAAGCTGGTACAACAGTGGCTGGATATTCTGGGTATTGATAAACGTACCGCGGATGCGCCATTTCATAGCCTTTCCTGGGGGCAGCAGCGGCTGGCACTGATTGTTCGTGCGCTGGTCAAACATCCTACGTTGCTGATCCTCGATGAACCCTTGCAAGGATTAGATCCGCTCAACCGTCAACTGATCCGTCAGTTTGTGGATGTTCTGATCGGTGAAGGTGAAACTCAGCTTTTGTTCGTCTCTCATCACGCCGAAGATGCCCCGGCCTGCATTACCCATCGGCTAGAGTTTGTACCCGAGGGCGATATCTACGCCTATCGGCAAACCTCTCTGCGTTAATTTTCATGCCAGGGCGTTTATCACGCCCTTTTTTGTGCTTTTTTTTCAGACAAGAGCTGAAATAGAAACCTAACATAATGATTTATAATAAAGTAACCAGCAGCATCGAGTGAAAACAATGGAGTGTAAACGATTCCACTAATTTATTCCGTGTCACACTTTTCGCATCTTTGTTATGCTATGGTTATTGCATACCATAGGCTTAACGGAGCGAATTATGAGAGTATTGGTTACAGGTGGTAGCGGTTACATTGGAAGCCACACTTGCGTGCAGTTGCTGAAAAACGGTCACGAGGTGGTGATCCTGGATAATCTCTGCAACAGCAAGCGCAGCGTACTGCCCGTCATTGAGCGTTTAGGCGGCAAGCATCCGACCTTCGTGGAAGGAGACATCCGTAACGAAGCGCTGATAACCGAAATTCTGCACGATCATGCCATTGATACGGTCATCCATTTTGCCGGTTTAAAAGCCGTTGGAGAATCCGTAGCCAAGCCGCTGGAGTACTATGACAACAACGTCAACGGCACTCTGCGTCTGGTGAATGCAATGCGCGCCGCCAATGTGAAAAACTTCATTTTCAGCTCCTCCGCGACCGTCTATGGCGATCAGCCGCAAATTCCTTACGTTGAAAGCTTCCCCACCGGCACGCCGCAGAGTCCGTACGGCAAAAGCAAGCTGATGGTGGAACAAATCCTGACCGATCTGCAAAAAGCCCAGCCCGACTGGAGCATTGCCCTGCTGCGCTACTTTAACCCGGTTGGCGCTCATCCATCGGGAGATATGGGGGAAGATCCGCAAGGTATTCCAAACAACCTGATGCCTTACATCGCGCAGGTTGCCGTTGGCCGCCGCGAGTCTCTTGCCATATTTGGCAATGACTACCCTACTGAAGATGGCACCGGCGTTCGCGACTACATCCACGTGATGGATCTCGCCGACGGCCACGTTGCCGCCATGGAAAAACTGGCGGGCAAACAAGGCGTGCATATTTACAACCTCGGTGCAGGCATCGGCAGCAGCGTGCTGGACGTGGTTAACGCCTTCAGCAAAGCCTGCGGTAAACCAGTTAATTACCATTTCGCCCCGCGCCGTGATGGCGATCTTCCTGCCTACTGGGCAGATGCCAGCAAAGCCGATCGCGAGCTCAACTGGCGCGTGACCCGCACCCTGGATGAAATGGCACAAGATACCTGGCACTGGCAGTCACGCCACCCGCAGGGATATTCGGATTAAGGACCAATCATGACGCAATTCAATCCTGTCGATCATCCACATCGCCGTTTTAACCCGCTCACCGGGCAGTGGATCCTCGTATCACCGCATCGCGCCAAACGCCCGTGGCAAGGGGCGCAGGAAACTCCGTCTAAACAGGTACTGCCTGCACATGACCCGGACTGCTTCCTGTGCGCTGGCAATACGCGCGTTACCGGCGATAAAAACCCGGATTACACCGGGACTTATGTCTTTACCAATGACTTTGCGGCACTAATGTCCGATACCCCGGACGCGCCGGACAGTCACGATCCGTTGATGCGCTGCCAGAGCGCGCGCGGTACCAGCCGCGTGATTTGCTTCTCACCCGATCACAGCAAAACGCTACCGGAACTCAGCGTCCCTGCACTGACAGAAATCGTAAAAACGTGGCAGGAACAGACCGAAGACTTAGGGAAAACCTACCCTTGGGTGCAGGTCTTTGAGAATAAAGGCGCAGCGATGGGGTGCTCGAACCCGCACCCACACGGACAAATTTGGGCCAACAGCTTTTTGCCTAACGAAGCCGAACGTGAAGATCGCCTGCAGAAAGCGTACTTCGCCGAACAAGGCGCGCCGATGCTCGTTGATTACGTCCAGCGTGAACTGGCGGACGGCAGCCGTACGGTCGTTGAAACCGAGCACTGGCTGGCGGTTGTACCTTACTGGGCCGCGTGGCCGTTCGAAACGCTGCTGTTGCCGAAAGCGCACGTGCTGCGTATTACTGATTTGACCGACGAACAGCGTACTGACCTGGCGCTGGCGTTGAAAAAACTGACCAGTCGTTACGACAACCTGTTCCAGTGTTCATTCCCCTACTCTATGGGCTGGCACGGCGCACCGTTTAACGGTGAAGAAAACGAACACTGGCAGTTGCACGCACACTTTTACCCGCCGCTGCTGCGTTCCGCGACCGTGCGTAAATTTATGGTCGGTTATGAAATGCTGGCGGAAACCCAGCGTGACCTGACGGCAGAACAAGCAGCTGAACGACTGCGTGCGGTCAGCGACATCCATTTTCGCGAATCCGGAGTTTAAATAATGAGTCTGAAAGAAAAAACACAATCTCTGTTTGCAGAAACATTTGGCTACCCTGCCACCCATACTATTCAGGCACCGGGCCGTGTAAACCTGATTGGCGAACATACCGATTATAACGACGGCTTCGTTCTGCCTTGCGCCATCGACTATCAAACCGTTATCAGCTGTGCGGCACGCGACGATCGAAAAGTCCGCGTGATCGCCGCGGATTACGACAATCAGACTGATGAGTTCTCGCTTGATACGCCGATTATCGCCCACGACAGCCAGCAGTGGTCAAACTACGTACGTGGCGTGGTAAAACATCTGCAAAAGCGCAATAACGCCTTTGGCGGTGCTGATCTGGTGATCAGCGGTAACGTCCCGCAGGGTGCGGGCTTAAGCTCTTCTGCCTCACTGGAAGTCGCAGTTGGAACGGTATTCCAGCAGCTCTATCATCTGCCGCTCGACGGCGCGCAGATTGCCCTGAATGGCCAGGAAGCTGAAAACCAGTTTGTCGGTTGTAACTGCGGCATTATGGATCAACTGATCTCGGCACTTGGTAAGAAAGATCATGCGCTGCTGATCGACTGCCGAACGCTTGGCACCAAAGCCGTTTCTATGCCTGAGGGTGTCGCGGTGGTGATCATCAACAGTAACTTTAAACGCACGCTGGTCGGTAGCGAATACAACACCCGTCGCGAACAGTGTGAAACCGGCGCGCGTTTCTTCCAGCAGCCAGCGCTGCGTGATGTCAGCCTTGAAGCCTTCAACGCTGTCGCCCACGAACTGGATCCGATCGTCGCCAAACGCGTTCGCCACGTTATCACGGAAAATGCACGTACCGTTGAAGCCGCGCAGGCACTGGAAAAAGGCGATCTGCTGCGCATGGGCCAGCTGATGGCGGAATCTCACGCCTCAATGCGCGATGACTTTGAAATCACCGTGCCGCAAATTGATACGCTGGTCGAAATTGTCAAAGCAACCATCGGCGATAAAGGTGGTGTCCGCATGACCGGTGGCGGTTTCGGCGGCTGCATCGTGGCGCTGATCCCGCAAGATTTGGTACCTGCCGTACAACAGGCCGTCGCAGAACAATACGAAGCGAAAACAGGTATCAAAGAAACATTCTACGTCTGCAAACCTTCACAAGGAGCAGGACAATGTTAAACGAAATCCCTGTGCAGGCTCCGGACGGTCAACCGTTTCGCCTGCTCACCCTGCGCAATGACGCAGGGATGGTCGTCACGCTCATGGACTGGGGCGCGACGCTGCTCTCTGCGCGTATTCCGCTTAGCGATGGCAGCGTGCGCGAAGCATTACTTGGGTGCGCCAGTCCGGAACAATACCCGGAGCAGGCTGCATTTCTGGGCGCTTCAATTGGTCGCTACGCTAACCGTATCGCCAACAGCCGCTATACCTTTGCCGGCGAAACCGTTGAATTAATACCAAGTCAGGGTGAAAACCAGCTGCACGGCGGGCCGGACGGTTTCGATAAACGTCGCTGGCAGATAGTCAATCAGAATGACCGTCAGGTGCTGTTCGCCTTAACATCTGACGATGGCGACCAGGGTTTCCCTGGCCATCTATGCGCCACCGCACA
Source organism: Citrobacter sp. A316 (assembly GCF_002042945.1). Classification (NCBI taxonomy): domain Bacteria; kingdom Pseudomonadati; phylum Pseudomonadota; class Gammaproteobacteria; order Enterobacterales; family Enterobacteriaceae; genus Citrobacter; species Citrobacter sp. A316. Next base: position 196,673 of record NZ_MVFZ01000001.1, read on the forward strand.
GTATCGCCTGACTGACGATAATCGTATTTCGATAACCTACCGCGCCACGGTCGATAAGCCCTGTCCGGTGAATCTGACGAATCACGTTTATTTTAACCTCGACGGTGACAAAACGGATGTGCGTCAACATAAGCTGCAAATTCTGGCGGACGAGTACTTGCCGGTTGATGAAATGGGCATCCCACATGACGGACTGAAATCCGTCGCTGGTAGCACTTTCGATTTCCGCACGCCTAAAATCATCAGCAGTGAATTTCTTGCCGATGACGATCAGCGCAAGGTAAAAGGTTACGATCACGCCTTCCTGCTTCAGGCGCAGGGCAATGCGCGTACGCCGGTCGCTCGACTGTGGTCCCAGGATGAAAAACTGCAGATGGTGGTCTACACCTCGGCCCCGGCATTGCAGTTTTACTCCGGCAACTTCCTCGGCGGTACGCCATCTCGCGGGCCTGATGCCTACGAAGACTGGCAAGGTCTGGCACTGGAAAGTGAGTTTCTGCCAGACAGCCCGAACCATCCGGAATGGCCGCAACCGGATTGCATCCTGCTTCCGGGTGAAGAATATGCCAGCGTAACGGAATATCAGTTTATTCCTGCCTGATCGTTCCCCCTCACAGGCCCGATGACATAACTTGTCGGGCCTGTCACTTGTTTACCGCAGTCGTTCCGCTCAAATCCCCACCACTCAAAGACAAAATCGCAACCTTGAATTCACAAGAACCTTACACTGTGGCGCTATTTTCGCTATGGTTATGCGTAAGCATTGCCGCTGACGCTTTACGGCAATATAATGAGAATTATTATCATTCAATATGATTTATAGGAGTGAGTGTATGGCTGTAACTAAGCTGGTTCTGGTACGTCACGGTGAAAGTCAGTGGAACAACGAAAACCGTTTTACCGGTTGGTATGACGTTGATCTGTCAGAGAAAGGCGTGGGCGAAGCAAAAGCGGCAGGTAAACTGCTGAAAGAAGAAGGCTACAGCTTCGATTTTGCTTATACCTCTGTGCTGAAACGTGCCATCCACACTCTGTGGAACGTACTGGACGAACTGGATCAGGCCTGGCTGCCGGTTGAAAAATCCTGGAAACTGAACGAACGTCATTACGGCGCGCTGCAAGGTCTGAACAAAGCTGAAACCGCTGAAAAATACGGTGACGAGCAGGTTAAACAATGGCGCCGCGGCTTTGCGGTAACGCCACCGGAACTGACCAAAGATGACGAGCGTTATCCGGGCCACGATCCGCGTTATGCGAAACTGACCGACAAAGAGTTACCGGTTACCGAAAGCCTGGCGCTGACCATCGATCGCGTTATCCCCTACTGGAACGAAACCATTCTGCCGCGCATGAAAAGCGGTGAGCGCGTGATTATCGCCGCTCACGGTAACTCTCTGCGTGCGCTGGTTAAATACCTGGATAACATGGGCGAAGATGAGATCCTTGAACTGAACATCCCGACCGGCGTACCGCTGGTATATGAGTTCGACGAAAACTTCAAACCGATCAAACACTACTATCTGGGTAATGCTGACGAGATCGCAGCAAAAGCGGCAGCCGTTGCGAACCAGGGTAAAGCGAAATAATTTTCATCCCGGGTTAAACGAAAAAGCGTGGAATGCTCCACGCTTTTTTTATTGCCGGATAGCGGCGTTGCCTTATCCGGCTTACCGAGCGTAGCCGCCCGGATGCGTTTTTTAACCGCGGCGCGCTTTTACCGCATCCGCCAGCTGGCGCAACACTGCATCGGTATCTTCCCAGCCAATGCAGGCGTCGGTGATGCTCTTACCGTAGGTCAGCGGCTCACCGTTATCCGGATTCTGATTACCTTCCACCAGATGGCTTTCGATCATCACGCCAATAATTGCTTTTTCGCCCCCAGCAACTTGTCCGCAAACATCTTTCGCGACATCCATCTGCTTTTTGAACTGCTTGCTGGAGTTGGCATGGCTAAAGTCGATCATCACCTGAGCTGAAAGCCCTGCTTTGATCAGACCTTCTTTCACATCGGCAACGTGCTGAGCGCTGTAGTTCGGCTCTTTGCCGCCGCGCAGAATAATATGGCAATCGCCATTACCACTGGTATTTACGATCGCCGAATGACCCCATTTGGTCACAGACAGGAAGCAGTGCGGCGCTCCTGCGGCGTTAATCGCATCAATCGCTACTTTTATCGTGCCATCGGTACCGTTTTTAAAGCCAACCGGGCAGGACAGACCAGACGCCAACTCGCGGTGCACCTGAGATTCAGTGGTACGTGCCCCAATCGCACCCCAGCTCATCAGGTCGGCGAGGTATTGCGGGGTGATCATATCGAGGAATTCACCCGCAGCAGGCAATCCGCTGTCATTGATATCCAGCAGCAGTTTACGCGCAATGCGCAGCCCATCGTTGATCTGGAAGCTGTTGTCCATGTGCGGATCGTTGATAAGCCCTTTCCAGCCGACGGTGGTTCGCGGTTTTTCAAAATAGACGCGCATGACGATTTCAAGCTCGCCTTTTAATTCTTCACGCAGCGCCAGCAGGCGAGCGGCATACTCTTTGGCTGCTGCCGGATCATGAATTGAGCACGGCCCAATCACTACCAGCAGGCGATCGTCACTCCCTTTCAGGATTTTATGGATCGCTTTACGGGCATGAGCCACCGTGTTTGCGGCATTTTCAGTAGCGGGGAATTTTTCCAACAATGCGACTGGCGGTAATAACTCGTTGATCTCTTTAATGCGTAAATCGTCGTTCTGATAATTCATGATTATTCCAGCGTTGCCATACTTATATAAATGAATGCAATCCCTCCAATCTATATCTTCAGTCATAAAGTGTAAACGGGGTTTTACACTTTGGACGGATTAATCCTGGAATTGGCCAAAAAAACGCAATAAAGTAGCGAAAAACGAGATCCAACCTACAATTTATAACTGTAACAGCTTTAATTTTCATAAATTTCAAGATTCTATGCTGGGTTTAATTTATCTGGCAAAACTATTAACCACATATTGATGATGTAACTGGCACATGCACTGTTGGAAGACGTTATCCGACATATCGACCATAACAGGAGCATATTATGCATATGACAAAGCTGGCTTCACTCTTTCTTACCGCTACACTCAGCCTCGCCAGCGGCGCGGCGCTGGCAGCTGAAACCAACACGCAGTCCAATAACGGCCAGGCAAATTCCTCGGCGGATGCCGGCCAGGTCGCCCCAGACGCACGGGAAAACGTAGCACCAAATAATGTCGACAACAGTAACGTGAATTCAGGTGGCACAATGCTGCACCCGAACGGTTCATCAATGAACCATGAAGGGATGACCAAAGACGAGATGCACAAAAACACTATGTGTAAGGACGGTCGTTGCCCTGATGTGAATAAGAAGGTTGAAACCGGAAACGGCATTAATAATGATGTCGAGACAAAAACTGATGGCACTACGCAGTAACGCTGAAAATAAAGCTAATAACGGGAGAGCAATAGCTCTCCTTTTTAATTTTATCATCCCAAAAACGGTATGATGGCATACAGTAAAGATGAGAATAACAAAGGGATGGCATAATGGCGCACTCGCATACTCATACTTCCTCTGAGCAACCCAAGGACAATAATGCCCGCCGCTTGATGTTTGCATTCTGCATTACAGCCGGATTTATGTTGGTTGAAGTGGTGGGTGGAATACTTTCAGGTTCACTGGCCTTGTTGGCCGATGCCGGGCATATGCTCACTGATGCCGCAGCGCTCCTTTTTGCGCTGCTGGCCGTCCGGTTTTCCCATCGCCCGCCCACAATACGACATACCTTCGGCTGGCTGAGACTCACGACACTGGCCGCATTTGTTAATGCTATCGCATTGGTCGTGATCACCATTTTAATCGTCTGGGAAGCCATTGAGCGCTTCCATACGCCCCGTCCCGTGGCTGGCGGCATGATGATGGTTATAGCTGTCGCGGGTTTATTCGCCAACGTGCTGGCTTTTTGGGTTCTACACCGCGGTAGTGAGGAGAAAAACCTGAACGTCCGCGCCGCGGCACTACATGTGATGGGCGATTTACTCGGCTCGGTCGGGGCGATCATCGCTGCGCTGATTATTATCTGGACCGGCTGGACGCCTGCGGACCCGATTCTCTCGATTCTGGTTTCCGTGCTGGTACTGCGCAGCGCCTGGCGACTGTTAAAGGATAGCGTTAATGAGTTACTGGAAGGCGCCCCGCTGACGCTGGATATCGCCGCACTGCAGCGCCATCTCAGCCGTGATATCTCCGAAGTCCGCAATGTGCACCATGTCCATGTCTGGATGGTGGGTGAAAAACCGGTAATGACGCTGCATGTACAGGTGATTCCACCGCACGATCATGATGCGCTGCTGGAGCGTATTCAACATTTCCTTATCCATCACTACCAGATTGAACATGCGACAATCCAGATGGAGTATCAGCCGTGTAATGGGCCGGACTGCCACCTGTATCAGGGCGTATCCGGCCATTCACATCATCACCATTAATGGGACAGCGCGTGAGAACCCCGCTCACGCGCGCTGTTAATCCACATCCTGCTACCGTTCAGGGCGATAACCGTCAGGATCATATACTCCAGCGACATGGCATATACGCCTTGTAGGGCGAAAATCACTACGCTTATTACGTTAATGATCACCCACAGCAGCCAGTTTTCAACGAACTTACGCGTCATCAGGATCATCGCCGCAATCGACAACACCATCATGCAGGAGTCCCAGAACGGGAAGGCATCGGGTTGCAATTCAGGCACAACAACCTGTAATCCTAATGCCTGCATAATGTTCACCGCAATGCGGGTCAGGAACGCAAAGACTGGATCGATATAGACCGACATCAGGCCGATCGCCACCACGCAAGCCGCCAACCAGCCGATCGCTTTTGGTAACGGCAGCCAGCGGATTTTCAGCTCCGCTTCATGCTGGTTGGTTTGCCTGGACCAGGCATACCAGCCGTAGATGTTGGCGGCAAAGAAGAAAACTTGCAGCAACAGGCTTGCATAGAGCTGGATCTGAAAGAAGATGATCGCAAACAGCGTGACGTTTATCAGGCCGAAGAAGTAATTGCTGATTTTCTCAAGGCTCGCCAGGCCAATACACAGCAACCCGGCGATTGTCCCCACAGCTTCGATCCACGACAGATCGTAACCGCCAGCGCCAATCGGAATATGTACCAGAATGTTCTGCGTGCTAAAAAAGTCCATCTTTTCCCCCAGAGCAAAAAATTTAATTAAGCTCGAAGTGTAGCCGCAAATTCCAACATGCGGTTTAACGGCAACAACGCCCCTTCTCGCAGCGTAGCATCAACATGTATCTCATGAGCCGCTCCGCCTTGTTCCAGGCCCTCAGCAATCGCCTTAAGGCCGTTCATCGCCATCCACGGACAATGCGCACAGCTGCGGCAGGTTGCCCCCTCACCAGCCGTCGGTGCTTCGAGTAACTCTTTATCCGGAACGGCCTGCTGCATTTTGTAAAAAATGCCCCGGTCAGTCGCCACAATCAGTTGTTGATGCGGTAACGATTTAGCTGCGTTGATTAACTGGCTGGTTGAGCCAACCGCATCAGCCATATCGACGATAGACTGAGGGGACTCCGGGTGCACCAACACCGCGGCATCAGGGTAAAGCCCCTTCATGCGTGTTAAAGCCTGAGTTTTAAATTCGTCGTGGACGATACAGGCCCCCTGCCAACAAAGAACGTCTGCACCGGTCTGTTTTTGTACGTAGTTGCCCAGATGTCTGTCCGGAGCCCAGATGATTTTTTCACCTAAACTATCAAGATGCTCAATAAGTTCTACCGCGATACTGGACGTGACGACCCAGTCAGCACGTGCTTTAACGGCGGCTGAGGTATTGGCGTAAACCACCACGGTACGATCCGGATGCGCATCGCAAAACGCGCTGAACGCATCAATCGGACAGCCCAGATCTAATGAACATTCCGCCTGTAAGGTCGGCATCAGGATGGTCTTTTCCGGGCTGAGGATTTTGGCGGTTTCCCCCATAAACCTCACACCTGCAACCAACAGCGTAGATGCAGGATGCTTTGAGCCGAACCGCGCCATCTCAAGAGAATCAGAAATACAACCACCGGTCTCTTCAGCTAACTGCTGAATTTCGGGATCGGTGTAATAGTGCGCGACCATAACGGCGTCTCGCTCTTTCAGCAGGTGCTTGATTTTTTCACGATAAAATTGCTTTTCATCCACACTCAGCGGGGCTGGCTTCGGCGGAAACGGATAAATTGCTGCTTCTGGATCAAACATCACGCTCATCTTGCTTTCTCGTTTTACTGGCTTAACGAAATAACCGATTAAAAGCGTGACGCACGCCGTATTCGGTTAGATTTGTTTTATATGCTAAACAAGATAGCGGATTGGCGTAAGAAAGTCACAATAATTGCGTGTGATGAATGCCGGATGGCGACTGACGTCTTATCCGGCCTACGTGAATAGTGTCGTCTGTAGGACTGATAAGCGAAGCGCATCAGGCAAGCAGGTTCGAATTGCTGAATTCTGCGCATAGCAAAAAGGCGCCTTTAGGGCGCCTTTTTACACTGGTGGGGCGTGCAGGATGACTCGACTTCGTCTCGCCCTTACGGGCCGTTGCTAAAGCAACGTTATCCTTCACTTTCAACATCTGAGTTCGATGTTAAATTTGGTGGGGCGTGCAGGATGACTCGCTTTGCTCGCCCTCCGGGCCGTCGCCGTAAACGTCTCCGTTGTCTCACTACGTGAGACCCAAACCTGCTGCAGGTTCGAATCGTTAATTCTGCGCATAGCAAAAAGGCGCCTTTAGGGCGCCTTTTTACACTGGTGGGGCGTGCAGGATTCGAACCTGCGACCAATTGATTAAAAGTCAACTGCTCTACCAACTGAGCTAACGCCCCCTTATGGGGTTTACTTCTTTATACTTTCAGGATGGTGGGTCGTGCAGGATTCGAACCTGCGACCAATTGATTAAAAGTCAACTGCTCTACCAACTGAGCTAACGACCCGCTCGGGTATAACCTGAAAATTTTTACTCGGTGCCACCAATAAATTGGTGGGGCGTGCAGGATTCGAACCTGCGACCAATTGATTAAAAGTCAACTGCTCTACCAACTGAGCTAACGCCCCGAGTGGTGGGTGATGACGGGATCGAACCGCCGACCCCCTCCTTGTAAGGGAGGTGCTCTCCCAGCTGAGCTAATCACCCGATACTACGCTGGATACTGCATTAAGTGGTGGGGCGTGCAGGATTCGAACCTGCGACCAATTGATTAAAAGTCAACTGCTCTACCAACTGAGCTAACGCCCCACTTTTTTCGCCGCTTTCGGGCTGTTTGATATCCCTTGGCAACGGCGGCATATATTACTGATTTCAGATTTTAGCGCAACAAAAATTTCGATGTAAATAACTCAACTGCTTAGGAATCACACGACGCGACCAGAATTAACACGATTTCTGGTCGCATGGTGTTCATTACATCGCGCCAAGGCGTTTTTGCGCTTGTTTCGCGCCATCAGTGCCAGGGTATTTAGTGATAACCTGCTGATAAACGGCTTTAGCTTTCTCTTTATCACCTTTGTCCTGCATGATGACACCGACTTTATACATCGCGTCTGCAGCCTTTGGTGATTTCGGGAAGTTTTTGACTACTGAAGCAAAATAGAACGCTGCATCATCTTTTTTCCCCTTGTTGTAATTCAACTGACCCAGCCAGTAATTCGCATTTGGCAGGTAAGTCGAGTCTGGGTACTTTTTGATGAAGTTCTGAAATGCTTCGATCGCGTCATCCTGGCGGGATTTATCCTGCACCAGAGCAATGGCCGCATTGTAATCGGTATTCGCATCGCCTGTTTGCACCGGAGCGCCTGACGCTGCCGCTGCACCCGCATCAGGCGCAGGGGTTGCTGCTGCCCCACTCTGATCGCCTCCCGCAGATTGCGCCGCAGGTGCACTACCGCTGCCCAGATTATTCATCTGCAGCAATATTTGCTTCTGGCGTTCAACAACCTGATTCAGTTGATACTGATTTTCCTGAATTTGACCACGCAGGGAATCAATATCGGACTGATTATCGGAGAGTTGTTGCTGGAGTTGGGTCAAAAGCTGACTGTGAGCGTTAGAAATACGCTCGAGTTGAGTGACACGGTCTTCGACCGAGCCAGAGCCGACACTACTGATTGGCGCCTGTGCAAAAGCGGCCCAAGGGGCCGCTATGCCAACCAGTAACGACAGACTCAACAGATGATGTCTGAAGTTACTGCTCATGCAATTCTCTTAGTAAACCAGTACGGCGCGACGGTTTTTGGCGTAAGCCGCTTCGTCATGACCCAGTACTGCAGGTTTTTCTTTACCGTAAGAAACGATGGAGATCTGGTCAGCTGAAACGCCTTTACCCTGCAGGTACATCTTAACGGCGTTCGCACGACGCTCACCCAGGGAGATGTTGTACTCAGGAGTACCACGTTCGTCCGCATGACCTTCTACGGTGACTTTGTAAGACGGGTTGCTACGCAGGAAGTTAGCGTGAGCATCCAGCATTGCAGCGAAGTCAGAACGGATATCGTACTTGTCCAGATCGAAATAAACGATGTTGTTCTGCTGCAGCTGTTGCATCTGAAGACGCGCTTGCTCTTCAGAAGACATGTTGCCGCTGCCGTTTGCATCCATACCAGTGCCGGCACCCAGCATGCCTTCGCTGCCGTCATTGCTGGCGTTCTTGTTAGAAGAACACGCTGCAATAGCCATAACAGGCAGAGCAATCATCAGCCCTTTCAGCACTTTGTTCAGTTGCATTTCAATGATTCCTTTATTAATCAATTATTTATTATCACAGATACGGCGACCAGGCAGGGAATTTAACCTGTCCATCAGTTGCCGGAAGACGCGCTTTGAAACGCCCATCTGTAGAAACCAAATTCAGCACGGATCCCATCCCCTGAGAAGAGCTGTAGATTACCATAGTGCCGTTAGGTGCCAGACTTGGCGTTTCGTCCAGGAACGTTGACGACAGAACTTGTACGCCACCCGCTACCAGATCTTGTTTGGCAATGTGCTGCTGACCATTGGCCGAGCTTACCATTACCATAAACTTACCGTCGCTGCTCACATCTGCATCCTGGTTTTGCGAACCTTCCCAGGTAATGCGCTGCGGAGCACCGCCGTTGACGTTAACTTTATATACCTGCGGACGACCGGCCTGGTCAGACGTAAAGGCCAGGTTTTGGCTGTCCGGGAACCATGTCGGTTCCGTGTTGTTGCTACGACCATCCGTCACCTGACGGATTTGACCGGAACCAATGTCCATGACATACAGGTTCAGGCTACCGGTTTTAGACAGGGCAAACGCCAGTTTGCTACCATCCGGAGAAAACGCAGGCGCACCGTTGTGACGTGGGAACGAGGCTACCTGACGAACCGCGCCGTTAGACAGTGTCTGAATAACCAGTGCAGAACGACCGCTTTCGAAGGTAACGTACGCCAGTTTTGAACCGTCCGGGGACCACGCCGGAGACATCAGCGGCTGCGGAGAACGGTGTACCACGAACTGGTTGTAACCATCGTAGTCGGACACACGTAATTCGTACGGGAACTGACCACCGTTGGTCTGAACAACATAAGCGATACGGGTACGGAATGCACCTTTAATGCCGGTCAGTTTTTCAAACACTTCGTCACTTGCAGTATGGCCCGCGTAACGCAGCCACTGCTTGTTCACTTTATATGTGTTCTGTGCCAGTACGGTACCCGGTGCGCCACCGGTATCAACCAGCTGATAAGCAACGCTGTAAGAACCATCCGGGTTCGGCGTAACCTGGCCGACGACTACGGCATCAATGCCCAGCGCAGACCAAGCGGCAGGTTGAACTTCCTGCGCGGTACCGGGCTGCTGAGGCAGACGAGAACGGTCTAACGGGTTAAATTTACCGCTGTTACGAAGGTCAGCACCTACGATACCACCGATATCTTCAGGTGCAGCACCCGGTCCTGCCCACTGGAAGGGGACAACACCAATCGGGCGCGCCGAGTCCACCCCCTGGGTGATCTCGATACGTACTTCTGCGTGCAGCACCGCTGCCCACAGCATCAAAAAACCAAATGCTACTCGTAATGCCTGCTTCATCATATCTCCCTTATCTGGACGGAAAGCCCACGATAATTTAGCAGAATGTTAACAAACTCAAATACACAAAACTACCAGAACTCTGTCTCAACCTTAGACCGTTTCCCCTGATTTCTCAGGGGTCGTTATTACAGTTTGAAGTCCAGTTTGGCATCTTTTACTTTTTCATAAACTGCCTGGCTAGGCGGTTTAGGAATTCTGGCGGTTTTCGCAGCCGTCAGCGCAGCCTGACACAATGCCGGATCCCCGCCCTCTTCGGTCACATCCAGTAACAGACCATCGGGTGCTAACTTGATATGTAATACGCAAGATTTACCTGCATACAAATCTGCACCATACAGACGGCTCTGGATCGCATTACGAATTTGAGATGCGTAAGCACTGATATCCGCGCCAGAAGCACCACCATTGGCACCACTTGTACCACTATCTTTCGCCGGTTGGCCGTTTCCTTTCGCTCCACCGCCCGATTTCGGTGCATTCTTACCGGAGCTCAGGTCACCCAACAAGTCGTCAACGCCAGAGGCTGCAGCGGCTTTTTCGGCCGCAGCCTTTTTAGCAGCAGCTGCTTTATCTGCCGCAGCTTTCTTATCGGCAGCGGCTTTCTCGGCTGCAGCTTTTTTGTCTGCTGCTGCTTTTTCTGCAGCGGCTTTCTTATCAGCTGCCGCTTTTTCAGCAGCGGCAGCTTTCGCGGCAGCGGCTTTTTCTGCTTTCTCAGCAGCAGCTTTCTCGGCTGCAGCTTGCTTAGCGGCCTCAGCCTGTGCTTTCTTCGCAGCATCCGCGGCTGCCTTAGCAGCTTGTGCTTCTGCAGCTTTCTTCGCATCAGCGGCGGCTTTAGCGGCTTCAGCCTCAGCCTTTTTCTGTGCGTCGGCAGCGGCTTTCTTCGCGGCATCTGCCGCTTGCTTAGCCTGAGCATCAGCTTTAGCCTTCGCGTCTGCAGCAGCCTTCGCCGCAGCTTCTTCAGCCTGTTTCTGTTGCTCTTGCGCTTTCGCGGCGGCGGCTTCAGCTTGCTTCTGCTGTTCCGACTGTTCGCGCACTTTTTCCTGCGCGGCTAAACGTTCTTTTTCCAGCTGCTTCAGTCGCTCTTGCTCAGCTGCCTGCTTCTCGCGAAGTTCTTCAGCTTGCTGCTGCGCCTGCTTTTCACGCTGCTCTTCAGCACGTTTCGCACTTGCCTGCTGTTGCTGCTGCCTGTCGTACTGTTGCACAACTGCGCCAGGATCGACCATGACGGCGTCAATAGACGAACCGCCACCGCCACCGGCTGAAGCATCAATGTGCTCATCGAACGAACTCCAGATCAGCACTGCAAATAAAATGACATGCAGCACCGCTGAAATAATTATCGCCCTTTTGAGCTTGTCGTTTTGTTCGGTTGCCTTTGACACTCTCGGTTCCCAAAAAACTGTTCGCCTGTTACGTACTATCTTTCAAGCCAGCAAAACGCAGTCATCAGATTGGCTGCGTCATCAAGCCAACCGATTTTACGCCTGCACTGTGTAACAAGTTCAGCGCTTTAATTATTTCATCATAAGGCACGTCTTTCGCACCACCGATTAAAAAGACCGTTTTCGGATTGGTCTGCAGGCGACTTTTCGCTTCCGCGATAACCTGCTCCGGCGGCAGTTGATCCATACGATCTTTCTCAACCACCACGCTGTATTGCCCAATACCGGAAACTTCAATAATGACCGGGGGTTCGTCGTTACTGCTGACGGCTTGCGATTCGGTCGCATCCGGCAGGTCGACTTCCACACTCTGCGTAATGATCGGCGCGGTTGCCATAAAGATCAGCAACAGCACCAACAGTACGTCGAGCAGCGGTACAATATTGATTTCGGACTTGAGTTCGCGACGACCTCGTCCACGCGTTCTGGCCATGGCTTACCCCTTGTTGCTCTCGCTAACGGTAAACGCCTGGCGGTGCAGAATCGCGGTGAACTCTTCCATAAAGTTGTCGTAATTCAGTTCCAGTTTGTTCACGCGCTGGTTCAGACGGTTGTAGGCCATAACCGCCGGGATTGCCGCAAACAGACCGATAGCCGTTGCAATCAACGCTTCTGCGATACCTGGTGCGACCATTTGCAGCGTCGCCTGTTTTACCGCGCCCAGCGCGATAAATGCGTGCATGATCCCCCAAACGGTACCGAACAGACCGATATACGGGCTGATGGAGCCAACGGTGCCGAGGAATGGAATATGCGTTTCCAGCGTTTCCAGTTCACGGTTCATCGAGATACGCATCGCACGGGAAGCCCCCTCAACAACCGCTTCCGGCGCGTGGCTATTTGCCCGATGCAACCGCGCAAACTCTTTGAATCCGCTGTAGAAAATTTGCTCCGAGCCCGCCAAACTATCACGACGCCCCTGGCTTTCCTGATACAAGCGCGACAATTCAATGCCGGACCAGAACTTGTCTTCAAATGCTTCAGCTTCACGTGAAGCAGCATTAAGAATACGGGTCCGTTGGATGATGATGGCCCAGGATGCGATTGAGAAACCAATCAAAATCAACATGATAAGTTTAACCAGAAGGCTTGCCTTCAGGAACAAATCAAGGATATTCATGTCAGTCACTGCTTAAACTCCGCGACAATAGACTTGGGAAGCGCACGAGGCTTCATTTTGAGTGGATCAACGCAAACAATCAGAACTTCGGCTTCATTCAGCACGGTGTTCTCTGCGTTGACAATGCGTTGCGTGAAAACCAATGAGGTGCCACGCATTGACGTAATTTCGGTTTGAACTTCGAGCATATCGTCGAGCCGGGCAGGCGCAAAATACTCGAGGGTCATCTTGCGTACCACAAAGGCTACGCGTTCGGCCAACAGAACCTGCTGACTGAAATGATGATGACGCAGCATCTCTGTGCGTGCTCTTTCATAAAAAGCGACGTAGCTGGCGTGGTAAACCACCCCACCGGCATCGGTATCTTCATAGTAGACACGAACCGGCCATCGAAACATATACTTATTCATTCTTACTGCCTCTTTGTTGGCTTCGCCCACTCACACCAGTTGCTTACCCTGGTAAGCGCCTGGTGACTCGCGTTCTTGCCGCCGCGATGCATCAAGAATGTCGTTGTATATCGCGCTGTCTTCACTTTACATCCCGGTAATGCAACAAAAGGTTAGTGCTTTCAAACTTCGCTACTATACGCGCGGGAATGGTGCTTTGGAATGGGGGAAAGTAAACGGAGAGTAAAAATTTATGGGCTTATGCAAGCCCATAAATATTTAAGGATGTTTCTTATTCAAAAGAAGAAGAAAATCAGACCAACAACGAGGACAATATCCGCGATCAGCGGGCAGAAGATGCCTTGCCAATGTACGGCGCGAGGACGAAAGCCAACGCCGTGAATGATGCCTGCGCAGACCGCCCACATCAGCAGGAAACCATGCCAGATTTCAAGCTCACTGGTTTTGGCCGCGAAACGCGACGGATCCCAGAATATGCAGCCAGCCAACACGATTGCCAGCACAAATGAAAGCGCCCGCAAGGGGCGCTTGTCCATCGCGTTGTATACCATCGCGATAATGTTGGTCATTAGCTATCTTCTTGCCCGGCTTTGCCTGATTCAACGTGCTCAAGCGCCAGCGCTGTGATTATCCCAAATGCACAGGCAAGAAGCGTTCCCAAAATCCATGCGAAATACCACATTTTAAGCTCCTTACTTAGTACAGAGAGTGGGTGTTGCTTTCAATATCTTCTTTAGTGATGCGACCAAACATCTTCCAGTAACACCAGCTGGTGTACAGCAGAATGATCGGTACAAACACCGCCGCGACCCAGGTCATCAGATTCAATGTACGCTGGCTGGAGGTGGCATCCCACATGGTCAAACTTGCGTTCATCATGGTGCTGGATGGCATCACAAACGGGAACATTGCGATACCGGCAGTCAGGATGATGCAGGCTAACGTCAGTGAGGAGAAGACGAACGCCCATGCCCCTTTCTCCATACGAGAAGTCAGGATGGTCAACAGCGGCAGAACCACGCCCAGTGCAGGAACCAGCCACAGGATAGGTGCATTGTTAAAGTTCACCATCCATGCGCCAGCCTCGCGAGCCACTTCTTTGGTCAGCGGGTTAGAGGCAGCATGATGATCCAGTGCAGAGGTCACAACATAACCGTCAATACCGTAAATCACCCACACACCAGCCAGCGCGAAGCAGACCAAAGTCACCAGCGCCGCAACCTGTGAAGTTGCACGAGCACGCAGATGCAGTTCACCTACCGTACGCATCTGCAGATAGGTCGCACCCTGGGTGATGATCATCCCAACGCTCACAACACCTGCCAGCAGACCAAATGGATTCAGCAACTGGAAGAAGTTACCGGTGTAGTACAAACGCATATAGTCATCTACGTGGAACGGAACCCCTTGCAGCAGGTTGCCGAACGCCACGCCAATCACCAGCGGTGGCACGAAGCTACCAATGAAGATGCCCCAGTCCCACATGTTGCGCCAGCGCATGTCTTCAATCTTAGAGCGGTAGTCAAAACCGACCGGACGGAAGAACAAGGACGCCAGAACCAGAATCATCGCCACATAGAAACCGGAGAACGCAGCGGCATACACCATCGGCCAGGCAGCGAACAGTGCGCCACCCGCGGTGATGAGCCAAACCTGGTTACCGTCCCAGTGCGGGGCGATGGAGTTAATCATAATTCGACGCTCGGTATCATTACGACCGAGGAAACGGGTGAGCATGCCCACCCCCATGTCGAAGCCATCAGTGACCGCGAAACCAATCAGCAGAATGCCAACCAGCAGCCACCAGATAAAACGCAATACTTCATAATCGATCATTTGACGACTCCTGTCTTAGCGTGCCGGCTGAGAAGTCACAGTGGACTGCTCGTAGTGATAACGACCGGTTTTCAGGCTACTCGGCCCAAGGCGTGCGAACTTGAACATCAGATACAGTTCAGCCACCAGGAACAGGGTATACAGGCCGCAAATCAACAGCATCGAGAAGATGAGGTCGCCAGCAGTCAGCGAAGAGTTCGCTACAGCTGTTGGTAACACTTCACCAATCGCCCACGGTTGACGACCGTACTCTGCGACAAACCAACCGGATTCAATAGCAATCCACGGCAGAGGAATCGCATACAGCGCGGTGCGCAGCAGCCATTTTTTCTCACCGATACGGTTACGAAGCACAGTCCAGAAGGACACCGCGATAATTGCCAGCATCAGAATGCCGCATGCCACCATGATACGGAAAGCGAAGTACAGCGGCGCAACGCGAGGGATAGAATCTTTCGTGGCCTGCTGAATTTGCGCTTCGGTCGCGTCGGTGACGTTATCCGTATAGCGTTTCAGCAGCAGACCATAACCCAGGTCTTTCTTCATGCTGTTGAACTGGTCGCGAACGGCCTGGTCGGTAGTACCAGCACGCAGTTCTTCCAGCAACTGATACGCTTTCATCCCGTTACGGATACGCTCTTCGTGCTGCACCATCAGGTCTTTCAGACCAATGACCGGTGTATCAACAGAGCGTGTGGCAATGATGCCCAGCGCATAAGGAATTTGAATCGCAAAATGGTTTTCCTGCGCGTCCTGGTCCGGAATACCGAACAGCGTGAAGGAAGCCGGTGCAGGCTGAGTTTCCCATTCTGCTTCAATCGCAGCGAGTTTGGTTTTCTGCACGTCGCCCATTTCGTAACCAGATTCATCACCCAGAACGATAACAGACAGAATAGCAGCCATACCAAAGCTGGCAGCGATTGCAAAAGAACGTTTAGCAAACGCGAAGTCACGACCGCGCAGCATATAGTAGGAGCTGATACCCAGAACGAACATCGCGCCGCATACATAACCAGATGCCACAGTGTGAACAAATTTCACCTGTGCTACCGGGTTGAGCACCAGTTCAGAGAAGCTCAGCATCTCCATACGCATGGTTTCGAAGTTGAAATCCGCTGCGATTGGGTTCTGCATCCAGCCGTTCGCAACCAGAATCCACAATGCGGACAGGTTAGAACCCAGGGCCACCAGCCAGGTGACACACATATGCTGGACTTTACCCAAACGGTCCCAGCCGAAGAAGAACAGACCTACAAAGGTGGATTCGAGGAAGAAGGCCATCAAACCTTCGATCGCCAGCGGCGCACCGAAAATATCCCCTACATAGTGGGAGTAGTAAGACCAGTTAGTCCCGAACTGGAACTCCATGGTCAGACCGGTAGCCACACCCAGAGCGAAGTTGATACCAAACAACTTGCCCCAGAACTTGGTCATATCTTTATAAATCTGTTTGCCGGAAAGGACGTAGACCGTTTCCATGATGGCCAGCAAGAACGCCATACCGAGCGTCAGTGGCACAAACAGGAAGTGGTACATCGCGGTCAAGGCAAACTGTAAGCGCGACAGTTCGACTATATCTAACATCATGACTCCTTGCTCATCGCATGAAGACTCCGAGAGTGAACCCCGTTAGAAAGGGTCACACGCATGCCCCAATACAAATTTATCTGCTTCCTTCCGCCGCTGCCCTTTCCTCTCATTTGAAGAAAGGACAATGATGAAAGGTTACAAACATGTTAATAAAACACTCAAATTGATCCCGCAATTATATTACGCCGTAAAATCCTTACAATAAACAGGTTTTTATCGAGACAAATTTGCATTTTTCGATAGTGATCAATTTATAGCTAATTTACCACTTTCAGACCAATTTGATCTGCAGCAATTTAACCTCTTTTGATGCTGTTTTCCAAGTTTTAAACATTGATTTAAATCAATTTTCAAATTAAATGTTAATAGTGTTTAACACTCACGCTACTAGTGAATGCGATGTTAACAACATGTTTTTCAATGAGTAATTGCCGTTACTACAAATGATAGGATATTTATTTAAATGTACACGATCTTTTAACCAGCCCGGCTGACAAAATTGATAGCAGATAAAGAATCATTAATGCTGGGTAGCTCACAGTTTTTTGTTTAGCAAGTCATGGACTTGTTATTTCATACAATTTATTCAATTAAATTTTACTTATAATTAACACCGAGATGTAACTATCTCAGCTGGAAGCGAAAACGTTCCACATTGACCGATGCATTGCGTTTGGTGTTCTGCAAGAGAACGCTGACGTTTCGCTTAAATCATCACTGAAAGTTATCTTTAACGTCCATTTTCTCTTATGTGGCAAAGATTAAATATGCCACAAACATTTCATTATCATTTTTATCCTAAATTTAACAAAAATGAATTATGACATATAAGATTAAAAAATAAAAAACCGTTATGCCGTTCACAAGTTAATTAGTAATTGGGATTTTTGAAATTATTTAAAACACGTCATAAATGGCGCGCATAACAAAATAAGATTTCGATCACAAACATGGCAAGTCATTTATTACCCAATTCCCTAATAAATAAAATCCGGCTAAGGAAAGACAACCCATCACATTGATTATGAAAGATTTTTATAGAATGCAAATATAACAATCATTTTGCGCAGGATATTTTGAAAATAGATCAATTGCTTCCTTTTTCGCTTCCACAGAAACTCCAACCCTATTAAGAGGTTGTCACAATCCATGTTCTAAATATTAGAAAATAATTTCACTTATTGACCATCAGCCCTACAGAGGATTACCCATGAAGAAATCTACACTTGTTATTGGCGTCATCGGTGCTGACTGCCATGCAGTAGGTAATAAAGTTCTGGATCGCGTTTTTACTGCTCATGATTTTCACGTAATCAACCTCGGGGTGATGGTGAGCCAGGATGAATATATTGATGCTGCGATTGAAACAGGCGCCGATGCCATTGTGGTGTCCTCTATCTACGGTCATGGCGACATTGACTGCCTCGGGTTACGTGAGCGCTGCATCGAGCGCGGCCTTGGCGACATTCTGCTGTACGTCGGCGGCAACCTGGTCGTCGGTAAACATGACTTCGCCGATGTGGAAGTGAAGTTTAAAGAGATGGGCTTTAACCGGGTTTTCGCACCGAGCCATGACCTGGAAGATGTTTGTGCACTCATCACCAATGATATTCACCAACACAATGGCCTCGAACAGCGTTGCCTGGAAGAGGCCATCTGATGCAAACAGTTTCTGTCGATATCGGCTCGACATGGACCAAGGCAGCCCTCTTCGCCCATGAAGGCGAGGAATTAACCCTGATAAACCATGTCCTGACCCCAACCACCACACATCATCTGGCAGACGGTTTTTTTGCCAGCCTGAATCAGGTGCTGAATGTTGCCGATGCTCGCCCGTTACTGAAAAGTGGTGAAGTGCAGTTGAAATACTCCTCCTCAGCGAAAGGTGGGCTCGCCGTTGCAGCAATGGGGCTGGTGCCTTCCATTACGCTGGAGTCGGCAAAAGTTACCGCCCATTCGGCAGGAGCGAAAATCGCGCAATATTATTCGTACAAGCTGAACCGTCATGACATCCATGAGCTGGAATCATCACCGCCAGACATTCTGTTGTTTACCGGCGGAACAGACGGTGGCGAAGAAAGTTACGGCCTGGCGAATGCACACGCGCTGGCAGGCTCAAAGCTTGATTGCGCCATTATCTACGCCGGAAACAGGGACATTCAGGACGAAATACAAACGATTCTGGGACACAAGGATTTGACCACGGTAGACAACATTCTGCCGGACCTCGATCACCCGAATCCGTTTGCCGCACGCCAGGCGATTTGCGATGTGTTCTTGTCACGCATCGTCAAAGGCAAAGGTCTGGACGTTATCGTCGGCGAAACAGGCGAAGAGCCTATGCCGACGCCATGGACGGTATATGAGTTAGTCAAAGCTATTAGCGATTACGACAGCGCATGGAAGGAATTCATGCTGATTGATATGGGCGGAGCCACCACGGATGTCTATTCGGCCAGCGCGAATACCCTCTCCCCCGATACCGTCCTGCATGGTGTTCCTGAACCGTTCGTCAAACGTACCGTTGAAGGCGACCTTGGAATGCGCGTTTCCGCCGTCGTGGTGGGAGAAAGCACGCAGGATATGGTGAAAGTCATCTTCGCCCAGCAGCCACAGCGCGAGGAAGCGTTTTACCGCTATCTACGCCACCTGGTTGGGCAACCGGATTACCTGCCACTCAGCGAGGAAGAGAAATATTTCGACACCCTGCTGGCAGGTTTATGCGTGGGCTATGCCGCTGAGCGCCACGCGGGCACTAAAAAGCAGGTTTGCACCTGCGTGGGTAATGTGGATTTACAGATGGGTCGCGATCTCACCACCGTACGCAAAGTCGTCGGTTCAGGGGGATGGCTCTCTCGCGCCAGCCAGTTCGATATCCATAACTGGCTCAAATACAGGGAGTTGGACGACCAGGGTAAAAGAATTCTGTTACCGAATCAGTTTGAGTATTACCGCGATTCAAATGGCCTGCTCCCTCTACTGGCAAACGTCGCCAGGCTGTACCCGCAAGCCGCTGCTCGCACCAGCATTCAGTGTTTAACCCTATAAAACTTAAGGCAGCTACGAATGGAACTTCGAAATAAAAAATTGACCCACGACGAATTCATGACCGAAAGGCATCAGGTGTTACAAACCTGGGAAACCGGCAAAGACGTTGAGAACTTCGAAGATGGCGTGAAGTACCAGCAATCAATTCCAGAGAAAAAGCGTTTCTCCCTCGCCCTGCTGAAGGCCGATCAGGAAGGTAAAACTCTGAGCCAGCCGCGCGCAGGTGTGGCATTAATGGATGAGCATATTGCGCTGCTCAAAACCTTGCAGGAAGAGTGCGACCTCCTGCCAAGTACTATCGATGCCTATACCCGTTTGAACCGCTATGAAGAAGCCGCTGTCGGGATCCAGAAATCCATCGAAGCAGGTACTTCCAAGCTGAATGGTTTACCGGTCGTCAATCACGGGGTTGCTGCCTGCCGTCGTATGACTGAATCGCTGGATAAACCGATCCAGGTTCGCCACGGTACACCGGATGCACGTCTGCTGGCAGAAATCGCCATGGCCAGTGGCTTTACCAGCTACGAAGGCGGCGGTATCTCCTACAACATCCCTTACGCCAAACGCGTCACCCTGGAAAAATCCATTCGCGACTGGCAGTACTGCGACCGTCTGATGGGTCTGTACGAAGAGAACGGCATTCGCATCAACCGTGAACCGTTTGGTCCGCTGACCGGCACGCTGATCCCGCCGTTCATGTCCCACTCAGTCGCGATTATCGAAGGTCTGCTGGCGCTGGAACAGGGCGTGAAGTCTATTACCGTCGGTTACGGCCAGGTCGGCAGCCTGACACAGGATATCGCTGCTATTCAGGCACTGCGTGAACTGTCCCACGAATACTTCCATAACCATGGCTTCGACGACTACGAGCTGAGCACCGTTTTCCACCAGTGGATGGGCGGATTCCCGGAAGATGAAGCAAAAGCCTTCTCCGTTATCGCCTGGGGTGCAGCGGTTGCCGGTATGTCCGGTGCCACAAAAGTCATTACCAAAAGCCCGCACGAAGCGTTCGGTATCCCAACCGCGGCAGCTAACGCCCAGGGTCTGAAAGCGTCACGCCAGATGCTCAACATGGTCAGCGACCAGAAATTCCCGCAGTGCGCTGCCGTGGAGCAAGAAGTTGACCTGATTAAGAGCGAAGTCCGCGCGGTATTGAAGAAAGTCTTCGAACTGGGCAATGGCGACATTGCACGCGGTACGGTGCTGGCCTTTGAAGCTGGCGTGCTGGATGTGCCTTTCGCTCCTGCCGCCTGTAACGCCGGTAAGATCCTGCCTGTTCGCGATAACACAGGCGCAATCCGTATTCTTGAAGCCGGTGCCGTGCCGCTGCCGAAAGATATTCTCGCCCTGCACCACGACTACGTTGCAGAGCGTGCACATTTCGAAGGTCGCAAACCTTCTTTCCAGATGGTCATTGATGACATCAACGCCGTATCCCACAGTAAATTAATAGGAAGACCATAATGAAAATTAAACAGGCCCTTTTCACCGCTGGCTACTCCTCATTTTATTTTGACGATCAGCAGGCCATCAAAAATGGCGCCGGTCATGACGGGTTTATCTATACCGGCGATCCGGTAACGCCTGGATTTACCTCTGTTCGTCAGGCGGGTGAATGCGTTTCCGTACAGCTGATTCTGGAAAACGGCGCGGTAGCGGTGGGCGATTGCGCAGCGGTGCAATATTCAGGTGCAGGCGGTCGTGACCCGTTGTTCCTGGCTGAAAACTTCATTCCATTCCTCAACGATCACATCAAACCGCTGCTGGAAGGCCGTGACGTTGATGCGTTCCTGCCGAACGCGCGTTTCTTTGACCAACTGCGTATTGACGGTCATCTGCTGCATACCGCCGTCCGCTATGGTTTGTCTCAGGCGCTGCTCGACGCTGCGGCGCTGGCTACCGGTCGTCTGAAAACTGAAGTGGTTTGCGATGAATGGCAACTGCCGTGCGTCCCGGAAGCCATTCCATTATTTGGTCAGAGCGGCGACGACCGTTATATCGCCGTTGATAAGATGATCCTCAAAGGTGTGGACGTCCTGCCGCATGCGCTGATCAACAACGTGGAAGAGAAGCTGGGCTTTAAAGGCGAAAAACTGCGTGAGTATGTACGTTGGTTATCCGACCGCATCTTAAGCCTGCGCACCAGCGAACGTTATCACCCGACGCTGCACATTGATGTGTACGGCACGATCGGTCTGATCTTCGATATGGATCCGGTTCGCTGCGCCGCGTACATCGCCAGCCTGGAAGTCGAAGCCCAGGGTCTGCCGCTGTATATCGAAGGTCCGGTTGATGCCGGTAACAAGCCGGATCAGATCCGCATGTTGACCGCCATCACCAAAGAGCTGACTCGTCTGGGTTCCGGCGTGAAAATTGTCGCCGACGAATGGTGTAACACCTATCAGGATATCGTGGACTTTACCGATGCGGGCAGCTGCCACATGGTACAGATCAAGACTCCGGATCTAGGCGGCATTCACAACATCGTTGACGCGGTGCTGTATTGCAACAAACACGCGATGGAAGCCTATCAGGGCGGTACCTGTAACGAAACAGAGATCAGTGCCCGCACCTGCGTACACGTGGCACTTGCCGCGCGTCCAATGCGCATGTTGGTTAAACCGGGTATGGGTTTCGATGAAGGTCTCAACATCGTGTTTAACGAAATGAACCGCACCATCGCGTTGTTGCAAACTAAGGATTAAGAGATGGCACGCACATTTAAGATCTTATCGCCTACGGCTATCCTGGGTTATGGCTTCCCGGAAGAAAGTTTTCGTAAAGCCATGGAAGAGTCACCGGATCTTATTGCTGTTGACGCAGGTTCCTCCGATCCTGGCCCCCACTACCTGGGGGCAGGTAAACCCTTTACTGACAGGGCCGGTGTGAAACGCGATCTGCGCTATATGATTGTGGCAGGCGTTAAGAACAACATCCCGGTAGTAATCGGCACAGCCGGTGGTTCTGGCGCAGCTCCGCATCTGGAGTGGTGTCGCCAGATAATCCATGAGATCGCGCAGGAAGAAAAACTGTCTTTCTCAATAGCGCTGATTCCGTCTGATGTCGACAAAGAAATCGTTCATCAGGCGCTGGATAACGGCAAAATCACCGCGCTCGATTTTGTGCCTGCACTGACTCATGAGGCCATTGAAGAGAGCACCTACATTGTCGCACAGATGGGCGTCGAGCCATTCCAGCGTGCGCTGAAAGCCGGTGCGCAGGTGGTCCTGGGCGGACGTGCCTACGATCCGGCCTGCTTCGCCGCGCTGCCGATTATGCAGGGCTTTGATGAAGGTCTGGCGCTTCATTGCGGTAAGATCCTTGAGTGTGCCGCCATTGCCGCCACCCCTGGCTCTGGCTCAGATTGTGCGATGGGAATCATTGACGATAACGGCTTTACGCTGAAGGCGTTCAATCCCAAGCGTAAGTTCACTGAAACTTCCGCGGCGGCGCACACTCTGTATGAGAAGTCCGATCCGTACTTCCTGCCAGGGCCAGGCGGTGTGCTGAACCTGAAAGCATGTACCTTCACCCAGGTTAACGAAGGCGAAGTGTATGTCAGCGGTTCACGTCATGAAGAAACACCGTATGCGTTGAAACTGGAAGGCGCGCGTCAGGTTGGCTTCCGCTGCCTGACCATCGCCGGAACGCGCGACCCAATCATGATTGCCGGGATTGACACGATTCTCGAAGAAGTACAGGCCAGCGTGGCACGTAACCTCTCGCTGAATGACGACAGTATCCGCATGACGTTCCACCTGTACGGTAAGAACGGTGTAATGGGCAACCATGAGCCGATGAAAACTGCCGGTCATGAGCTAGGGATTTTACTGGATGTCGTTGCGCCAACGCAGGATATCGCTAACAGCGTTTGCTCGCTGGTGCGCTCTACCCTGCTGCACTACGGCTATGAAAATCGCATTGCGACTGCGGGCAACCTCGCCTTCCCGTTCTCGCCATCTGATATTCAGAGTGGACCGGTGTATGAGTTCTCTATCTATCACCTGATTGAAGCGAGCGATGCGCTGCGTTTTGATTTCCACATTGAACAGGTGACGCCAGAAGGAGTTCAGGCATGAAACACTCAATTTGTTCACTGGCACAAGTTATTCGATCCAAAAACGCCGGACCGTACGAACTGGTTTTAGATATTTTATTTAAAACAAGGGAAGACTATCAACGGGTAAAAGCCTGCGAGCAATTAACGCCGCAGCTTATTGCCGGTTTATATAATGTTGAGCCTGAGTTTATTCACAATATCGTCTGGTTCGATCCAGCGAATGCCGTAAAAATCGTCATGCCGCGAGATATTATTTCCGGCAATGTCGGTGACAATGATGTTTATGGTGCGCAGCAACACGCTCCATTATTAAGTATTGAGTTCGACTTGTAACAAAAAAACACAATAACAGCCATTGGAGCACAGAATTCAGCTGTATCACAGTGCTTCGAATTATTCATGCGGTTGGTCACAACAGGCGTGCGTCTGAGCTGCTGTCCAGGTTCAGGCGCACGCCACCCTACACAATTCCAATTACCAGCCTTTATCCGATGGAGTACACATGAAGAAAATTAGTTTAACGAAGATGATCATATTAGGCCTGATACTCGGCATGATTGCCGGGGTGGTCATAAATAATATGGCCGCGGCTGAAACAGCAAAATCTTATGCAGCAGATATTTCCATTTTCACCACCATATTCTTACGTATGGTGAAAATGATTATCGCTCCATTGGTTATTTCAACTCTGGTTGTAGGTATTGCCAAAATGGGCGATGCCAAAACGCTGGGACGTATATTTTCGAAAACCTTCTTCCTGTTTATTTGCGCCTCTCTGGTGTCAATTGCACTGGGTCTGGTTATCGTTAATATCTTCCAGCCAGGCGCAGGTATCAACTTTGTGCCACATGACGTCGGAGCCGTTGCCGCCGTTAAGTCAGAGCCATTCACGCTGAAAGTGTTCATTTCACACGCGGTACCGACCAGTATTGTTGATGCGATGGCACGTAACGAAATTCTGCAGATCGTCGTGTTCTCAATCTTCCTTGGTTGCAGCCTCGCTGCGATTGGTGAAAAAGCCGACCCTATTGTGAAAGTGCTGGATTCACTGGTGCACGTCATGCTGAAGCTGACGGGTTACGTCATGCTGTTTGCGCCACTGACCGTGTTTGCCGCTATTTCCGGTCTGATTGCCGAACGTGGTCTGGGTGTGATGGTCAGCGCCGGGATCTTCATGGGTGAGTTCTACCTGACGCTGGGTATGCTGTGGGCGATCCTGATTGGCCTGTCTACGATGATCGTCGGGCCTTGCATCGCACGGTTAACTAAATCAATCCTCGAACCCGCTCTGCTGGCCTTTACCACTTCAAGCTCTGAAGCTGCCTTCCCGGGTACGCTGGACAAGCTGGAAAAATTCGGTGTTTCTTCAAAAATCGCCAGCTTCGTTCTGCCTATCGGTTATTCCTTTAACCTGGTCGGTTCCATGGCTTATTGCTCATTTGCCACCGTCTTTATTGCCCAGGCGTGCAACATCGAACTGAGCATGGGCGAGCAAATTACCATGCTGTTAATCCTGATGCTGACCTCGAAAGGGATGGCGGGCGTACCGCGTGCATCCATGGTGGTTATCGCCGCAACCCTGAACCAGTTCAATATTCCGGAAGCCGGTCTGATCCTGCTGATGGGCGTCGATCCGTTCCTCGATATGGGTCGTTCCGCCACCAACGTTATGAGTAACGCAATGGGTGCTGCCATCGTGGGCCGTTGGGAAGGCGAACACTACGGCCAGGGTTGCCGTGGAACTGCACCGGTGAAAACTCCGGAACAGGAACGTCCGGTTACCGAAACGGAAGTCGCTTTGTCCTGATACTACGTTATTGCCGGATGGCGCTTGCGCTTATCCGGCCTACATAACGTTTAACTATCCGTAGGCCGGATAAGGCGGTACGCCGCCATCCGGCACCAAGATGAGCACACCAACAGGAATGCATAATGAATAAAACAATTCTCGGCGTGAGTCTCTTTTCTTTCAGCGTCTTGTTTAGCGCAACCACATTCGCGCAAACCACGCCCGACTACGCCAAGCTGATAGAACAGGCTCATCAGAAGTACAAAAGTAACAACGATGGAAAAGTCGCCGACTACATCCCTGCTCTGGCGACCTATAGCCCGAAAAATTTTGCCATCACCATTGCGACAGTGGACGGCAAGATCTATCAGGTTGGCGATGTTAACAAACCTTTCCCAATGGAATCCCTGAGTAAAGTGTTCACCATTGCGCTCGCCATGGAGCAGCACGGTCCTCAGGTAGTACTGGATAAACTTGGCGCCAATGCCACCGGTATGCCATTCAACTCAGGTTTAGCGGTTGAGCTGACCAAGGGCGCGCCTGAAAACCCACTGGTAAACGCCGGGGCCATGAGCACCGTTAGCCTGATCGAAGCCAAAGACAAAACCGATCGTTGGAACAAAATCCTCGACAACCTGAACGTCTGGGCCGATGCCACACTCACCGTGAACGAACCGGTTTTCAAATCTGAAATGGAAACCAACCAGCACAATCAGGCGCTGGCCAAGCTGATGGAATCCTATAACAGCTTCTATGGCAACACTGACGAAGCCGTCGAAATTTATACCCGCCAGTGCTCGGTGGATATCACCGTTGAGCAACTGGCCAAAATGGGTGCAGTACTCGCAAACAAAGGTAAATCTCCGTTCAACGGCAAACAGTTGCTGAATGAGAAATATGTTCCACAAGTGCTGGCAGAAATGGCAATTGCCGGGCTTTACGACGGCAGCGGTAAATGGCTGTACACCGTTGGCATTCCGGCCAAAAGCGGCGTCGGCGGCGGCATGGTTGCCGTTGTCCCAGGCGAATATGCGATTGCGGTCTATTCTCCGCCGCTTGATGAAGCCGGAAACAGCGTTCGTGCCCAGAAAACTATCGAATATGTCGCCGAAGCGACAAAAGCCAATGTCTTTTTAGCCAAATAACTTTACGCCGGATGGCGCTTCGCTTATCAGGCCTACATCAATGCGTTAATCGTAGGCCGGATAAGCGAAGCGCCATTCGGCAAACAACACGAAGAGGTGAGAAGTAAACATGTCTAAACCATTTGTCTGGCAGGAACTCTTTGTTCAGAGTAAAGATAGTACCGAATATGAATTACTGAGTAACCAGCACGTTACAGTAACGGAGTTAGACGGAGAGGAAGTGATCAAGGTTGCACCGGAAGCGTTAACCTTGTTAGCACAGCAGGCGTTTTATGAGGCTTCATTTTTCCTGCGCGCCGGACATTTAAAACAGATTGCCAGCATTTTGCACGACCCGCAGGCCAGCAGTAACGATAAGTACGTCGCATTACAGCTGCTGCGCAATGCAGAGGTTTCAGCTAAAGGTGTACTGCCCAACTGCCAGGATACCGGAACGGCAACCATTGTGGCCAGCAAAGGGCAACATGTCTGGACCGGCGGCGATGACGCAGAAGCGTTAAGCAAAGGCGTGTACACCACCTTTACCGAAAACAACCTGCGTTACTCGCAAAATGCCCCGCTGGATATGTATACCGAGGTCAATACCCAGACCAACCTGCCCGCACAAATCGATATTAGCGCCACCCCAGGTAACGAATACCGTTTCCTGTTCGTCAACAAAGGCGGCGGCTCTGCCAACAAAGCAGCGCTATTCCAGGAAACCAAATCCATCCTGCAGCCGGAAAAGCTCACCGCGTTCCTGATCGAAAAAATGAAATCACTGGGTACAGCCGCTTGCCCGCCGTATCACATCGCTTTTGTGGTTGGAGGCTTATCCGCCGACCAGGCGCTGAAAGTCGCCAAACTGGCTTCAACCAAATATTACGATAATCTGCCCACCAGCGGGAACGAGCTGGGCCAGGCGTTCCGTGATACGGCGCTGGAAGCCGAATTGCTCAATGCCAGCCGCGAGTTTGGCATCGGCGCGCAATTTGGCGGCAAATACTTTGCCCACGATATCCGCGTAATTCGCTTACTGCGCCACGGCGGCTCCTGCCCAATCGCGATGGCCCTCTCCTGCTCTGCCGACCGCAACATTAAGGCCAAAATTAATAAACACGGTATCTGGCTGGAAAAACTCGAGCATAATCCGGGCAAATTCATTCCCGATTCTCACCGGGTAGAAAACGGAGCCCAGACCGTACAACTGGATCTGAACCGTCCGCTGCGTGAAATCCTGCATGATCTCTCCGCCCTGCCTATTGGTACACGTTTGTCGTTAAGTGGCCCGATTGTTGTCGCTCGCGATATTGCCCACGCGAACATCAAAGCGCGGCTGGATAACGGTGAACCGATGCCGGAGTACATGAAAAAGCATATCGTGTATTACGCAGGTCCCGCCAAAACCCCGGAAAACCAGGCCTGTGGCTCAATGGGTCCCACCACCGGCGGGCGCATGGATGGGTATGTCGATGCTTTCCAGGCACAAGGCGGCAGCCTCATTATGCTCACCAAGGGTAACCGCAGCCAGCAGGTCACTGATGCCTGTCACAAACACGGTGGATTTAGCCTCGGCAGCATTGGCGGTGCCGCCGCCCTACTGGCGCAGCAGTACGTGAAGAGTCTGCAGTGCCTTGAGTATCCCGAACTGGGAATGGAAGCGGTGTGGATGATGGAAGTTAAAAATATGCCCGCCTTCGTATTAGTGGATGACAAAGGTAATAACTTCTTCAGCCAGTTCGAGCAGCAGCATCGCTGTGCAACCTGTCCGGCAGGGCATTAAGGAGTTTCCATGGAAGCGCGCGCCAATAACGACAGACACCGCCAGCGTCAGCAGAAACTGAAAGAACAGGTTGATACCCGCGTAGCGGCTGCAACGGAGAAGAAAGGGATCCTGATTGTCTTCACCGGCAACGGAAAAGGAAAATCAACCGCAGCCTTTGGCACGGCAACGCGCGCAGTGGGTCACGGAAAAACCGTTGGCATCGCGCAGTTTATTAAAGGTCAGTGGGATAATGGCGAGTACAACACACTGCACCCCCTCGGCGTCGAGTTCCATATTATGGGTACCGGATTTACCTGGGAAACCCAAAATCGGCAAGCAGATATCGAGGCGGCAACGGTCGTATGGCAGGAAAGTAAGCGCATGCTGGCTGATGCGCATTACGATTTAGTGGTACTTGATGAGCTCACCTACATGCTCGCTTACCACTATCTGGATACGCAAGAGGTTATCAACGCCATCGAAAATCGTCCTGCGGAGCAAAGCGTTATCGTTACCGGGCGCGGATGCCATACGCTGCTACTGGAACTGGCCGATACGGTCAGTGAAATTCGTCCGGTCAAGCACGCGTTTGACAGCGGGATTCAGGCGCAGGTTGGGATCGACTGGTAATCACCCGGCCTACAGTTCGCAGAGCTGTAGGCCGGTTCCAATGTTATGCCATCGCCATCAAACAGGCGACACCACCGATTTATTCAACAGCCAGTTACGAAAGATCTGTAAATGTTCGGACTCTGATTTTTCTTCGCGCCACGTCATAATAAATCGATTCCCGGTACGCATTGGAACATCGCAAGGAATGACCATATCACCACTGTCCAGATCGTGCTGAATAGCAAAACGCGGGAGCAGCGCAACGCCCAGATTAGAGCGGACCGCCGCGATCAGCATTGATAACAAATCAAATCTCGGACCTTTATTCACCAGCGGACTGCTGACATCTGACAGCGCAAACCATTCCTGCCAGCCTTTGATTCGCGTGCTCTGGTGCAAGAGTGGGTATTCGTTCAACAGTTCGTCAACGGCCAGTTTTCGTTCCGGCTCGGCCAGCAGACAGCGACTGCATACCGGCAGAATTTCCTCTTCAAACAGGTACTCAACCCCTGACCATGGAGAATAAAAGTCTTCGCGCATGATTGCCGCGTCATACTCTCGATTGAGAAAATCACCAATATTCGCCAGGGAATGAATGTTCACGATAATATCAGGATTAAGTTTGTTAAATTCACGCAGATTTGGGATCAGCCAGTGCGTGCTGAACGTCGGATTCACCGCCAGCTCAATAACCTGTATCGTCGGCTGCCAGGTCATTATCGTCGTCGTATCTCGTTCAAGTTTATTTAACGTTTCTTTAACGATGCTTAAATAGTGTTTGCCAGCCGCATTTAAAAAAATGCGTTTTTTGGCATGATTAAATAGCGCGGTATTGAGAAAATCCTCCAGTGCATTTACCTGGCGGAAAACAGCACTTTGTGTTAAAGCCAGCTCTTCAGCTGCCCGGGTATAACTTTCGTGACGCGCAACAACTTCAAAAGTTACCAGCAACTCCGTCTTAGGTATTTTTCCTCTCATAACCTCTTCCATATGCAGCGTGCAAAAATAGTTTAATTTATAAAAAATAATTCAAGATACCCAGATAAGCACCGAGAGTTATATTTTATTTCATCCATTAATGTCATTGATCCAATCCATGATTTGCTCACACTGATGGCGGATAAATATTAACCAATAATACTCAAGGTCAACAATAAACACAATTTAAATAAGGTTAAACCTAAGCAAATAGTGTCAATAAGTTCTTAATAATTTTTCAAGTCATCTTGTTTATTGCAGAAAAAACTTTGCGAGATTAATCAATATTATCAGTGCGATAATTCTGGATAATTTCACGTTATAACTTACGGGCAAACGACTGCTTTTTATCATTCCTTGATGTAGTTTCTGCCTTTTTTTGATCGATGTGATAAAGGACACAATGTGAAAACTTTCGGAAAGGTCTGGCTCGTTGGGGCAGGTCCCGGTGATATTTCATTACTTACTCTCAAAGCAATGATGTGCATTAAACAGGCTGATGTCATTATTTACGATCGGCTGGTCAATCCTAAAATTTTGGAATGGGCATTACCTGATTGTCTGCTTATCAATGTCGGCAAAAACCCAGGTTTCCATTGTGTACCCCAGGATGAAATCAATGCGCTGCTTGTCCAGTATGCCCAAACGCACAATAATATTGTGCGTCTGAAAGGTGGTGATCCGTATGTTTTTGGCCGCGGAGCTGAAGAAGTTGAGGATCTCGTCGAGACGGGCATCCTGTTTGAAGTGGTGCCAGGTATCAGCTCAACCATTGGTGGCCTGACCTATGCCGGAATTCCGGTAACACACCGCGATTTCGCCTCGGGATTTCACGTGGTGACCGGTCATACGCGGGAGGGCAACCAACAGCAGGACTGGCGTCAACTGGCCAAACTGAATGGTACGCTGGTTATCGTCATGGGTATCGCCAATCTGGCGTTTATCTGTGAGGAATTATTGATGGGTGGAAAATCAGCAGATACACCTGCAGCGCTAATTATGTCCGCCACCCGCGAGAACCAACGACGACTGACCTGTACGCTCGGTTTACTACTGGGCAAGGCGCAAGAAGCTAACATCCTTCCCCCTGCGCTGATAGTGATTGGTGATGTGGTAACCCTGAGCGATCGGCTCTCTTTTATCCCTGAAGCCATCACGCTGCCAGAAAACCTTTACTGTGACAGTCTGGCATGACGAAAAGACTGGGGCGACGTTTGATGCGCCGCCCGGAAAACACGGCAAAAATAGCTGGTTTGTGCGTATTGGAGTTTCCGGGCAATGCTGTCTATTGAATGAACGGGATCGTGCAATAACTCCCCCGCTTTTTGCATTTTTTTCTGACTCACCCAGGTTTTAAAGTTAACGCCCTGGCGTTTCTTAAAAAAACGGCTGAAATAGTTTGCGCTTAAGCAAACATGAGCTGCTACGGATTCCAGGGTTAATTCACTATATAAATTCTCATCAATATAACGCAACGCTGCCATAAGCTTTTTCTCGTGTCGGGAAGGCTCTGTAAAATAATGACACATGTAACTGGTCGGCGGGATAACAAATTCATCAGATTGTTGCTGTTCTGTCTCAAAATTATCAACAATGAAATTTAATAAATTAGCTGATGCCACCAGCGTATTATTATCTACTACCGCCACCTGACTCCATTCAGCTTTTATTCTTGGCTCATCCATCCATGAGCATTCATTATCAATAATGATAGTTTTATATTCCTGATATTTTGCCCGTACCTGCCCACAGAGCATAAACCCGTACAGATGTCCCTCGCGAATTAATGGCATAGAAAACAGACTTAGCCCCGCGTGACAGCTGAGTATTCTGGGTTTAAGGTGTTTTAATCCTTCAAAAGCACAATATTTGTCACACTTTTGGCAGCTCACACAATAGCGTTCATCCGCCCGCATTAATGTGCAGAACGAATTAAAGTTATAGCAATCCGAGAGAGTTTTCCCGCTAACATCAGTCACAACAGTGGCTAATCCAGTCGCACTGGAGAATATTTTTGCTATCGAGAAAAAACGTTGTAGATAATCATCCTGGATTTTCAACGACACGGTATCCTCCGGTATTAATGAAATTAAAGCCGGTAATATGCAGAATTTAATCAAGAGAAAGAATGATGCTTACCGCAAAAAATAATCTCATTTATGCAAATGATTATGATCAATTGGCAAGAGAATTATAGCGACCACGATAATACTCCACTACACGCTACTGACCTCGCTTTCTCAAAGATTAACGAATCTTCACACTCTCTTGTGAGGCTCTTTTCGCAACACTAAACATATTTCTCTATTATTTTCAATAGATTACTTATTTTTGCTGTGAATCAATGATGTGCTTATTTGTGATAATCATCATGTGAATGTGAAAGGCCCTCCTGAATAATATGTTCAATTAGCAAACAATCTGAACGGAGTTGATCCATGGCCGTCACCACAGGCGTTATCGCCGACGATTTCACCGGCGCAACGGACATTGCAAGCTTTATGGCGCAGCAGGGGTGGCGCGTTGCGCTACTGCCCGGAATGCCTGATCCCGCTCAATGCTGGAATGAAGAGGTTGACGCTATCGTCATCTCGCTGAAAAGCCGCTCATTACCCGCAGAACAGGCCATCGCACAATCTCGGTCCTGTGCCCGCTGGCTGAAACAAAAGGCAGGTGTCCGCCAGATCTATTTTAAATATTGTTCGACGTTCGACTCCACGCCAACAGGCAACATTGGACCGGTCAGCGATGCGTTGATGAATGACCTGCAGACTCCTGCGATCGTCCACTGCCCCGCCCTGCCGCAAAACGGGCGCACGGTGGTGCATGGCCATCTTTTTGTAAACGGCGTACTGCTTAACGAATCCGGGATGGAAAAGCATCCGCTCAATCCTATGACCGATGCCAGCCTGCCGCGCCTGCTGAGCGCGCAAACTCAGGGTAAGGTTGGTTGCATCAACTTCACGATACTGCGTCAAGGTGTGGAAGCGGTCACTAACGCTCTGGCCCAACTTCAGGCTGAAGGTACGCGTCACGTTATCGTCGATACGCTGGATGAAGCAGATCTCGCCACGCTGGCGCAGGCTCTCCATGCCAGCCCTCTGTTAGCCGGGGGATCCGGGCTCGGTGGCGCGCTGGCCGCCTGCACCGGAGCTCAGCAAACCATGCCGCCGGACGCTTTTCCACTACCCGCTAAAACGGTGGTGTTCTCCGGTAGCTGCTCGGCGATGAGCAATCGTCAGGTTACTCGTTATAAGGCCGCGGCAGCTTCTCGTGTACTCGACGTGGCCCGCTGCCTGTCTGATGCAGAAAGCTACACTGATGAACTGTGTGCCTGGGCGATGACGCATATCAACGACCCATTCGCGCCGATGATATACGCCACCCAGCCCCCAGACGTACTCAAACGCATTCAACAAGAGTACGGCGAACAGGCTGCCAGCCAGGCGATCGAACACGCTTTTTCCCGACTGAGCGCAAAGCTACAGGTTGCAGGTGTAAACACCTTTATCGTCGCAGGCGGAGAAACATCCGGCACAGTGGTAGAGGCGCTGCAGGTGAAGCGTCTGTCCGTTGGCAAAGCCATTGCCCCAGGCGTGCCGTGGGTATTTTCCTCCGGTCTGGCGCTGGCGCTGAAGTCAGGCAACTTTGGTGACGAAGATTTCTTTTTTACAGCCCAGGAGTACGCATCATGAATCCGGTGAGTGAACACCAACTACGCGAACTACTCGTCCACTATGGCCGTTCCTTGTTTATGCGTGGTTACAGCAGCGGCGGCTCCGGCAACCTCAGCGTCAAATTACCGGATGGCGGCTATCTGGTAACCCCGACCAACTCCTGCCTGGGCGAGCTTGATCCTGCCACGCTGAGTAGGCTGGATGCCAACGGCGTGCATCTTAGCGGCGACAAACCGTCAAAAGAGGTGCCCATGCATCTGGCGTGGTATCGGCATCGGCCATCCTGCGGCGCGGTTGTGCACCTGCATTCTCCATGGCTGACCGCGCTCTCCTGTCTGCCTTGCTCCACGCCAGAAAACTGTCTACCGCCACTAACGCCATACTATGTGATGCGCGTCGGGCAGTTGCCGCTGCTGCCTTATTTCAAACCCGGCCATGAAGGCATTGCCAGCGCACTGAGTGAAATTGCGGCAGATCATACGGCAGCGTTGCTGGCTAATCACGGGCCGGTAGTAAGCGGTCGCTCGCTGCGTGAGGCAGTGTTTAACGCCGAGGAGCTGGAAGACAGCGCCCGCATCTGGCTGACATTAAAACCGCTCGGCTATGTTCCGCTCTCAGAAGAGGCGGTGGCCGAACTTGAACATTCCCGGCAAGCGTGAGGTGACATGATGATCCCCGAGCAACGACGTGATTTTATCTACCGCTACGTGCACGAAAAGAATGCCGCCTCATTTAATGAACTGGCAGATCTGATGAGCGTGTCGCATATGACCGTGCGTCGCGACATTCAGTTGCTGGAAGAAGAAGGCAAAGTTATTGCCATTAACGGCGGCGTAAAGCTCAATAACCTGCTGAAATCCGAACTGCCGTGGCGGGAAAAAGCCGAGTTGAATCATGACGTGAAGCGTAAGATGGGCCAGCTCGCCGCAATGCTCATTGAGCCTGGACAAACGCTGTATCTGGATGCCGGAACGTCGTTGTTTGAAGTGGCGAAAGCGGTGGCCGCCAGCCACTGTTTCAATCTGACGGTCGTCACCAACGATTTTTCCATCAGCCACTATCTGATGGATATGCCACACATTACGCTCTACCACACCGGCGGTCTGGTGGATCAGCGTAACCGCTCATGTCTTGGCAAAAGCGCCGCCAGTTTTCTGCGCACCATTAATATTGATGTGGCGTTTCTCAGCTCATCGTCGTGGGATACCGAGCGCGGCATGTCGACGCCGAGTGAAGGGAAAGCCTCAGTCAAAGAAGCGGTACTCACCGTCTCACGGCGTCGGGTGCTGGTCTGCGACAGCAGTAAGTTTGGCAAATACGGCATGTTCCACATCTGTGGGCTGGAGCAGTTAACGGACATTATTTCTGATAACCGGTTACCGGAAAATGCTCAGCAGACTATTGCCAGCCAGGGCGTTAAGCTGCATCTGGTTGATGGCCGGGAGGGTGCACGCCATGCTGAAGTTAGCGGCTAACCTCGATTGGTTATTTACTGATTTACCGATAGCAGCGCGATTTTCAGCGGCGCAGGCGGCTGGCTTTCGCGGCGTAGAAGGGCTGTTTCTCTGGCAGCACCCGCTGGAGCATTTGCGAGCCGCTCAGCGGGAAACATCACTGCCGGTGGTGCTGATGAACGCCCCGGCTGGCAACTGGGCGCAGGGTGAACGGGGGCTCGCTGCATTGCCTGGTCGAGACCAGGAATTTCATCACAGCCTGAACGTGGCGCGAGATTACGCCACAGCACTGGGTTGTCGCCGGGTTCACGTTATGTCCGGCTTGCGCTGTAATGACCTGACGCTGCACGCCCAGCGCGATCTCCTGACGAACCGACTGCGCATCGCTTGCGATGTGATGGCAGACGCGGAAATCGATGTACTGATTGAACCATTAAATTCGCAGGATATGCCCGGTTATTTTATTGACAGTTTCCCGCTGGCTGAATCTATCATTCACGAGGTTGGTAAGAAAAATATCGGCTTACAGTTTGATATTTATCACTGTCAGAAAATTCATGGCAACGTGGCGAAAAATATCGAACGCTATTTTGCCATTATTAAACATTTTCAAATCGCCTCTGTTCCTTATCGCCATGAACCGGGAACCGGGGAGTTAAATGAAGCATGGTTATTTAATTTCATAAGAAAAATGAATTACCAGGACTGGATTGGCTGTGAATATCAACCGTCAACATCAGGGCCGGAATCATTACGCTGGATAACGCCTTACCTATAATTTTAATATCTCTATCTCTGTACCGGAGGAAAAAATGTCGGATACTGTTATTATTTCGCTGGCACCCGTTGCCGCGGATTGCCCCAGAGTTATACCCGAAGAACTGGCGCAAGAAATACTCGCCAGCGTAGAACATGGCGCGTCCATCGTACATTTACACGTTCGCGATAAACAGGGACGTCTGACGCCAGATACTACCGACTTTCAGGCAACCATTGACCGCGTTATGCGCCATTCAAACCTGATTATTCAGGCTTCTACCGGCGGCGTCTCTTCGATGTCCATCGCCGAGCGCTGCGCACCACTGGCCTGCCCCGGCGTGGAGATGGCCTCGCTGAACGTCGGTTCCGTCAACCTCGGTGATGCGGTGTATTTTAATCCCGGCCCTGACGTGGAATATTGTTCCCGGCAAATAACCGAACGCAATATTATTCCAGAGTTTGAAGTTTTTGAAATCGGCATGATTAATAATATCCTGAACCTTGAAGATAACATAAAATTTCGAAAACCTATGCTCTTTAATATCGTTCTAGGTCACCGCGGCAGTACGCCTGCAACCGTTGACGCATTAATTGCTCTGCGTAGCATGATCCCACGCGACGCCTTATGGGGAATTACTCATTTTGGCAGAAAGAATTTCGATATTATCGCTGCTGCGGTCGCTATGGGTGCCAGTGAAGTGCGAATCGGCTTTGAAGATAGTTATTATTTAAGCGCCGAAGAAAAAGCGCAGCATAATTATCAGCAGGTCGCCAAACTCGCCACGCTCATTCGCAGCATGGATAAAAAAGTCGCTACGCCGGAAATTGCGCGGCGCATGTTATCTATTCCACCCCGGCAGCAATAACAACAGCAAGGACATTTCAACATGACTATGACCACTGTTATTCACAAAACCGGACTCGGCATCAGCGTTGCGGGCGCGGCGCTGGCGATTATCGGCGCACTCATCCAGTCCGCGGCGCTATGGCAACCTGGGCTGGTGATGTTCACTGCCGGATTCGCCGCCGGTGCGGGCTACTGGCCTGGTTTACGCAGCTATCAGTTTACGCTGTGGATCATCGCCGGTTTTGTTGCCGCCATGACCTGGTCTACGGATCTGATTGTCTGGGGCGGTTTCAATATCACCCATAAATGGATCGTGTTCCTCGTGATTCAGGCCACCATGTTCAGCATGGGCACAAAGCTGACGATCCAGGATTTTATTGATGTCGCCAAAATGCCGTGGGCCGTTTTTATCGGTACTTTCTGCCATTTCGTGATCATGCCCCTGCTCGGCCTGAGCATTACCCTGATCTTTGATTTTCCGCCTGAAGTAGCGGTGGGCATTTTGTTGATTGGCGCCTGCCCCAGTGGCCTCTCGTCGACGGTGATGGTTTACATCGCCAACGCTAACCTCGCGCTGGCTGTGTCAATCGCCGCAGTCTCAACGCTGGCAGCAACGGTAATGACGCCACTGTGGGTTAATCTGCTGGCGGGTTCGATGATCGATATCCAGCTCACCGCGATGGTGATGGACGTGGTGAAAATCGTATTAATTCCCATTGGCACAGCAATTCTGCATGACTATCTGAAAACCTATGCCGGCGTGCGCGGCCGCCGTGTCGTCCAGATGCTGGCCGGGATCGGCGCGCTTTGGCTGCTGTATATGATTGCCGGCGGCTGGGACGCGCTGTTTGGTCACGCCAGCGCCGAAGCACAGATGTACGCGGTGGTCCTCAACTTCGTAGCAGGCGGTCTCGTGTGGGCATTGTTCTACAACTGGCTGTATGGCCGCGTGGCGGGCGTGAAGAAGGTCATGCCAACCATCTCAATGATGGGGATCATTTTCTTTACCACCACCGCCGCAGCAGCCGGGCGCGACAACCTGGTGCAGGTCGGTTTCCTGCTCTGTTTCGCCATGCTGATGCATAACCTCGGCGGCTTCCTGATTGGTTATCTGATGAGCCGTTGGATCTTCCGCATGGACGTGCAGTCTGCCCGTACCGTGGCCTTTGAAGTTGGCCTGCAAAACGGCGGTATGGCATCCGGGCTCGCCGCGGCGATGGGCAAACTGGCAACGGTTGGCCTCGCATCAGCGGTGATGACACCTCTGGGTAACGTTAGCGGCTCGCTGCTCGCCAACTACTGGCGCAAAAAAGACGCCAGACAGGCGAAGGCTGCCGCAGCCAAAGATCCCGTTCAACCCGCTTGCGAAAATCTGTCGAAAGGATAATCACGATGACAACTCTCACTCTGGAACACGCCCAGCGTGCCGTAACCTGTGCGCTCGAACTCGCCGAAACACGTTACGCAAATCGCCCGTTAAGCGTGGCCGTATGCGATGCAAATGGAGAACTGCTTAGCTTTGCGCGGATGGATAACGCCAAACTGTTAACCATCGAGTTAACCCAGCGTAAAGCGCGCACCAGTAGCCGCCTGGGCTGCACCACGCAGGCATTTTTACAGCGTCTGCAAAAAGAGCAACTGGATATTGGCTATTTTGCCGACCCGCGTTTTACGGCGCTGCCGGGCGGGATCCCAATTCTGCACCAGGGGAAATGCCTTGGAGCCGTCGCGGTAGGCGGTTTATCCGCGCAGGAAGATCATGATGCGGCGCTGGCCGTCGCGGAAACGTTACTTAAGGAGATTGCCCAATGAAAAAGGTCGCCATGCTGCATACCAGTGCAGCCACGCTTGCGATGATGCAACAGCTGATCGCCGACATTATGCCGGACGTTGAAGTGATGCACCTGGTTGAAGAATCTATGATTAAACAGGTGATGAAAGCCGGAGGCGTATCGCCAAATATTGCCGCCCGCATCGCCGACTATGTGCATATTGCCGAAAAGGCGGACTGCGATATCTTTATTACCGCCTGTTCCTCAATTGGTACTGCGGTAGAGCAATGCCAGTTTATGACCCCGCTCCAGCTCGCGCGCATTGACTGCGCGATGGTGGAAGAGGCGATTGAAAAAGGCGAACGGATCGCCGTGTTAGCAACCGTGGCAACCACGCTGAAGCCAACGCTGGATTACGTCCAGCGCAAAGTTCAACAAAGCGGTAAATCGCGAACCATTACGCCTGTATTAATGGAGGAGGCATTCCACGCGCTGCTGGCGGGAGATATGGATACCCATGACCGTATCGTCAGTGAAGGGTTACAGAGCGCCTTTACTCAAGCGGATGTCGTGATGCTGGCACAGGCTTCGATGGCGCGCGTTTTACAACAGCTCCCTTCCCCGCCGGTACCGGTAATGACCTCACCGGAAAGCGGTATTCGCTGGTTAAAAACGCTGGCTGAAAGCTAAATTCCCGGCAAAAAAAAGGCCATCATCAGATGGCCAACCATGTCGAAACGGGACCAGCCCTTGACCACGCAGACAGTCAGGGCTGTTTTTTTATTTCTTACTTAATAACGCTTTTCAGTGCTTCGCCGATATCGGCCAGGCTACGAACTGTTTTCACGCCTGCGGCTTCCAGCGCAGCGAATTTCTCATCCGCTGTACCTTTACCACCCGCGATGATCGCACCCGCGTGACCCATACGCTTACCTTTCGGCGCAGTCACACCCGCGATGTAACCCACAACAGGCTTGGTCACATGATCTTTGATGTAAGCAGCCGCTTCTTCTTCCGCGCTACCGCCGATCTCACCGATCATGACGATCGCTTCAGTCTGCGGATCTTCCTGGAACAGCTTCAGGATGTCGATGAAGTTAGAGCCAGGGATCGGGTCGCCGCCGATGCCCACACAGGTAGACTGGCCGAAACCGTAGTCGGTGGTCTGCTTAACTGCTTCATAGGTCAGGGTGCCAGAACGGGAAACGATACCCACTTTACCCGGCTTGTGAATGTGGCCCGGCATGATACCGATTTTACATTCACCCGGAGTGATAACGCCTGGGCAGTTCGGGCCGATCATACGTACGCCAGCTTCATCCAGCTTCACTTTCACGGTCAGCATATCCAGCGTTGGGATACCTTCGGTGATGGTGATGATAAGCTTGATGCCTGCATCGATAGCTTCCAGGATGGAGTCTTTGCAGAACGGCGCCGGAACGTAGATAACGGTGGCGGTTGCGCCGGTCGCTTCTACCGCTTCACGTACGGTGTTGAACACTGGCAGACCCAGATGCGTGGTGCCGCCTTTACCCGGCGTAACGCCACCGACCATTTGCGTACCGTAAGCGATCGCTTGTTCAGAGTGGAATGTCCCCTGGCTACCGGTGAAGCCCTGGCAGATAACCTTGGTATCTTTATTAATTAAAACTGACATTATTTCCCCTCCACTGCGGCAACAACCTGCTGAGCTGCATCCGTCAGACTTTTCGCTGCAATAATATTCAGGCCGCTATCAGCCAGTTTTTTCGCGCCGAGTTCAGCGTTGTTACCTTCCAGACGTACCACGACCGGAACGTTTACACCTACTTCTGCTACCGCGCCGATGATACCGTCAGCGATCAGGTCGCAACGTACGATACCGCCGAAGATGTTAACCAGTACGGCTTTAACATTGTCATCAGAGAGGATAATTTTGAACGCTTCGGTTACACGCTCTTTGGTCGCACCGCCGCCAACGTCAAGGAAGTTAGCCGGTTCGCCGCCGTGCAGCTTAACGATGTCCATGGTGCCCATTGCCAGGCCCGCACCGTTAACCATACAACCGATGTTACCGTCCAGTGCGACGTAGTTCAGTTCCCACTGTGCAGCCTGCGCTTCACGCGGATCTTCCTGAGACTGGTCGCGCATTTCGCGCAGGTCAGCCTGGCGGAACAGCGCGTTGCCGTCAGCGCCCAGTTTGCCGTCGAGGCAGATCAGGTCACCCTGCTTGGTCACCACCAGCGGGTTGATTTCGATCAGCGCCAGATCGCGCTCCAGGAAGATAGTCGCCAGACCCATGAAAATCTTGGTGAACTGCTGAACCTGTTTACCTTCCAGACCCAGTTTGAACGCCAGCTCACGACCCTGGTAAGGCATTGGGCCTGCCAGCGGATCGAGCGCCACTTTGTGGATCAGGTGCGGGGTTTCTTCCGCTACTTTTTCGATTTCCACGCCGCCTTCGGTAGAGGCCATGAAGACCACGCGACGGGAGCTACGGTCAACAACTGCGCCGAGGTAAAGTTCTTTACCAATGTCGGTCGCGGCTTCAACCAGAATCTGATTTACCGGTTGGCCATGAGCGTCTGTCTGGTAAGTAACCAGACGTTTACCCAGCCAGTGTTCAGCAAAAGCGCGAATGTCTTCTTTGCTGTTTACCACCTTCACACCGCCCGCTTTACCACGGCCACCAGCGTGAACCTGACATTTCACTACCCACGGGCCAGCGCCGATTTTAGATGCAGCTTCTTCGGCTTCACGCGGAGTAGTACAGGCATAACCCACCGGTGCCGGTAAGCCATAGCGGGCAAAAAGTTGTTTTGCCTGATATTCATGTAAGTTCATGTGTTCTGTCCATCCTTCAGGTAATCGTTATCTTTTACCCGTAGGCCTGATAAGCGTCCAGACCTACGGGGCAGGTGATACTCTTATTAACTACACGTCCAGCAGCAGACGCGTTGGATCTTCCAGCAACTCTTTAATGGTTACCAGGAAGCCCACTGACTCACGACCATCGATCAGACGGTGGTCATAAGACAGCGCCAGATACATCATCGGCAGGATTTCAACCTTGCCGTCTACTGCCATCGGACGATCTTTGATGGCATGCATACCCAGGATGGCGCTCTGCGGTGGGTTGATGATCGGCGTGGACATCAGGGAACCGAACACACCACCGTTAGTGATGGTGAAGTTACCACCCGTCAGATCTTCGACCGTCAACTTGCCGTCGCGACCTTTAACTGCCAGTTCTTTAATATTCTTCTCGATATCAGCCATACCCAGCAGATCCACATCACGCAGGACCGGCGTGACCAGGCCACGCGGCGTGGAGACCGCCATGCTGACATCAAAGTAGTTGTGGTAAACCACGTCATCACCATCAATGGACGCGTTCACTTCCGGATAGCGTTTCAGCGCTTCAACAACCGCTTTCACATAGAAAGACATAAAGCCCAGACGGATACCGTGGCGTTTCTCGAACGCATCACCGTATTGCTTACGCAGGTCCATGATTGGCTTCATGTTGACTTCGTTGAACGTGGTCAGCATGGCGGTGGAATTTTTCGCTTCCAGCAGACGCTCAGCTACGCGTTTGCGCAGACGGGTCATCGGAACACGTTTTTCGCCACGCGCGCCCAGTTGAGCCTGTGGTGCAGGTGCTGCTGCCGGCGCTTTTGCTTCGGCTTTCGCAGCCGGAGCTTTCGCCAGATGTTTTTCAACATCTTCACGGGTGATACGACCGCCGACACCGGTGCCGTTGATAGCGCTGGCTTCGAGGTTATGCTCACCCAGCAGGCGACGGATCGCCGGGCTCAGGGCATCGTTGTTCTGCTCAGCAAGAGACGCCTGCTGGCGCTGTGCCGGAGTAGAATCTTTCTCTTCAGACTTAGCACTGGTTTCTTTACCGGTGCTGTTGCCTTCACGCAGGCGACCGAGGATCTGGCGAGAAGTGACGGTTGTCCCTTCATCTTCCAGAACCGCATCAAGAATACCGTCCGCTGATGCCGGTACTTCCAGTACCACTTTGTCAGTTTCGATTTCTACCAGTACTTCATCACGACGTACTGCATCGCCCGGTTTTTTGTGCCAGGTTGCAACCGTTGCATCCGCTACGGATTCAGGCAGGTCGGGAACAAGAATATCTACGCTACTCATTATTTATCCTTTATTTAATCGACGTTCAGCGCGTCATTTACCAGATCTTGTTGCTGCTTCTGGTGAACGGACATATACCCTACTGCCGGAGAGGCAGAGGCCGGGCGACCTGCATAACGCAGAGCTGACCCAAATGGAATTACTTCACGGAAATGATGCTGGCTGCAGTACCATGCGCCCTGGTTGAGCGGCTCTTCCTGGCACCAGACAAAATCATGTACATGAGCAAACGGTTTCAGCGCTTCCTGCACCGCTTTATGCGGGAACGGATAGAGCTGTTCGATGCGCACAATGGCAACATCTTTTTGGTCGTTCTTGCGGCGTTGCTCCAGCAGGTCGTAATAAACCTTACCAGAACACATCACGACACGCTTCACGCCTTTAGGATCAAGTTCATCGACTTCACCAATGGCTGGCAGGAAGGTGCCGTTTGCCAGTTCGTCCAGCGTAGACACCGCCAGCGGATGACGCAGCAGCGACTTCGGCGACATCACTACCAGCGGACGACGCATACCGCGCAGCGCCTGACGACGCAGCATGTGGTAGACCTGTGCCGGGGTAGACGGGACGCAAACCTGCATGTTTTGCTCAGCGCAAAGTTGCAGATAACGTTCCAGACGCGCGGAGGAGTGCTCCGGACCCTGACCTTCGTAACCGTGCGGCAGCAGCATAACCAGACCGCACATACGGCCCCATTTCTGCTCACCGGAAGAGATGAACTGGTCGATAACCACCTGTGCACCGTTGGCGAAGTCGCCGAACTGCGCTTCCCAGATGGTCAGCGTGCGCGGTTCTGCTGT
This sequence comes from Citrobacter sp. A316, assembly GCF_002042945.1. Taxonomy (NCBI): domain Bacteria; kingdom Pseudomonadati; phylum Pseudomonadota; class Gammaproteobacteria; order Enterobacterales; family Enterobacteriaceae; genus Citrobacter; species Citrobacter sp. A316. The sequence goes on from NZ_MVFZ01000001.1 coordinate 240,015, forward strand.
GGCATAACCGTACTCAAACGCCAGCACGGCTTCTTCAGACAGCACGGAGTCCCATACGCGGAACGTCCCCTGGCCGTTATGCACATGCTGCAGCGGCGTGTAGGTTGAACCGTTCGCCTGGTTATGAATTACCGCGTGACGGTGGAAGAAGGTGCCGCGGCCGGAGTCTTCACCCGACAGACGGACCGGAATGCCTTCGTCAACCAGCGTGGCGTAAGCCAGATTCTCTGCACCACCCCAGTCAAACAGCTTCTCACCTGCGGCCATGGCCTGACGGTCGCCGTAAATCTTGGCAACGCGCGACTGCATTTCAACCGCTTCAGGTACGGTGCTGATGCGTTTTGCCAGCTCCTGCAGACGCTTCATCTCAACTTTGTTCGGGTAGTTTTCATCCCACTCGTGGTTGAGGTACGGCGACCAGGTGAAGGAGTGCATGTTCATTGGACGCCACTCTTTCACTACGCATTCGCCAGCATCCAGCGCGTCACGGTACAGATTGACCATTTCGGTCGCATCTTCCAGCGTGGCAACTTTGTCCGCTTCCAGCTTATCAGCGTAGATTTTGCGCGGGGTCGGATGCTTTTTGATTTTCTGATACATCAGCGGCTGGGTTGCACTCGGCTCGTCGGCTTCGTTGTGGCCGTGACGGCGGTAGCACACCAGATCGATGAAGACATCGCGTTTAAAGGTATTACGGAAATCCAGCGCCAGACGCGTCACGAAAGCAACCGCTTCCGGGTCATCCGCGTTCACGTGGAAAATCGGCGCCTGAACCATCTTACCGATGTCGGTGCAGTACGGTGTAGAACGCGCATCCAGCGGGTTAGAGGTGGTGAAGCCTACCTGGTTGTTGATAACGATGCGAACGGTACCGCCCACTTCGTAACCACGCGCTTTCGACATGTTCAGGGTTTCCTGAACCACGCCCTGCCCGGTAACTGCCGCGTCACCATGAATGGTGATTGGCAGGACTTTATTGCTGCTCGGCTCGTCCAGACGATCCAGACGTGCACGTACGGAACCGATAACCACCGGGCTAACGATTTCCAGGTGCGACGGGTTAAACGCCAGCGCCAGGTGTACCAGACCGCCTTCGGTTTCGATATCAGACGAGAAGCCCATGTGGTACTTCACGTCACCGGTGCCGAGGTGTTCTTTATGTTTGCCCGCAAATTCGTCGAACAGTTCCTGCGGGCGTTTGCCCAGTACGTTAACCAGAACGTTCAGACGACCACGGTGCGCCATGCCCAGCACCACTTCACGGGTACCGCTGTTGCCGGCGTGGCGGATCATCTCTTTAAGCATTGGGATTAACGCATCACCGCCTTCCAGCGAGAAGCGTTTTGCGCCCGGGAACTTAGCGCCCAGGTAGCGTTCCAGGCCTTCCGCTGCGGTCAGTTCGCTGAGGAAGCGTTTCTTCTCTTCACTACTGAACGCGGCACGTCCAGACTCGATACGCTGTTGAAGCCAGCGTTTTTCTTCGGTGCTGGTGATGTGCATATACTCGGCGCCAATTGGGCCGCAGTAGGTTTGTTTCAGCGCAACAACCAGGTCGCTCAGCTTCATGGTGTCTTTGCCGCCGGCAAAAGAACCTACGTTAAAGCTTTCCTGGAAATCCGCATCGGTCAGATCGTGGAAAGACGGGTCCAGATCGGCCACATTTTCTTGTTGCCACAGTCCCAGCGGATCGAGATTCGCATGCTGATGACCGCGGAAACGATAGGCGTTAATGAGCTGCAGGACTTTAACCTGCTTCACATTGGCATCAGGGTCGGAAATAGAAGAAGAGTAACGTGGGGTAATCAACGCCTGTCGACGGAAATAATCACGTGTTTTTGAGTGGAGTTGATCCGGTTTGACTCCGGTACCAGGTAACTGCTGGAACGTCGAACGCCAGTTAGCATCTACCGAGTCAGGGTCGGTTAAGAAGTCTTCATAGAGCTGTTCTATCCAGCTCTGGTTAGAACCAGAGAGGTAAGAAGAGTCCAACCAGGCTTTCAAAGCGCTGTTCTGCATCGTGATCCCTTAAGCATTTGTATGCTTACTTCGCCGTGGATACTACCACGCACACCGATGTGCGTGCCGGGGTTCACTTGTTGCGGACTGTCGTGTTTTCTGCGTCCGCTAAGGAACCTTTAAAAACTGTCTAATAATCGTCGCTGTTCAGGCTGCGACTGCGTTGCAACCTCCACTCACTCCGGTCACATAGTTAACTATGCTCCCGAAGATTCGTTCCGTTCGCGCCTTGTCTCGCGCTGAACATCTCGATTATTGCTATCAATGTGGCAGTTTTTAGAGGTTTCCTGCACTACCGGGGAATCACTTCCCCGGCAACAACAATTACTTACGCACTACGTTTGAGCAGCATCGACTTAATATGGCCGATGGCGCGCGTCGGGTTCAACCCTTTCGGACATACGCTGACGCAGTTCATGATGCTATGGCAGCGGAATACGCTGAAAGCGTCACTTAAACCTTCCAGGCGGCTGTCGGTTTCGGTATCGCGGCTATCGATTAAGAAGCGATACGCTGCCAGCAGGCCTGCCGGGCCAATAAACTTGTCCGGGTTCCACCAGAATGATGGGCAGGACGTTGAGCAGCATGCACACAAAATACATTCATACAGCCCATCGAGCTTCTCACGCTGCTCTGGCATTTGTAAATGCTCACGAGCCGGCGGATTTTTCCCATTATTCAACAAGTAAGGCTTAATCTTCTCATACTGTGCGTAGAATTGCCCCATGTCTACCACCAAATCGCGCACAACCGGTAAGCCCGGCAGCGGGCGAATGACAATTTTCTTGCCCGGCTGATTCAGCGCAGAAATAGGTGTGATACAGGCCAGTCCATTTTTGCCATTCATGTTCAGACCGTCGGAGCCACAAACCCCTTCGCGGCAGGAGCGACGAAACGACAGCGACGGATCTTTTTCTTTCAGCTGCATCAATGCATCCAGCAGCATCATGTCGCGCCCTTCTTCCGCCTCCAGGGTGTAATCCTGCATGCGCGGAGCGTCGTCAACATCCGGGTTATAGCGATAAACTGAAAACTCGAGTTTCATTGTCCTGTCTCCGCATTAATAAGTACGAATCTTCGGCGGGAATGCCGGGCGCAGCTTCGGTTCCATATTGACTTGACGTCGCGTCATGGATTCCGACTCTGGCAGGTACAGGGAATGGCACAGCCAGTTTTCATCATCACGTTCCGGGAAGTCGAAGCGGCTATGCGCGCCACGGCTTTCGGTACGGAAGTTTGCAGATACTGCAGTGGCGTACGCGGTCTCCATCAGGTTATCCAACTCCAGGCACTCAACGCGCTGGGTGTTGAACTCGCTGGAGGTATCGTCCAGACGGGCATTTTTCAGGCGTTCGCGGATCGCTTTCAGCTCTTCCAGACCTTTCGCCATCGCATCGCCTTCGCGGAATACCGAGAAGTTATGCTGCATACATTCTTGCAGCGCTTTGCGAATCGCCACCGGGTCTTCACCGTTACGGTTACCGTTCCAGCGGTTCAGACGCGCCAGAGAAGCATCGATTTCATCTTCGGTCGCATCCAGCAGGTCACCCTGCTCAGCAATAGATTCCTGCAGGTGCAGACCAACCGCACGACCAAATACGACCAGGTCCAGCAGCGAGTTGCCGCCCAGACGGTTGGCGCCGTGAACCGATACGCAGGCGATTTCGCCGACGGCAAACAGCCCAGGGATCACCACATCTTCACCCTGCTCATTCACGGTCAGCGCCTGGCCAGTAACTTTGGTCGGAATACCGCCCATCATATAGTGGCAGGTTGGGATAACCGGGATTGGCTCTTTGACCGGGTCAACGTGAGCAAAGGTACGGGACAGTTCGAGAATGCCCGGCAGACGGGATTCCAGTACTTCTTTACCCAGGTGGTCGAGTTTCAGTTTGGCGTGCGGCCCCCACGGGCCGTCGCAGCCGCGACCTTCGCGAATTTCGATCATGATGGAACGCGCCACCACGTCACGACCCGCCAGGTCTTTCGCATTCGGGGCATAACGCTCCATGAAGCGCTCGCCATGTTTGTTCAGCAGGTAGCCACCTTCACCACGACAGCCTTCTGTTACCAGAACGCCTGCACCGGCGATACCGGTTGGGTGGAACTGCCACATCTCCATATCCTGCACCGGCACGCCAGCGCGGATAGCCATACCAACACCGTCACCGGTATTGATGTGGGCATTGGTGGTGGACTGATAAATACGGCCAGCGCCGCCGGTCGCCAGCACGGTTGCGCGGGCTTTGAAGTAAACCACTTCACCGGTTTCGATACACAGCGCGGTACAACCGACAACGGCGCCATCAGCGTTTTTCACCAGGTCCAGCGCATACCACTCGGAGAAGATGGTGGTATGGTTTTTCAGGTTCTGCTGATACAGCGTGTGCAACAGCGCATGACCGGTACGGTCTGCCGCTGCCGCGGTACGTGCCGCCTGCTCGCCGCCGAAGTTCTTCGACTGACCGCCAAACGGACGTTGATAAATTGTGCCATTGTCGAGGCGAGAGAACGGCAGCCCCATGTGGTCCAGCTCCAGAATCGCTTCCGGACCGGTTTTACACATATATTCAATAGCGTCCTGGTCACCAATGTAGTCCGACCCTTTAACAGTGTCGTACATGTGCCATTCCCAGTTATCTTCATGGGTATTACCGAGCGCAACGGTGATGCCACCCTGCGCGGATACGGTATGGGAACGGGTTGGGAACACTTTGGAGAGCAGCGCACAGGTCTGACCGCTCTGGGAAATTTGCAGCGCCGCGCGCATACCTGCGCCGCCGGCACCAATCACAACAGCATCAAATTCTCTGACTGGCAGTTTCATTACACACCCCACACCACAACAAATCCATAAATGACGTAAACCACCAGCGCAACGACGATAGCCAGTTGCAGAATCAGGCGCACAGCCAGAGGTTTAACGTAGTCGGTCAACACCTGCCACATGCCGATCCAGGCATGAATCAAGATGGAGAAAAGTGCCAGCAGGGTGAAGACTTTGGTGAATGCCGATGAGAAGAAACCGGTCCAGACTTCATACGTCAGCTCGCCGCTGGTGGCGAAGAAACCGACCATATAGATGATGTATAACGTCAGAACGATAGCGGTAGCACGGACCAGAATGAAGTCATGTACGCCGTTGCGTCCTAATGCGGAGGCGTTGCTTACCATACGAGGACTCCTGCGAGAAGTGAAAGCACGACAATGATAACGAAACAAATTTTGGCGGAGCGTGTCCCTGCTTCGAGGGTTTCTTCGATATAGCCAAAATCCATCAACAGATGGCGAATGCCCATTACGGCGTGATATGCCAGCGCAATCAGGATCCCCCACAGAATTAACTCCACAAAGAAGTTATTCATAATGGATGACGCGGTGAGGAAACCTTCAGGGGAGGAAAGGCTGGTACCCAATAACCACAACAGAATCCCGACCGCCACGAAGGTGATCACTCCGGATACGCGATGGAGAATGGACGCTATCGCCGTGATTGGGAACCGGATCGTTTGCAGATCCAGATTGACAGGTCTTTGTTTTTTCACATTTCTTATCATGAATAACGCCCACATGCTGTTCTTATTATTCCCTTTAGACTTCGGGTACAGAAGATGAAGACACCTGTAGCCTGAAAGACGACGGGATTTCCTTCCTCCGGTCTGCGTGCGGGTCAGACAGCGTCCTTACTATAACTACGCGTCATATAAAACACTGCTTCCAGATGCTAAAACGACACGTTACAACGCTGGTTGGCTCGGGATTGCAGGGTATTCCGGAGACCTGGCGGCAGTATAGGACGTTCACAAAATCATTACAATTAACCTACATATAGTTTGTCGGGTTTTATCCCGAACAGTGACATAGGTCACGATAACAACATTATTTTAATTTTTAATCATCTGATTTGACAATCATTAAACAAAGTTGTTACAAACGACACCAGAAAAAGCATATAATGCGTAAAAGTTATGGGGTCACTCTTTCACCGGAGATTTAGTTATGTAACAGTGTGGAAGTATTGACCAATACCTTCAGGACAGTTATTAGTGATAGACAGGTTAAATAATTCGGATTGCTAAGTTCTTGATTTGCAGTTTATTCGCCATGAAAAGACCGTTTTACCTGCAAGCGCCCATAGCTCTGTACCCAGGTCATCCCCTCTTTCGCAGAGCGGCGAGCCAAATAACAAACTGGTAACGGTTTATTGATGCACGAAGGCAAATTTAAGTTCCGGCAGTCTTAAGCAATAAGGCGCTAAGGAGACCGTAAATGGCTGATACTAAAGCAAAACTCACTCTAAATGGTGACGCTGCTATTGAACTGGATGTGCTGAAAGGTACGCTCGGTCAAGATGTTATTGATATTCGTACCCTTGGCTCAAAAGGGATGTTTACTTTTGACCCAGGTTTCACCTCTACCGCATCCTGCGAATCCAAAATTACTTTCATCGACGGTGACGAAGGTATTTTGCTGCATCGCGGCTTCCCGATTGACCAACTGGCGACCGAGTCTAACTATCTGGAAGTGTGTTACATCCTGCTGTACGGCGAAAAACCGACGCAGGAAGAGTACGACGAGTTCAAAACCACAGTCACTCGCCATACCATGATCCACGAGCAGATCACCCGTCTGTTCCACGGTTTCCGCCGCGACTCTCACCCGATGGCCGTTATGTGCGGTGTCACCGGAGCGCTGGCAGCGTTCTACCACGACTCGCTGGATGTGAATAACCCGCGTCACCGTGAAATCGCCGCCTTCCGTCTGCTGTCCAAAATGCCGACCATGGCAGCGATGTGCTACAAATATTCCATCGGACAGCCGTTCGTGTACCCGCGTAATGACCTCTCTTACGCCGGTAACTTCCTGAACATGATGTTCTCTACGCCGTGCGAAAAATACGAAGTGAATCCGATCCTGGAACGCGCAATGGACCGTATCTTAATCCTGCACGCTGACCACGAACAGAACGCCTCAACCTCTACCGTACGTACCGCAGGCTCTTCTGGCGCTAACCCGTTTGCCTGCATCGCGGCCGGTATTGCTTCCCTGTGGGGACCGGCTCACGGCGGCGCGAACGAAGCTGCGCTGAAAATGCTGGAAGAAATCAGCTCTGTTAAACACATTCCGGAATTTGTTCGCCGCGCGAAAGACAAGAATGATTCCTTCCGCCTGATGGGCTTTGGTCACCGTGTTTATAAAAACTATGACCCGCGCGCTACTGTCATGCGTGAAACCTGCCATGAAGTACTGAAAGAACTGGGCACCAAAGATGATCTGCTGGAAGTGGCGATGGAACTTGAGCACATTGCGCTCAACGACCCGTACTTCATTGAGAAGAAACTCTACCCGAACGTAGACTTCTACTCCGGCATCATCCTGAAAGCGATGGGTATTCCGTCCTCCATGTTCACCGTTATCTTCGCCATGGCGCGTACCGTTGGCTGGATTGCACACTGGAACGAAATGCACACCGACGGCATGAAAATCGCCCGTCCGCGTCAGCTGTACACCGGCTACGACAAGCGCGATTTTAAGTCTGCTATTAAGCGTTAATTGTCTGCCGGACGGTGCCAATGCCTGTCCGGCTTATTGCCATTAACTCTCACGGGTCGGACAAGGCATTAAAGCCAGAATCCGACCTGTTTTTATTTGATCCACATTATTTTATTCTTATCGTGCTTTCTCTATGATTTACTGAGATTTCTCACATTTTACTCAGGAGCATGGGATGCCTGTTTTGCAGTGGAGCCTGCTGTTTGTGCTATCGCTCCTTCTTTCCCTGCTCTTTCTGTTTATCCATCTTCCAGGCCCCTTGCTGCTCGGGTCGATGATCGTCGGCATCATTTTCAGTATGCGCGGCATCTCTCTGCACCCTCCCCGCTGCACATTTCTTGGCGCACAGGCAATTCTCGGCTGCATGATTGCCCAAAATCTGACCGGTTCAATCTTCACAACCCTTGCGGCCCACTGGCCGATGGTGATTGCTATCCTGCTGGTAACCCTTATCAGCAGCGCGATAATCGGCTGGCTGCTGGTTCGCTACAGTAATCTACCGGGGAATACAGGTGCGTGGGGCTCGTCACCAGGCGGCGCAGCGGCAATGGTCGCGATGGCCCAGGATTACGGCGCCGACATCCGGCTGGTGGCGTTTATGCAGTATCTGCGCGTACTGTTGGTGGTCGGCGCGGCAGCGCTGGTCACCCGGTTGGTGATGGGCGACCAGGCGCAAACGGTCAGTGAACAAATCATCTGGTTTCCACCGCTAAGCGGCAATCTTTTCAGCACTCTGATGCTGGCCGCCGTTGCCGGTACGGCTGGACGCCTACTGCGTATTCCCTCTGGCGTCATGCTATTGCCAATGCTGGTGGGTGCCTTGCTGAATGCAAGCGGAGTGATGGTGATTGAACTGCCGGAGTGGCTGCTGGCGATAGCCTACATGTCAATTGGCTGGCAAATCGGTCTTGGCTTTGATAAGCAGATCTTTTTAATGGCATTACGACCACTGCCGCAGATCCTGTTGTCCATTTTTTCACTGATGGCGATCTGCGCCGCCATGGCCTGGGGACTGGCGCATTACATGCAGATCGACTTTCTCACTGCCTATCTGGCAACCAGTCCTGGAGGAGTGGATTCTGTTGCGGTAATCGCCGCAGGAAGCCACGCAGATATGGCGCTCATCATGGCGATGCAAACCCTGCGACTGTTCAGCATTTTGTTAACTGGCCCCGCAGTCGCAAGGTTTATTTCGGTGCACGCGCCAAAACAACCCGCTTAGCGCTGACAACCAGGGCACCAGTAAAAGGGGCGCGAAGAGAGCATCGTTTTTTCGATGATTCCACCACAGCGCTCACAGGCTTCACCATCCCGATGAAAGACCTTGAAGCGAAACAGCGCGCCGTGATGTTTATTCTCATCGACCAGGCCGCGGGTATTATAAGACAGGCGCGGAATATCAAGCAGCGCATGTGCCAGTTGATCCAGTTGCTCATCACTAAGCTGCGACGCTTTATGCTGCCCGGTCAACCCAACCTGCCAAAGGATCTCTACCCGCAGGTAATTACCTAATCCCGCCAGAAACGCCTGGTCCAGTAGCAGACCAGAAAACTGGCGATTGCGAAAACGCGGAGATAACAGACGCGCTTTAACCTCATCGGGAGTTAAACGTAAATCCAGTACATCCGGCCCAACCCGTTGCAGGAACGGATGGGTGGCAACCTGCTCTGGCGTCAGCATTTCGATATCAGACGCGCTATAGAGCAGAATTGTCTTGTCATGTGTTTGCAGACTGACGCGCAGTACCCGCGAAGTTTGCGGGATTGTGCCGGTATCCACCACTCGCCACACACCATAGAGCTGATTGTGACTGTACAGCGTCAGGCCATTAGAAAAATGGGTCAGTAATGCTTTCCCCCGCGTTTCAAGCTGGGTAACACGTTGCCCAATTAGTTGAGATTGATACGGTTTTAACTGCTCAAAGGCAAACCAGACATCCGTCAGGGGTTTGCCTTTGACTGCCGCCTCCAGGTTATCCGCCGCGCGGCGAATCTCCGGGCCTTCAGGCATAATACTGTCCTTTGTTAATGTGTTGCGCCGCCCGTCACTACGATATCGCTTTCCACCTGCAAGGCGGTAGCAATCGCAATCTCCAGCGCACGGCGCACCGTTTCTGTCGCCATACTTGGCGCCCCGGGATGCTGTGCAGCCTGTTGCGGCAAATAAGGGATATGAATAAAGCCGCCCTTCACCGCCGGTACGTCGCGTAGTTTATGCAGCAGGCCATACATCACGTGGTTACACACGAAAGTACCCGCAGTCTGGGAAACCGAGGCCGGTATTCCCGCGTTGCGCATGGCGACAACCATCGCTTTAATCGGCAACGTACTAAACCATGCCGCCGGGCCATCGACCACAATCGGCACATCTACCGGCTGTTGTCCCTGGTTATCCGCAATACGCGCATCGTCAACGTTAATCGCCACGCGTTCCACGGTGATATCCGTGCGACCACCCGCCTGCCCCACCGCCAGCACCAGTGATGGCGACAACGCGTCAATCGCGGCATTGAGTACGGCAAGAGACTCGCCAAATACACACGGTAGTTGGCGGGCAATAACGCGGCATCCGCCGATAATAGCATTGTCGAGGCTCGAGACCACTTCCCAGGAAGGGTTAACTGACTCGCCGCCAAAGGGTTCAAATCCCGTGATGAGTACTGTTTTCATCCTTCCTCCTTACAAGAACATCAGGAAATACATCAGGAACACGTTGACCAGTAGCAGCAGTACGCCGGTTGGCACCTGCGCTTTAATCACCGCGTTTTTGTCCGGTAGCTCCAGCAGCGCTGCTGGAACAATATTAAAGTTCGCCGCCATCGGCGTCATCAGCGTCCCGCAATAGCCGGAGAACATACCAATCGCCGCCATTACCGCTGGATTGCCGCCGTGTTGCAGTACAAGGATCGGAATACCAATCCCAGCGGTCACGATCGGGAAAGCAGCAAACGCATTACCCATGACCATAGTCAGCAATGCCATGCCGATGGTGTACACCGCCACCGCAATAAAGCGACTATCCACCGCCAGATATTCCTGCGTCAGGTATGAAATGCCGCTACCCACACCTGCCGCTGTAAACAGCAGCCCGAGCGTAGCCAGAATTTGCGGCAAAATGAACGCCCAGCCAATGGAGTCCAGCAGACGGCGCGCCTCCTGAATCGGTTGATGCACCCGCTCATGGGTCATTTTTACCGCCATCGCCAGACCAATCAACGAGCCCGCTGTCATTGAAAAGAGCGTCACCAGCGTGGCGTGATTACCCGGCCCGAACAGTGCATCCTGTAAGCCAGGAATATGGTTGAACATCAATACACCAATAACAGTTACCACCGGGATCGCCAACGCTGGGAAAAACAGGCGGTTGCCCAGGCGGCTGGCGCTTTCTTCGCGCTGTTGCTGCGTCCGTTGATGGTAGCTTCCCAGCTTCACGCCGCCAAAACCTGCGATCAGGGCCAGCACGACCACCGCAACGCCGACGGCAATATGCACCGCGCGTTTATCGCCAAACAGCGAGTATGTCCAGTCACCAAGCAGAAACAGTACGCCGTATATGCCCCAAAACAGGCCTGTGGTGAAACGACGCGGGTTCGCTTTGTCCTGCCAGGACATCAGCGCCACAATCAGTAATACCGCACCCGCCAGCCAGTAGAGATAGCTTTGTTGAAAATTCATTTCGCTTCCCCTTTCGCTGCGGCATTCGCTTTCGCCACCTCACGTTGCAAATAGCTATCCAGACGCCACAAACGCGTGCCGTGGATCAGGAAAGCACAAATTGCCGTTGGGATCCCCCACAAGGCGATATGCAACGGTTCAGTCTGGATGCCACCAGACTCCAGCATAAAGTTGTGCATGAATATGATCGCGCCAAAGGCAACAAAGATATCTTCACCGAAAAACAGCCCAACGTTATCGGTCGCCGCTGACATTGCGCGCAGTCGATATCGAACCGCGCCGGGTATCTCGCCGTGATTTTTCTCGGCGGCCCCTTCCGCCATTGGCGCCAGCAGCGGGCGCACCATCTGCGGATGCCCGCCCAGACTGGTCAGCCCTAACGCAGCGGTCGCTTCGCGAATGAACAGATAGACAATAAGCAGACGGCCACTGGTAGCGCTGCGGATTTTAGCAATCCACGCCTGAGCGCGCTCTTTGAGTCCGTGACGTTCCAGCAGGCCAATAACCGCCAGCGGGATCAGCAGGATAAACGGCAGGTTGCGGGTGTTAAGAAAACCTTCACCCAGCTTCTCGAGGATGGTGGCGATCGGCATATGCGCCGCCAGTCCCGTGACGATCCCGGCAATAATAACCACCAATACCGGATTAAAACGTAAAAGAAATCCGACCACAATGACGGCGATGCCCGTCAATGGCCAGAGAGAAATAGCCTCTCCCATAATTAAAACCCTTATGTTGTTGTGTAATATCTTATTGTTTTATATTAAAAAATTATGCGCTAATTTGAATATTGCATGCATTAAAGGCGCTACGCAAGCGACGGGCAAAAGCGAGTGCGTGCTCGCCATCCCCATGAATGCATACCGTCTGGGCGGTCACGCTTGCCCATGTTCCACTTTGGCTTTTTACTCTGCCGGATTGCACCATTTCTAACGTTTGCGCCAGCGCCTGCTCTTCATCCTCAATCAGTGCGCCCGGCTGGCTGCGAGGTACCAGACTGCCATCGGCCTGATAACCCCGATCGGCAAAAACCTCCTGATGCGTTACCAGGCCATAGTGTTCTCCGGCGCGAATCAGTTCGCTTCCCGCCAGCCCGACCAGAACCAGCGACGGATCGCAGGCATGAACTGCTTTAGCAATCGCATCGGCCAATTGAGGATCTTTCGCCGCCTGGTTATAGAGCATGCCATGCGGTTTGACATGACGCATCACGCCGCCTTCTGCCCGCGTGATGGCAGCCAGCGCGCCAATTTGATACAGCGTCTGTGCATACACCGTTTGCACAGGCAGTGCCATGGCACTACGGCCAAAATTTTTCCGATCCGGAAAGCTCGGATGCGCGCCTATCGCCACGCCATTTTTTAGCGCTTCGCGCACGCTTGAGAGCATGGTCTGCGCATCACCGGCATGAAACCCACAGGCAATATTGGCTGAAGACACGAGTTGCAGCAGCGCTGCATCGTTCGCACATCCCTCACCGAGGTCCGCGTTGAGATCAATTTTCATTGTTAAGTCGCCATGTTAACTGTTCCAGGTAACGCTGCTGGTCGTACCGCGCCTTTAGCGCCTCCTCCAGCGAACACTGCACAAAGTGAATCGGTTGACCGAGTGGGATCTGCGCCAGATGGTACATATCTGCCTCGATGATACAGGCGATGCGCGGATAGCCACCCGTCGTCTGAGCATCGTTCATCAGCACGATTGGCTGGCCATTATGCGGAACCTGCACCACGCCGGGGAGCAAACCATGCGACAGCAACTCGCGATCGGTCGTGCGCGTCAGCGGCTGCCCCTGAAGACGATACCCCATACGGTTACTTTGTGGGCTAAGCTGCCACGGCGAGCGCCAGAAAGAGGCCTGCGATACCTCATCAAACTCCTGATATTCAGGGCCAGGCAGTGCGCGGATGAGATTACCCCACATCAGTTGTTTTACACCTTGTGGCCCGTTGAATTGCCGGGTAGATACGCCAATCGCCAGTCGATCGCCATCACGCAGCAGACGCCCTTCAAACCCACCAATGCCCACTTTCAGATCGGTACTGCGCGAGCCCATCACTTCGGGAACATCAACACCGCCCGCTACCGCCAGATAACTGCGCATGCCATGAAGCGGACGTTTTAGCGTCAGGCGCTGCCCGGCTTTTACCGGTAACCGCCATCCGCTCCATACGGGAGTACGATCCAGATGCGCTTCGCATCCGGCACCGGTCAGGGCAAACCAGCCATCGGCTTCAAACTCCACCACCAGTTGCCCCAGAGTGATTTCCAGCGCTGCGGCATTCGCATCATTACCCACCAGCAGGTTGGCGACGTTCAGCGCCGGTTTATCCAGCGCGCCACAGTGACTGATTCCGGATTGACGAAAACTATGGCGTCCCCCGTCCTGTACTGAGGTGTACATACCAGCGCGGATGATGTTTAACATATCCCCTCCTTCTGCGGGACAAAACGCACGGTATCGCCAGCCCGTAACAGAATCGGCTCCTCCCGTTTTGGATCAAATAACGAAACGGAGGTACGCCCAATCAATTGCCATCCACCGGGTGTGGAAAGCGGGTAGATCCCCGTTTGAGATCCACCGATACCGACAGAACCTGCCGGAACAAGCAAGCGCGGTTCCGCGCGTCTGGGGGTATGCAGCTGTTCAGGTAAGCTCCCGAGATAGGGAAATCCCGGCTGAAAACCGATAAACCACACCACATAGTCAACTGACGCATGAAGTTCGACGACCTGCTTGTCGCTTAATCCACTGTGTCGTGCGACCTCTGTCAGATCGGGGCCAAACTCACCACCATAGGTCACTGGTATTTCAATGAAGCGTGAATCCGGCTCCAGTGCTTCGCTCTCTTCCCACCAGCGCTGCAGGCGTTCAATAGCATCCAGCGCCAGCGTTTGCGGGTCGCGCAGGGTAACCGTGATATTGTTCATTCCCGGAATAGCTTCAAGCACATTCGGGGCATCAACTAAACGCTGAGCCAGACGCCAGATGCGTTTCTGAGTCGCCAGCGTGATGGGAGGCTCCAGTTCGAGAACCACCGCCGTTTCACCTAACAGATAACAACGCGCTCGCTGCACTTTCATCCCTCTTTATTACGCTGGATTAGGAATATCGATAAAGGTTACGTCCAGATCGGTATTTTCATTCAGCCATTCGCTTAATGCGCGAATGCCGCCGCGTTCGGTCGCATGGTGACCGGCAGCATAGAAATGCAGCCCCTGCTCGCGGGCTGAGTGAATGGTTTGCTCAGAGACTTCACCGGTAATAAAGGCGTCGACACCAAATCGGGCTGCGCTATCAATAAAACTTTGACCGCCCCCGGTACACCAGGCAACGCGCTGAACGTTTTCCGGCCCGGTATCACCGCACCATAACGGTTTACGACCTAGACGTGCTTCAATCCACGACGCCAACTCCAGTCCCGGAACCGGCATGGAGAGTTCTCCCCATGGCACCAGCGGTTCAATTTCCCCCATCACGGTGATTCCCAACAGTGCGGCAAGCTGCGCGTTATTCCCCAGTTCCGGGTGCGCATCCAGCGGCAAGTGCCAGCCATACAGGTTGATATCATTTTCTAACAGCGTTTTCAGACGATTGCGCTTCATGCCGCGAATAACCGGAGATTCGCCTTTCCAGAAATAACCGTGGTGAACGATAACCGCATCCGCTTGCTGGCGTACCGCCTCGTCCAGCAATGCCTGGCTTGCAGTCACGCCGGTCACGATTTTATGCACCGTCTCTTTGCCCTCAACCTGCAAACCATTCGGCGCATAATCGCTAATGGCGGCGCTGTTTAGTTTGTCGTTGATCAGTTGTTCCAGTTCGGTGTTTTTCATCATCGTCCTCGTAGTCATCATTTCTGCCTGCCCAATCAGCAACACAGCTTAGGTTAAAATAGCGTCCCCGCCTGCGTTCGTCGATAGCCATTTCACTGACACATCAAGAAACAATCACTCCCGCTTTGAACGTAATTTGCTTACCACCACCCGATCTAATTCATGTATATTTATGCAATCAGACAGCATATTGCAAAAATAATCAGATCTGTATCAAAGTTACAACTTTAAGGAAACACACTCGCGCAGCACGTTCAGCCAGTCGCGAGGCATTTACTTCGAGAAAATAATGAATAAACAAGCATCTCAACCACGGGCGATTTACTACGTTGTCGCGCTACAAATCTGGGAATACTTCAGTTTTTACGGCATGCGTGCGCTGCTGATCCTGTATCTCACCAATCAGCTTAAGTACGACGATAATCACGCATATGAACTGTTCAGCGCCTACTGCTCGCTGGTCTATGTCACCCCTATTCTCGGGGGATACCTGGCCGATAAAGTGCTCGGCAATCGAATGGCGGTGATGATCGGCGCATTTCTAATGGCGGTGGGACATCTGGTATTGGGTGCCAGCGAAATGGCCCCGGCGTTCCTCTATTTGTCGCTGGCGATAATTGTCTGCGGCTACGGTCTGTTTAAATCAAATATCAGTTGCCTGCTGGGCGAGTTGTATCAACCTGAAGACCCGCGTCGCGACGGTGGATTCTCTCTACTGTACGCTGCCGGTAACATCGGTTCGATCATCGCACCAATTGCCTGTGGCTACGTGCAGGAAGAATACAGCTGGGCGATGGGCTTTGCGCTGGCTGCCATCGGCATGCTGGCAGGACTGGTGATTTTCTTATGTGGTAATCGCCATTTCGCCCACACCACCGGCGTCAACAAGGCCGTTCTGTGTGCTAAAACTTTTATTCTGCCAAACTGGGCCTGGCTGTTAGTTCTGCTGGTTGCTGCACCGCTGCTTATTACTGTCCTGTTCTGGAAAGAGTGGTCCGTTTACGCCCTGATCGTTGCCACCATTATTGGTCTGGCGGTTCTGGCAAAGATTTACCGCCAGGCACAGACGCAGAAACAGCGCAAAGAACTGGGGCTTATCGTCACCCTGACCTTCTTCAGCCTGTTGTTCTGGGCCTTTGCTCAACAGGGCGGCAGCTCGATTAGCCTGTATATCGACCGCTTCGTTAACCGCGATATCATGGGGTATTCCGTCCCAACTGCGATGTTCCAGTCGGTTAACGCTTTTGCCGTGATGCTGTGCGGTATCGTGCTGGCATGGGTAGTCAAAGAGAGCGTGAGTGGCAATCGTACCGTACGTATCTGGGGTAAATTTGCCCTTGGCCTCGGCTTAATGAGCGCTGGGTTCTGTATTCTAACCTTGAGCGCTCGCTGGTCCGCAGCTTACGGCCACTCTTCCATGCCGCTGATGGTACTTGGGTTGGCGGTCATGGGCTTTGCCGAACTGTTTATCGATCCGGTGGCAATGTCACAAATTACGCGTATTGAGATCCCTGGTGTTACCGGCGTATTAACTGGCATTTATATGCTGCTTTCCGGAGCCATCGCCAATTACCTGGCAGGTGTTATCGCCGATCAGACCTCACAAGGCTCGTTTGATGCTGCGGGCGCTATCAACTACTCCATCAATGCCTATATTGATGTCTTTAGTGAAATTACCTGGGGCGCGCTGGCCTGTGTGGTGCTGGTGTTGCTGATTTGGCTGTACCAGTCGCTTAAGTTCAGAAACCGTCCGCTGGTGGTAGAATCCTGAGTGTACGGCCCGATGATGCAATCTGATTCGGGCCTGTTTTTTCAGGGAATTACGCATGACTGGCAGTCAAGTCCTCTTCAGAAAGACCTGTAACCAGTAGCACCATATCGCGATCTATTCCCTGCTCCAACATGGTTTGCGCTATACGTAATGCAGCTTCTCGTGTTCCTTGTTGTAATCCTTGTTGTAGTCCTCGCTGCATCCCTTCCTGTAATCCATCTAATCGTAAACGCTCGGCAATCGTCATCAGCTTCTCCTTGTGTTGGGGGATCCGTTGCGCCATCTCTTGCATGAATTCATTAAAACGAGATTCATCACCGGATTGCAGAATGTAATTAAACATCGCCTGTAGTTGGGTGTCATTAGCGCACCCTGTAAGTAACAGTTTCAGCACTAACTGCGCCCCACTGCAACATATTCATTCTGCTGGAAGGTTTTACGCAGAAATCCGCTGCGAGCTTATCCCTTACGTGCCGCCTCATATGCCGCCAGCGTCGCCAGCCTTGCCTGTTTATGATCCACAATCGGGCGAGGATAACTTAGTGTTACCTGCGCTTTTTCAGCCCACGTCCACGGATTATGAATGGCTTTACCCGGCACGTCGCGCAGTTCCGGCACCCACTGGCGGATAAACTCACCGTCACGGTCGAATTTTTCGCCCTGCGTCGTAGGGTTAAAGATACGGAAATACGGTGCGGCGTCGGTTCCGGTTGAGGCGGCCCACTGCCAGCCGCCGTTATTAGCCGCCAGGTCGCCATCGATCAGTTGCGACATGAAATATTGTTCGCCTTTACGCCAGTCGATCAGCAGGTCTTTCACTAAAAAACTGGCGGTAATCATGCGTAAACGATTATGCATCCAGCCCGTGGCGTTGAGCTGACGCATGGCCGCATCCACAATTGGGTAGCCCGTATTCCCTGTTTTCCAGGCCTGCAAATGCGTCGGATTATTCTGCCATTGCACGCGATCGGTCCAGCGAATAAAAGGTTGATACCGACACAGCGCCGGATGGTAAGTCATCAGATGACGATAAAATTCACGCCAGATAAGCTCGTTCAGCCAGACGCTGCCTGACCCACCCTCAAGCGCCTGAGGTTGCTCAGCGAGCAGTCGATTCAGGCACTGGCGCGGTGATAGTCCACCTGTCGCCAGGCTCGCGGATAATCGACTGGTTCCGTCAATCGCCGGAAAGTCACGCTGCTGCTCATATTCTCCGGCGGCCTGCTGGCAAAAATGGCGTAATTGCGCGATGGTCAATTTTTCTTCTACCGGAAACAGCTGCGTATCAAAATCTTGCTGCGGGTAGCTCAGCGCGAAGGATGTTAATGGAGAGTCAAGAGCACTACATTCTCTCACCTTCGGCGCACTGACACATTCTGGAATCCCGTCTTTTATCCGCTTCAGCCAGGCATTTTTAAACGGCGTAAAGACTTTATACATCTCATGATTACCGGTCATGACCGCCCCCGGAGGCAGGATCACGCTGTCGTCAAACCCTTCGCACACCACCTGAGGTAATGACTTTTCGACGGCAGCATCACGCTGGCGTTCGTTTATTTCATATTGATAGTTATAAAATAATCGACTGACGCCATGTTTTACGCTGACGTTTATGACGGTTTCCACGCTGGTCGCAAAATCAGCAACTTCATGAAACAGAAGCGGGATGCCCTTTTCTGCCAGCGCCGTTTGCAACGCGTTCAACTGCGCGTTAACCAATGCCGCCTGACGTGGGGCCATATCATGCGCCTTCCACTGTTCAGGCGTGGAGATATAGAGCGCGAGTACATGTGCAGAACGATCCCGACAAGCCGCCGCCAGCGCGAGATTGTCATGCAGACGTAAATCACGCCGAAACCAGACCAGATGCGTGGTCATAACACTCCCTGATAATAATTAATCATTGCCCTGTAAACGCCAAATCGCAGGCCAGAGTTCAAAATAACGTTGCCCGGACAACCAGGTGTTCGGGTGCTCAGCCATATAGTGTTTGAGGAGCATTAAGGGTGCAAGTAGCGGCTGCGCCTCGCGTCGATAGTTATCGATTATCGAGGTCAGTTCCTGACGTTGACGCAGATCGAGCTGATTGCGGAAATAGCCCTGTACGTGCATCAATACATTGGTATGGTTACGCCGGGTAGCAGGATTTAATAACAGATGGGTCAAGCGTAGGCGATACTCGATAAAAAAGGCATCGAGATCTTGCCATTCGTGGATTGCGGCAACGAAGGGGCCAAGCTCCCGATACTCTGGCTGGGAATGCGCCAGTAGTACCAGTTTGTAGCGGGTATGATAGTCAATTAATGCGCCCCGCGTTAATCTTCGCTGACGCATACGGTGCAATTCGTGCAAAGCATAAATACGTATTAATGTATTTTCGTCGAACTGAGGTGCCTCACTCGCTTCTGTGGTCAGACAGGTGCGGATACCAACAGGAATTCTCGTGCTCATCGCCACTCCTTATCCATTACTCAGATAAGTGTAGACGGCGGCGTATAAAAAAACCGCCACATTGCTGTTAGCGGTTTTCTTGAGCAAAAACGGCAACTTAATAGAAGTCGCAGGTGGCTTTTTCAGCCTGCTCCATCCACACCGGTTTATCACTGGTTTTGGACCAGACGCGGTGCAGGTAGCTGTAAAAACGGGCGCGGTCTTTCCAGAACAACATGACCGGCAGCGCCAGCACGCCCGCCACAACGGCAAAGGTACGGCGCAAGAAAACAATGTGTGCTGGATATTCTTTATAAAAGTCCATAATCCTCTCCCATATATCTGTTCGGTGAATCGCACCGGAAAAATAAACTTGGTTAACTGATGAAAATAATACCGCCTTGTGTGTAATTTTGCTACTCATCCGACCACTTATTTTTATCTATTGATGCTCCGTTTAGCTAAAAATCGTAATTAAGTTACATAAAAGTTAAATTAATACTAATCATTAGTTAAATAATGGTCTTTGCCATTTTTATACTTTTTTTACACCCTACCCACTGATTTTTGCGAAATCTTTGCAAGCAAAAATCTACGCTCTGGTTATCACATTTATGCCACTGGAGGTGCACCGTGAGTGCAGGCGTGATAACCGGCATTGTGCTGGTCTTTTTATTATTAGGTTATCTGGTGTATGCCCTGATTAATGCGGAGGCGTTCTGATGGCGGCCCAAGGATTTTTACTCATTGCCAGCTTCTTGCTGGTGTTGTTTGTCATCGCCAGACCGCTGGGTTTTGGCTTGGCTCGGCTGATCAATAATACGTCCCTGCCGGGCCTGGCTGGCGTGGAGAGTTTGCTCTGGCGCGGTCTGGGCATCTCGCAACAGGAGATGAACTGGCGGCAGTATCTGTTGGCGATCCTCGCACTTAATGTGCTGGGTTTGCTGGTCCTGTTTTCAATGCTGATGGCACAAAACCTGCTGCCGCTAAATCCGCAACAGTTACCAGGGCTTTCGTGGGATCTGGCACTCAACACAGCAGTGAGTTTTGTCACTAATACCAACTGGCAATCCTATGCTGGTGAAACCACCTTAAGCTACTTCAGCCAGATGGTCGGGCTGACCGTGCAGAACTTCCTGTCAGCGGCAACCGGGATTGCGGTGATTTTTGCCCTGGCCCGTGCCTTTACTCGCCAGAGTATGAACACGCTGGGTAACGCCTGGGTCGATCTGGTTCGCATTACGCTGTGGATCCTGCTCCCCATTGCATTGCTTATTGCGTTGTTCTTCATTCAGCAAGGTGTGCTGCAAAACGTGTTGCCCTATCAGCCCATTACTACCCTTGAAGGAGTGAAACAACTGCTGCCGATGGGACCCGTCGCCTCACAAGAAGCGATTAAAATGCTTGGTACTAACGGGGGCGGTTTCTTTAACGCTAACTCATCACATCCGTTTGAAAACCCGACTGCGCTGACCAACCTGGTACAGATGCTGGCGATCTTTTTGATTCCCACCGCACTGTGTTTTGCCTTTGGTGACGTGGTGGGCGATCGTCGCCAGGGGCGGACCCTGCTGTGGGCCATGTCGCTGATATTTGTAGTCTGCGTAGCCGTGGTGATGTGGGCTGAAGTTCAAGGCAACCCGCACCTGATGGCATTTGGTGCAGACAGCAATATCAATATGGAAGGCAAAGAAAGCCGCTTTGGCGTGCTGGCCACGAGTCTGTTTTCCGTCGTGACGACAGCCGCATCCTGCGGCGCTGTCGATGCGATGCATGACTCCTTCACCGCGCTGGGCGGGATGGTGCCGATGTGGCTAATGCAGATTGGCGAAGTGGTCTTCGGTGGTGTCGGTTCGGGTCTGTACGGCATGCTGCTGTTCGTGTTGTTGGCGGTGTTTATCGCGGGACTGATGATTGGTCGCACGCCTGAATATCTGGGTAAGAAAATAGACGTGCGCGAAATGAAAATGACCGCGCTGGCGATTCTGGTCACCCCTGCGCTGGTGCTACTCGGTACGGCGATAGCGATGATGAGCGATGCCGGGCGCAGCGCCATGCTCAATCCTGGTCCACATGGTTTTAGTGAGGTGTTGTACGCCGTATCGTCTGCCGCGAACAACAACGGCAGCGCCTTCGCCGGATTAAGTGCCAACAGCCCGTTCTGGAACTGTCTGCTGGCCCTGTGCATGTTCTTAGGCCGCTTCGGCGTGATCATTCCCGTGATGGCAATTGCCGGATCGCTGGTCAGTAAAAAGATCCAACCAGCAAGTCCTGGCACACTGCCTACCCACGGTGCACTGTTTGTCGGGTTGTTAATCGGTACGGTGTTACTGGTTGGCGCCCTCACCTTTGTTCCTGCCCTGGCGCTTGGCCCGGTCGCAGAATACCTGTCATTACACTGAGTGATGCGGAGCACATGACTATGAGTCGCAAGCAACTGGCGCTGTTCGAACCCTCTCTGGTCGCACAGGCGCTGATGGACGCCGTGAAAAAATTAAGCCCACATACCCAGTGGCGCAATCCGGTGATGTTTATCGTCTGGCTGGGCAGTCTGCTGACAACCCTGTTAACGGTGGCAATGGCAACAGGCCATATGCAAGGCAATCCGTGGTTTACCGGCGCGATAAGTCTGTGGCTGTGGATTACCGTTCTGTTCGCCAACTTTGCCGAAGCGCTGGCAGAAGGACGCAGTAAAGCTCAGGCTAACAGTCTGAAAGGCGTTAAAAAAACTGCCTTTGCCCGCAAACTTCGCGAACCAAAATACGGCGCGGCTATGGATCACGTTCCCGCCGATGATTTACGTAAAGGGGATATCGTGCTGGTGGAAGCTGGCGATATTATCCCGTGTGACGGCGAGGTCATCGAAGGTGGCGCATCGGTAGATGAAAGCGCCATTACCGGTGAATCCGCGCCTGTCATTCGTGAATCCGGTGGTGATTTTGCCTCCGTCACCGGCGGGACTCGTATCCTCTCCGACTGGCTGGTGATCGAATGCAGCGTAAACCCTGGTGAAACGTTCCTCGACCGGATGATCGCCATGGTTGAAGGTGCACAGCGGCGTAAAACGCCCAATGAGATCGCCCTGACGATCCTGTTGATAGCCCTGACCATCGTCTTTCTACTGGCGACCGCCACGCTGTGGCCGTTCTCCGCCTGGGGCGGTAGCGCGGTCAGTGTCACGGTGCTGGTTGCCCTGTTGGTGTGTCTGATCCCCACCACCATCGGCGGGTTGCTCTCCGCAATTGGCGTCGCTGGGATGAGCCGCATGCTGGGCGCGAACGTCATCGCTACCAGCGGACGTGCAGTTGAAGCGGCGGGTGACGTGGACGTACTGCTACTGGACAAAACCGGCACCATTACGCTGGGTAACCGCCAGGCTTCGGATTTTCTGCCCGCCCTGGGCGTGGACGAAAAAACGCTGGCCGACGCCGCGCAGCTTTCATCGCTGGCCGATGAAACCCCGGAAGGCCGCAGTATCGTGATTCTGGCTAAACAGCGATTTAATCTGCGTATTCGCGACGTACAATCGCTGCACGCCACCTTTGTGCCATTTACCGCTCAAAGTCGGATGAGCGGTATTAACATCGACAACCGTATGATCCGCAAAGGGTCGGTCGATGCTATTCGTCGTCACGTCGAAGCCAACGGCGGCCACTTCCCTGCCGACGTGGAGCAGAAGGTTGAAAACGTCGCACGCCTTGGCGCTACGCCGCTGGTGGTTGCCGAAGGCTCCCGCGTGCTGGGCGTGATTGCCCTGAAAGATATTGTAAAAGGCGGGATCAAAGAACGTTTTGCCCAACTGCGCAAAATGGGGATCAAAACAGTAATGATCACCGGCGACAACCGTTTGACCGCCGCCGCGATCGCCGCTGAAGCCGGAGTAGATGACTTCTTAGCTGAAGCCACGCCGGAAGCCAAGCTGGCGCTGATTCGTCAGTATCAGGCGGAAGGTCGTCTGGTGGCGATGACCGGCGACGGAACCAATGACGCCCCGGCGCTGGCGCAAGCCGACGTGGCGGTCGCCATGAACTCCGGAACCCAGGCGGCGAAGGAAGCAGGCAACATGGTGGATCTTGACTCTAATCCCACCAAACTGATTGAAGTGGTGCACATTGGTAAACAGATGCTGATGACGCGCGGCTCGCTGACCACCTTCAGTATCGCCAACGACGTGGCGAAGTATTTCGCCATTATCCCGGCCGCGTTTGCCGCCACCTATCCGCAGCTCAATGCGCTTAACGTGATGGGTCTGCATTCGCCGGACTCGGCGATCCTCAGCGCGGTTATCTTTAACGCGCTGGTTATCGTCTTTCTGATCCCACTGGCGCTTAAAGGCGTGAGCTACAAACCGTTATCCGCGTCCGCGATGCTGCGCCGCAATTTGTGGATCTATGGTCTGGGTGGTCTGGTTGTGCCGTTTATCGGTATCAAAGCAATTGATTTACTGCTGACCCTGCTGGGTCTGGTGTGAGGTTTCAGATGAGTGGATTACGTCCTGCATTATCAACATTGATTTTCCTGATGCTTATCACCGGCGGAGCTTACCCGTTGTTGACCACCGCGCTGGGGCAATGGTGGTTTCCCCATCAGGCTAACGGCTCGCTTCTGCGTGAAGGTCAGGTCGTTCGCGGCTCTGCGCTCATTGGGCAACATTTTACCGCGG
Organism: Citrobacter sp. A316; assembly: GCF_002042945.1. Lineage (NCBI taxonomy): Bacteria > Pseudomonadati > Pseudomonadota > Gammaproteobacteria > Enterobacterales > Enterobacteriaceae > Citrobacter > Citrobacter sp. A316. Next base: position 263,959 of record NZ_MVFZ01000001.1, read on the forward strand.
CTGGTTATTTTCAGGGACGCCCGTCAGCTACAGCAGAAATGCCCTATAATCCAATGGCTTCAGGCGGCAGCAATCTGGCAGTCAGCAACCCGGAACTGGATAAACTGCTGCAAAGCCGAATTGCCGCGCTACGTGCCGCCAACCCGCAGGCAAGTCCTGCCGTTCCGGTAGAGCTGGTAACGGCGTCTTCCAGCGGGTTGGACAACAACCTGACACCCGCCGCGGTGGCCTGGCAAATCCCCCGCGTGGCGCAGGCTCGCAACCTCAGCGTTGAAGAGGTCACGCGCCTGGTTGCACAATACACGCAAAAGCCGTTGGTCAGTTTTATCGGCCAGCCGGTGGTGAACCTGGTGGAACTTAATTTAGCGCTGGATAAGCACTGAGAAAAAGGACATGCATAACGAACCCTTACGCCCCGACCCCGATCGCCTGCTGGAGCAGACCACCGCCCCGCACCGCGGAAAACTGAAAATTTTCTTCGGCGCGTGTGCTGGCGTCGGTAAAACCTGGGCCATGCTGGCAGAGGCCCAGCGGCTGCGGGCGCAGGGGTTAGATGTGCTGATTGGCGTGGTGGAAACCCACGGACGCAAAGAGACCGCCGCGCTGCTGGACGGTCTCAGCATCCTGCCGCTAAAGCGACAGGCGCGCCATGGTCGTCATATCAGCGAGTTCGATCTCGACGCGGCGCTTGCCCGCCGTCCGGCGCTCATTTTGATGGATGAACTGGCGCACAGTAATGCGCCTGGCTCACGCCACCCTAAGCGTTGGCAAGACATTGAAGAACTGCTGGAAGCAGGTATTGACGTTTTTACTACCGTCAACGTGCAGCATCTGGAAAGCCTCAATGATGTGGTCAGCGGCGTTACCGGCATTCAGGTGCGCGAAACCGTGCCCGATCCTTTTTTCGATGCCGCCGACGATGTGGTGCTGGTCGATCTTCCCCCCGACGATTTGCGCCAACGCCTGAATGAAGGCAAGGTCTATATCGCCGGTCAGGCGGAAAGAGCTATCGAGCATTTCTTTCGCAAAGGGAACTTGATCGCGCTACGTGAGCTGGCCCTGCGCCGCACGGCCGATCGGGTTGACGATCAGATGCGTGCCTGGCGTGGACGTCCGGGAGAGGAGAAAGTCTGGCATACCCGCGACGCCATATTGCTGTGTATTGGACACAACACCGGTAGCGAAAAGCTGGTGCGTGCCGCCGCGCGTCTGGCAGCGCGCCTCGGCAGCGTATGGCATGCAGTGTATGTCGAAACGCCAGCGCTGCACCGACTGCCCGAAAAACAGCGCCGCGCAATTTTAAGCGCTCTGCGGTTAGCCCAGGAGCTGGGTGCAGAAACCGCCACCCTTTCCGATCCCGCTGAAGACAAAGCGGTAATCCGCTACGCCCGTGAGCATAATCTGGGAAAAATTGTCCTCGGACGTCCGACTACACGACGCTGGTGGCGCAGTGATTCCTTTGCTGAGAAACTGGCCCATCGCGCACCGGATCTCGACCTGATGATTGTTGCGCTCGATGAGCCACCTTCGCGCCCTGTGCTACAAACTGCAGATAACCGCACCTTTAAGGATAAATGGCGGGTACAAATCCAGGGTTGTGTAGTTGCCGTCGCGCTGTGCGCCATTATTACGTTAATTGCCATGCAGTGGTTGATGGCCTTTGACGCCGCCAACCTGGTGATGATCTATTTATTGGGTGTGGTAGTTATCGCCCTCTTTTACGGACGCTGGCCGTCAGTACTGGCAACTTTTATTAACGTCGCCAGCTTCGATCTCTTCTTTATTGCCCCACGCGGTACGCTAGCCGTTTCCGACGTCCAGTACCTGCTCACCTTCGCCGTGATGCTAACGGTAGGTCTGGTTATTGGTAATCTGACCGCTGGAGTGCGTTATCAGGCGCGAGTTGCCCGTTATCGTGAACAGCGTACGCGCCATTTGTATGAAATGTCGAAAGCGCTGGCCGTCGGACGGAGTCAACAGGATATCGCCGCCACCAGCGAACAGTTTATTGCCTCAACGTTTCAGGCCCGCAGCCAGGTTTTACTGCCCGGTGAGAACGGTAAGCTGGCCCCTCTCACCCATCAACAGGGCATGACGCCGTGGGATGATGCCATTGCCCAATGGAGCTTTGATAAAGGGCAACCGGCTGGCGCAGGTACTGACACGTTACCGGGTGTGCCGTATCAAATTCTACCGCTAAAAAGCGCTGATAAAACGCATGGGCTGCTGGTGGTGGAACCGGGAAATTTACGCCAGCTAATGATCCCCGAACAGCAACGCCTGCTGGAAACTTTCACTTTACTGGTCGCCAGTGCGCTGGAGCGTTTGACGCTGACCGCCAGCGAAGAGCAGGCCCGGTTTGCCAGCGAGCGGGAAAGCATTCGCAACGCCCTGCTCGCCGCCCTTTCCCACGATTTACGCACGCCGCTGACGGTGTTGTTCGGTCAGGCAGAGATTTTAACGCTGGATCTGGCCAGCGAAGGATCGCCGCACGCGCGCCAGGCCAGTGAGATTCGCCAGCACGTCCTGAATACGACCCGACTGGTTAATAACCTGCTGGATATGGCGCGAATTCAGTCTGGAGGCTTTAATCTTAAGAAAGAGTGGTTAACGCTGGAAGAGGTGGTCGGCAGCGCCCTGCAGATGCTGGAGCCAGGACTCTCTGCTCCTATTAATTTGTCGCTACCATCACCGTTGACGCTGATCCACGTCGATGGCCCGCTCTTTGAACGGGTGCTGATTAACCTGCTGGAAAACGCCGTTAAATACGCAGGTCCACAGGCGCAAATCGGTATTGATGCCAGCGTCGATGGCGAACACCTGCAACTGGACGTCTGGGATAATGGCCCCGGCATTCCATCGGGTATGGAGCAGCAAGTTTTTGACAAGTTTTCCCGGGGAAACAAAGAGTCATCTGTGCCGGGGGTTGGGCTGGGGCTGGCAATCTGCCAGGCCATTGTGGACGTGCACGGCGGTACAATTTCCGTCCACAATCGCGCACAGGGAGGAGCATGTTTCCGTGTTACACTGCCCCAGGAAATCCCCCCTGAACTTGAAGATTTTCATGAGGATATGTGACGAACGTACTGATTGTTGAAGATGAACAGGCTATCCGTCGCTTTCTGCGCACCGCGCTGGAAGCCGATGGCCTGCGTGTATATGAAGCGGAAACGCTGCAACGTGGTCTGCTGGACGCCGCCACGCGAAAACCCGATCTCATCATTCTCGATCTCGGTCTGCCGGACGGTGACGGCATTGATTTTATTCGTGACCTGCGACAATGGAGCGCGATACCGGTAATTGTGCTCTCAGCCCGCAGCGAAGAAAGCGATAAAATCGCCGCCCTGGATGTCGGTGCCGATGACTATCTCAGTAAACCCTTTGGTATAGGCGAGCTACAGGCGCGATTGCGTGTGGCATTGCGTCGCCACGCCAGCGGTGCCTCTCCCGAACCGGTGGTGCATTTTTCCAACGTAAAAGTAGATATCGCTGCCCGGCTCGTACATCGCGGTGATGAAGAGATTCATCTGACGCCGATTGAGTTTCGCCTGTTAGCAGTACTGCTAAATAATGCCGGAAAGGTACTAACGCAACGCCAGTTGTTAAATCAGGTTTGGGGACCGAACGCCGTCGAACACAGCCACTATCTGCGAATTTACATGGGACATTTGCGCCAGAAGCTGGAACTGGATCCGGCACGTCCGCGTCATTTTCTGACCGAAACCGGGATTGGTTATCGGTTTATGCCGTGAATCTAAGCCGAATTAAAAAAGCCGGATCAGCATATTAGCTGTCCGGCTTTTTCATTATTCATGCCGGATAGCGACGCTAGCGTCTTATCCGGCCTACGGTTTACGCGTTCTTCAGCACTTCGCTGACGATCTCAACCGCTTCTTTTTCGATCTGCTTGCGATGTTCTTCACCGAGGAAGCTCTCGCAGTAGATTTTGTAAGCGTCTTCCGTACCTGACGGACGCGCGGCAAACCAGCCGTTGTCAGTCATCACTTTCAGACCGCCGATAGAAGCACCGTTACCCGGCGCCGCCGTCAGACGTGCGGTGATCGGATCGCCCGCCAGCGTACTGGCGCTCACCATTTCCGGAGACAACTTAGACAGCGCCGCTTTCTGCGCGGAGGTCGCGCTTGCCTGCAGGCGGTTGTAGCTCGGCGCACCAAAGCGGGCAGCCAGTTCGTTGTAGTGCTCCTGCGGATTCTTACCGGTCACTGCGGTAATTTCTGCCGCCAGCAGGCACATGATGATGCCGTCTTTGTCGGTTGACCACGGTGTACCGTCGAAACGCAGGAAAGATGCCCCCGCGCTCTCTTCACCACCAAAGCCAAAGCTGCCGTCGAACAGACCGTCAACAAACCATTTAAAGCCAACCGGCACTTCGACCAGTTTACGCCCTAAATCATTCACCACGCGGTCAATCATCGCCGATGACACCAGCGTCTTACCGACGGCAACGTCTTTACCCCACTGCGGACGGTGCTGGAACAGGTAGTTGATCGCCACCGCCAGATAGTGGTTCGGATTCATCAGCCCCGCCGGGGTGACGATACCGTGACGGTCGTAGTCCGGATCGTTAGCAAAAGCCAAATCGAACTTGTCGCGCAGCGCCAACAGGCCCGCCATCGCGCACTCGGAAGAGCAGTCCATGCGGATTGCGCCATCTTTGTCGAGATGCATGAAACGGAAAGTTTGATCAACGTGATCGTTAACGATAGTCAGGTTCAGGTTGTAGTGCTTAGCAATACGCTTCCAGTATTCGATACCGGAACCGCCCAGCGGATCGACACCCAGCGTCAGGCCCGCTTTCTGGATCGCCGCCATGTCGACGATGTCAGCCAGTCCTTCAACAAACGGCTGAACCAGATCCTGCTCTTTTACATGACCAGATGCCAGCGCGGCGTCCAGCGACATGCGCTTCACGCCTTGCAGACCGTCAGCCAGCAGCGCGTTGGCTCTGTCTTCCACCACTTTGGTGACGTTGGTATCGGCCGGACCACCGTTTGGCGGGTTGTATTTAATGCCGCCATCTTCCGGCGGGTTGTGGGACGGCGTGATCACAATGCCATCAGCCAGCGGGCCGCCTTTTTTGTTGTGGACCAGGATAGCATTCGACACCGCAGGGGTTGGCGTAAAGCCGTTATTTTCCTGCACGATGACGTCAACGCCGTTCGCCGCCAGCACTTCCAGTACAGAGATAAAAGCCGGTTCAGACAGCGCGTGGGTATCCTTGCCCACATAGCACGGGCCAGTAATCCCGTTTTTCGCACGTTCTTCAGCAATCGCCTGAGCGATAGCCAGAATATGCGGCTCGTTAAAACTATGACGACCTGCACTGCCGCGATGTCCGGACGTACCGAACTTAACGGCGTGCTCAGCGTTCCCTGCCGTTGGTTTCAGTACGTAGTACTGTGCCGTCAGTTGGGCGACGTTAATCAAATCACTCTGTTGCGCAGGTTGACCTGCGCGGTTGTGGATTGCCATTGCCTGGTCCTTCTAATGCAAGGATTAAATTGTTCCGCAAACCTTTTCAATCAATTCCGCGGGGAATTGCATTGACTGCATGATGTGTTCAACCATGCTGCATTTACGGCCGGTATTGGTGTTGGTGATCACCCAGTACGGCGTGCCTGGCACGTGTTTTGGTTTGGTTTGATTACCATTTTTCAGCAGCGTCTGTTCATCCGCTGCAAAATAAACGCGCGTACGGCCATGCAACGATTCCGTTGCTTCGGCAAACGCGTTTTGATCCAGTGAATAGAGTGTAGACAGCACCAGCATAAAGCGATTTACTGCTTTCTTCTGTTCCGCGTATTCGTCGGACAGCAGCAGTTCACGCATCGCGCGCACTTTATCTTTTACGGGGTTAACCGGCTTGGCTTCCACGACAGGTTGCACAGCGCGGACTTCCTTGACTATCGGAGTGACAGGCTGTGATGCGGCGGAAAATTTCAACATACGCCGTAAAATGTCGGATGCGCTCTCGCCAATATGCTTGGTGTGGCTGGCAATATAGCTATAGAGTTCATCATCAACTTCAATCGTTTTCATCTTAATCCAGTGCAGTGTTTAGCTGAATACAAGTTGTCGGGGTAAACACACGTAGTGTAAAGGCAAATCCCAACAGCGGATAGCGTCAAGCCTGGTGGCCAGCAAAACTCAGAGTAACCGTAGTTGTTGCAGCCATGTGGCAGAATGGTCAACATGATACCCTAACCCGTGAGTGTGAAAAAAAGAACTTTGCCATGAAATTGAATATCCGAGCGCAATCTGCGCAAAACCTGCACAATAATTCTCCCATCGTCCTGGTTCACGGCCTGTTTGGCAGTCTGGATAACCTGGGGATCCTGGCGCGCGATCTGGTGGTCGATCACGATATCATCCAGGTCGATATGCGAAATCATGGCCTCTCCCCTCGCTCCCCTGAGATGAATTATCCGGCCATGGCGCAAGATTTGCTGGATACGCTGGACGATCAGCAAATAGAGAAGGCGACCTTTATTGGTCACTCTATGGGTGGAAAAGCCGTCATGGCGTTAACCGCGCTGGCCCCTGATCGTATCGATCGACTTGTGGCTATTGATATTGCGCCGGTCGACTATCATGTTCGCCGTCACGATGCGATCTTTACCGCTATTAATGCCGTAACCGATGCCCAGGCCACTTCACGTCAGCAGGCGGCCAGCGTCATGCGTCAACATCTGCATGAGGAAGGCGTAATCCAGTTTCTGCTTAAATCTTTCGTCGACGGCGAGTGGCGTTTTAACGTTCCCGTGCTGTGGGATCAATATCCTCATATCGTCGGTTGGGAAACCATTCCTGCGTGGGAGCACCCGGCGTTGTTTATCCCAGGCGGCAACTCACCGTATGTTACCGAAGCGTATCGCGAACAGCTGCTGGCGCAATTCCCGCAGGCTCGGGCGCATGTTATTACTGGCGCGGGGCATTGGGTACATGCGGAAAAACCGGAGGCGGTGCTGCGTGCCATCCGTCGTTATCTGAACGAGCAGGCTAACTGATTAAAAACTCAGCGTCTGCGCGCGATTACGCGCGTGGGCGTTGGCGTGTCTCCCCTGCTGATGTATTATGGCGCGCTATCCATCCGGGCAGACGCCTGGCTGATTGTTTCCCCGAAGTCACCAAGATCATGGCCAAAGAACAAACGGACCGTACGACATTAGATCTGTTCGCGCAGGAGCGTCGCCCGGGACGACCCAAAACCAATCCGCTCTCGCGTGATGAACAGTTACGTATTAACAAACGTAATCAGCTTAAACGCGATAAAGTTCGCGGGCTTAAGCGTGTCGAACTGAAACTGAACGCTGATGCCGTTGATGCTCTGAACGAGCTGGCCGAGGCACGCAACATGAGTCGCAGTGAACTCATCGAAGAAATGCTGATGAATCAACTCACCACATTGCGCGGTCAGGCATAGTCTGAATTTCTGCTCTAAATCATAAATCGTGTAGCACAGAGTGCAGTCCTGCGTGTTTGCTGTTTCCGCATGCCTGACTGTTCTGCTATGATTGCCCTTATCCGTGGGCAATGCGCCACCACCATTTCAATAAGTTTCAAGAGGTTATTTAACTCATGGCAATCACTGGCATCTTTTTCGGCAGCGACACCGGTAATACCGAAAACATCGCAAAAATGATTCAAAAACAGCTTGGTAAAGACGTTGCCGATGTTCATGACATTGCAAAAAGCAGCAAAGAAGACCTCGAAGGTTATGACATTCTGCTGCTAGGCATCCCAACCTGGTATTACGGTGAAGCGCAGTGTGACTGGGATGACTTCTTCCCTACCCTCGAAGATATTGATTTTAACGGCAAACTGGTTGCATTGTTCGGCTGTGGCGACCAGGAAGATTACGCAGAATATTTCTGCGATGCCTTAGGTACCATTCGCGACATCATCGAACCGCGCGGTGCAACCATCGTTGGTCACTGGCCGACGGCAGGTTATCACTTTGAAGCGTCCAAAGGCCTGGCTGACGATGACCACTTTGTCGGTTTGGCTATCGATGAAGATCGCCAGCCTGAACTGACCGCAGAACGCGTAGAAAAATGGGTTAAGCAGATCTCTGAAGAGCTGCACCTCGACGAAATCATTAATGCCTGATTTCGTGCGGCGCAGATTTCCATCTGCGCCGCATCAATAGATAAAACCAATCAAAATAATTGCTACAAATTTGTAACTTTTTCGTCTGACCCTGTACAATGGCTGGATGCCAATCGGGTGTTGCACAGTGTGTTTGTCGGCGATACCACGTTTTGATTAACAATATATGCCAGAGACTTGCAGTTTTCATTTAGCCATGGCAGTTCTATAATGATACGCATTATCTCAAGTGCAATTTCTGTCACTTCTGTTAATGAAGTGAATCGTTTAGCTACAGGACAGATTCCGCATGACTGACAACAATACCGCATTAAAGAAGGCTGGCCTGAAAGTAACGCTTCCTCGTTTAAAAATTCTGGAAGTTCTTCAGGAACCGGATAACCATCACGTCAGTGCGGAAGACTTATACAAACGCCTGATCGATATGGGTGAAGAAATTGGTCTGGCGACCGTGTATCGCGTGCTGAACCAGTTTGATGATGCCGGTATCGTGACCCGCCATAATTTTGAAGGTGGTAAATCCGTCTTCGAACTGACTCAACAGCATCATCACGATCACCTCATCTGCCTTGACTGCGGCAAAGTGGTCGAGTTCAGCGATGATTCCATCGAAGCCCGCCAACGTGAGATTGCGGCTAAACATGGCATTCGCTTAACTAACCATAGCCTCTATCTTTACGGTCACTGCGCCGAAGGCGATTGCCGCGAAGATGAGCACGCCCACGACGGCAAATAATGTAATGCTTTCTGAAAAGCCAACCCTCCGGTTGGCTTTTTTTATGGGCGTTACCTGCCCTTTTCCCCTTCCCTCTGTTCCTGTGTTGCTTTAATGTAAAAATCAATTGCCCCTTCCGGAGAATCGAAATGGAACTTCGCCAACTACGCTATTTTGTGCGCATTGTAGAAACCGGCAGCATGGGTAGCGCGGCGCTCGATCTCAATATCGGGGTTTCGGCACTCAGCCAGCAAATGTCGCGTCTGGAAAACGAACTCGCTATTCGCCTGCTGCAGCGCACCTCGCGAGGCGTGACGCCTACCAGCGCCGGACTGGCTTTTTACTCCCAGGCACAGCTGGCGCTCCGTCACGCAGACGATGCGATCCTCGCTGCACGAGAGTCCCGGCTTTCTGGACACGTCAGCGTCGGCATGGCACCCAGTACCGCTTCCGTTCTCGGTATGCCTTTTATTCACGCCATGCGGGAAAGCTATAACGATGTTCGCCTTCACGTGGTGGAAAGTCTCTCTGGTAATCTGGAACGGATGATTAATACCCGCCAGATTGATCTGGCTGTAGTGTTTCAAAAAGAAAAGATCCTGCGCTGGAGTGCCAGACCGATTCTCGAAGAACGGCTGTTTTTGATTGGGACCCACGCCCTACTGGCTGGTATTGCCGATGACAATATTGCTCCTGCCCAGTTGGCGAGTATTCCATTGATAATGCCAAGCCCAGGTCACGGTCTGCGCGGCAGGCTGGACGCAATTTGTCAGGAACACACGCTGAACATTGAGATCGCTACAGAAATTGATGGCCTGGCGCTGCTGATGCGCGCCGTGCGTAGTGGCATTGGCGCCACTCTTCAACCCGGAGCGGCGATTTCTCATCTCGATAAAGAGACGCTAAGAGTGATCGGCGTCCATAATCCGATACTTAGCCGCCCCAACTTTCTGGTGAGCCTCTCTGACGATGAGCTCACCCCGGCGGGCCTCGCTGCCCGCGTGGTGCTGACGAAAGTGATGCATCAACTGGTAGAAGCAGGAAGCTGGCCAGGCGCCATCCTTTACAATAACTAAAGCCCACTTTAGCGCTACGTCATAGCGCCCGCACAAGCCGTACGTATACATTTCAATTACAAATTTAACAATTAGTTAAATGGTAATGGAGTATACGATGGTTGATGTTCTGGTGATTGGCGGTGGCAATGCTGCCTTATGCGCTGCCCTTACCGCCCGGGAGCAAGGCGCTTCCGTTTTACTACTCGAAGCGGCTCCCCGGGAATGGCGTGGGGGAAATTCCCAACACACGCGTAATCTGCGTTGTATGCATGATGCGCCGCAGGATGTGCTGGTGGAAAGCTATCCGGAAGAGGAGTTCTGGCAAGACCTGCAGCGCGTAACAGAAGGAAATACCAACGAAGCCCTGGCGCGTCTGGTGATCCGTACCTCATCACAGTGTCGCGACTGGATGCGCCAGCACGGCGTCAATTTTCAGCCTCCACTCTCTGGCGCTCTACACGTGGCGCGAACCAACGCTTTTTTTATGGGGGGCGGCAAAGCTCTCGTCAATGCCTATTATCGCAGCGCAGAAAAGCTGGGCGTGCAAATCCGCTATAACACACCGGTGCAGGCGCTTGAACTGCACAACGGCGAGTTCGTGGCGGCGCTGGCAGGCAAAGAGCGTATCACAGCGAAATCCTGCGTGCTTGCTGCTGGCGGATTCGAATCTAACCGGGAGTGGTTGCGCGAAGCCTGGGGGGAAAATGCCCGCGGCGAGTGGCCTGCGGATAACTTTCTGATTCGTGGCACGCGTTTTAATCAGGGCGTATTGCTCAAATTTATGATGGATGCAGGGGCGGACATCATCGGCGAACCCTCCCAGTCACACTGCGTAGCCATTGACGCCAGAGCGCCATTATATGACGGCGGGATTTGTACCCGCGTAGACTGCGTTTCGCTCGGCATAGTTGTCAACCGTGACGCTGAGCGTTTCTATGATGAAGGCGAAGATTTCTGGCCTAAACGCTACGCCATTTGGGGTCGTCTGGTCGCCCAGCAGCCGGGGCAGATTGGATACTCCATTATCGACAGTAAAGCCATTGGCCACTTCATGCCCCCCGTTTTTCCCGGCGCGCAGGCCAATACGCTGGCGGAGTTGGCTCATCAGTTGGGGCTGAATGCCGAATGCTTAACCCACACCGTGGAGGAGTACAACAACGCCTGCCAGCCCGGCCAGTTCAACCATACGGTTCTGGATAATTGTACGACCAAAACGTTAACCCCCGCGAAAACACACTGGGCGCGGCCGCTGGACCAGCCACCTTACTACGGCTATGCCCTACGGCCAGGGATCACCTTCACCTATCTCGGGTTAAAAGTGAATGAGCGCGCTGCCGTACACTTTGCCGGGCAGCCAAGCCGTAACCTGTTCGTCGCCGGAGAGATGATGGCAGGCAACGTGCTGGGCAAGGGCTATACCGCAGGCGTGGGCATGTCAATCGGCACAACCTTTGGTCGTATTGCCGGAAAAGAGGCCGCGCTGGCCGCACGTAAGGAGGCACGTCATGAAACCGCTTGAGAAACTGATCATCGAAGCACAAATTATCACCGAACCGGAAGCGGAAGTTGAACGCGTGATGCAGGTTTGCAACGCCTGTCGCTATTGTGAAGGATTTTGCGCCGTGTTCCCGGCCATGACGCTACGCCTGGAATTCGGTAAAGCGGATATCAATTATCTGGCGAACTTGTGCCATAACTGCGGTGCCTGCCTGCACGCCTGTCAGTATGCCCCGCCTCATGAGTTTGCCATCAACGTGCCGAAGGCGATGGCGGAAGTCCGGCTTGAAACCTATCAGCACTACGCGCAACCTGCCGCCTTTGGCGCGCTTTATCGTCGTGCAGGCGTTACCGTGACGCTGGCGCTGGTTTTCGGTCTGATCCTGTTTTTACTCCTCGCCATAGGCTTAACAGGCTCGTTACTCCATCCACCGCTGGCCGGAGATTTCTACCAAATTTTCCCGCATAACCTGCTGGCCTGGATGTTTGGTTCGGTATTTATTCTGGCGACAGGTCTGCTGATGGCGGGCGTTATCCGCTTCTGGCGCGAGATCTCTCCCGGTATGCCACGTTCCGTCGAAATTGCTCAAGCTTCACACGATGCGCTGACGCTGAAGTATCTCGATGGTGGGCACGGCAAAGGTTGTAACGAAGCAGATGATGCCTTCACCCTGATGCGCCGCCGTTTCCATCACTTCACCTTCTACGGTTTTCTACTCTGCTTTGCCGCCACCGTGGTGGCAACGGGCTATCACTACTTTGCCGGCATAGAAGCACCCTATCCGTTCTTCAGCGTTCCGGTCATGCTGGGCACGTTGGGAGGAATTGGCCTGGTTGTCGGCCCGGCTGGCTTGCTATGGCTCAATCTCAAGCGCTCACCGCTACATGGAGATGCACGGCAAAAACCGATGGATCGCGGTTTTATTTTGCTGCTGCTGCTGACCAGTCTGACCGGTTTAGCCCTGCTGGCAGGAAGAGACTCGTCCTGGATGGCTATTTTACTCGCCATTCACCTCGGCGTGGTCATGGCGCTCTTTCTGACCATTCCTTACGGAAAATTTGCCCATGGATTTTACCGCTGCGCAGCCTTACTCAAGTGGGCGATTGAGAAACGGCGCGGCAAACAGGCGGGGGTCACAGGCAACTAACCCGCAAACTCTTACCTCTATAAATATTATGATAAGACAGTGGAGCAAACCCAATGACACAACAACCATCGCGTGCCGGAACTTTCGGCGCAATACTGCGGGTAACCAGCGGTAATTTTCTCGAACAGTTCGACTTTTTTCTGTTCGGTTTTTACGCCACCTATATTGCCAGGACTTTCTTTCCTGCGGAGAGTGAATTTGCCGGGCTAATGTTGACCTTTGCTGTTTTCGGCTCGGGTTTCTTAATGCGGCCGGTTGGCGCAATTGTGCTGGGCGCTTACATCGACAGAATTGGTCGCAGGAAAGGGCTGATGGTGACGCTGGCCATTATGGGCTGCGGTACCCTGCTGATTGCCCTGGTACCCGGTTATCATAGTATTGGTCTGCTGGCCCCCGCGCTGGTATTGCTCGGCCGATTATTACAGGGCTTCTCCGCGGGCGTGGAGCTGGGCGGCGTCTCGGTTTATCTGTCTGAAATCGCCACACCTGGCAATAAAGGCTTTTACACAAGCTGGCAGTCCGCCAGCCAACAGGTCGCCATTGTGGTGGCGGCGTTGATTGGCTACGGCCTGAATGCCACGCTGGGACACGATGAGATCTCTGAATGGGGCTGGCGCATTCCCTTCTTTATTGGTTGCATGATTATTCCTTTGATCTTCGTGCTACGCCGCTCGCTTCAGGAAACAGACGCATTTTTACAACGAACACATCGTCCCGACACCAGGGAAATTTTCACCACTATCATCAAAAACTGGCGACTCATTGCTGCGGGTACGCTGCTGGTAGCGATGACCACTACGACGTTCTATTTCATTACCGTCTACACCCCGACCTACGGCAGGGCTGTACTCCACCTGAGCGCTCGCGACAGCCTGGTCGTCACCATGCTGGTCGGTATTTCTAACTTTATCTGGCTGCCGATTGGCGGGGCAATTTCTGACCGAATTGGTCGTCGTCCGGTGTTAATGGGGATTACCGTACTCGCACTGATCACCACCTGGCCGGTAATGCACTGGCTCACCGCCGCACCAGATTTTACGCGCATGACGTTGGTCCTGCTTTGGTTCTCGTTCTTTTTTGGGATGTATAACGGGGCAATGGTAGCCGCACTCACCGAGGTGATGCCGGTCTATGTGCGTACGGTGGGCTTTTCACTGGCATTCAGTCTTGCCACGGCGATTTTTGGCGGCCTAACGCCGGTCATATCCACGGCGCTGGTTCAGCTAACCGGGGATAAAAGCTCACCGGGATGGTGGCTGATGTGCGCGGCGCTTTGCGGACTCGCCGCCACGGCAATGCTGTTTGTCCGGCTGAGTCGGGGTTATCAACCAGTGGAACATAAGCTCTGAAATGCAAACGGGCGGAAATTTCTCCGCCCGTCGTCTTTTTCATTTCTCGATTCACTGCGCAGTATTCTTACTGCGTATTTCCTGCCAGACTTTGTCACAATCAGCATTAACGGACTGACCGTTACCCGTGCGCGTGGCCTGGATACACTGCTGATAATCCAGCACGCGTACGCTTTCTTCATTGGCAAACTGCTGGTGCTGTTTTTCTTTCTTCAGCACATTTAACACACTTTGGCAGGCTTCAATTTTCTCCGGCGAACCCTGAGCGGTATTAATACACGCACTGTAGGCTTCTTTCAGACGGCTGTCTTCTTTCGGCGCAGGAGATTGCGCACACGCCACCAGCCCTGATGCCATAACGGCGATGAGTATCAGTTTTTTCATAACACTTTCCTCAACGAGGCGGCAGGCACCCGGCCTGCCGCTGTTGGCATTAGAAGATGGTGAACGGAGCAATAACGATGAACTTCACGTCGCGCTCATCCTGGAACATGTTGCCGTAACCACCGCCCCAGCTCGGAATGTCTGAATGGTTGTCGTACTGAGTGAAGTGCAGCTTAAACATGGTGCCCTTCGCACGACCGTCCTGCAGGGTATAGACCGCATCCAGGCTGTAAGAAGACTCTTCGATAGTCCGGTTTTTGTCGTAGTACGCATCCGGGTTAAGCTGCCAGGTTGATGGCTTAGCATCCCATGCGTAAACATAGGAGGCGCCTACCGCCCAGCCCGGCAGATTCCAGTTTTTCAGGTCATACATTGCGCCGAAGAAGACTGCCTTTTCACCGTTGGCGTTAAAGTCAGAACGGTTATCCCACCAGACATCCAGACGACCGTTCGAAGAGGCGTAGGTTGGGGTCATACGCTGCAGGAAGTAACCCTGCTGGCCGTCCGCTTTAACCCAGGTCCCTTCCAGACGCAGGTCAACGACTTCCGCCACTTTGTAGCCAAAGGTCAACGCTTGCAGCCAGGCTGTGCCATCATAAATATCGTTCACGGTACGATCATCAACTTTGTCGCGTGCACCGTAGAACTGGTAGCTGGTGGTAAATGGGTTACCGCCTAAATCGAATTTGTAGCTGGCTTTTGCGAAGTACTGATCGACATAACCTTCAGACTGACCAAATGCCGCTTCCAGCAACAGGTTATTTTTGAAGTCATATTTCGCGCCAATCGAGTGCAGGTAATCAACGCTGGTCTTTTTATCCGCCTGATAGAATTTATCAACTTCGGTGTGCCACGGTGCTTTATATTCGTTAGCCCACATATAGGAGAAGCTCAGCGCGCCGGCATCACCATAGTCGAAGTTGGCACCAGCTTCAGCACCCTGATAGGTACCTGGCATAAAACTCCAGTGCGGTGCCAGCAGAGTCTGGCCGGTTGGCTGAATGTAACCGGCGCGGGCCCAGGTTGGGCCGTATTTAAATTTAGCTGCTGCTTTATAAAGGCTAATCCCGCTCTTATCGCCGGAGTAATCCTCGTCATAGCCTTTATTTTTGGAAGAGAATGCGATTTCGTTTGGATGGCCGCTTTCGCTACTTTCGTTCATTTCAATAGCGGTGAATGCTGCGATATCAATACCAAACATATCGGCCGCATAACCGGACTGGAAGTCGAGGTTAGCGTTCCAGGTGGAGTGAGAAAGGTTGGTTTTGTATTTGTCATGATCGGTCACATCTTTACGGTCACGCTCACGCTGCCAGTAATAGATGCCGCCGGTTAAGGTTGAGTCATCAATAAATCCTTCGGCGTGTACCTGGGGAGCGACAACAAAGCCCGACATTGCTGTGATACCGGCGATAGCCAGCGCCAGCGTACTACGTTTGCCACTAAACGTACGCATATGTTAATCCTCTTTGACATATAAAATGCTGCCGATAAAAGCGGTCAGCGAAAAAACAAAAATTAAAAAAGTAGCGCCAAGAAAACCTCAGTGACTACAATGAATAGACTATTTTTCGCGACGCGAATTATCAATCTCTTTCTGTAACGAGTATGTAATAGTATGAGCAACCGCACATATTTCATTGCTTTCTGTTACATTTTCATTGGGAGATAAAAAAGCGTTGAAAAAATGAAAAAAGCGCTTGTTTTCCATGGAGATGAAATCGGTTTCAGCCCATTTCACATTGAGGTAAGTTATTTAAACGCAAAAACATTCAGCTAAGCCATTATTACAAGCATGTAATTAATTCGCTCCGCAAATGGAGCCTGTTTCACGGTTTTTTTGCGAAAAAAAACGCCGCATGAAGCGGCGTTTAGAGAGGATGTGTTGCAGCTTATTCGCCCGCTTTAGCCCACGTATCACGCAGACCAACGGTACGGTTAAACACCAGCTTATCAGCCGTTGCATAACGGCTGTCCAGGCAGAAGTAACCTTCACGCTCAAACTGGAACGCTTTACCTGCAACCGCTGCCTGCAGCGACGGTTCACCGTACCCCTGCTTAATGACCAGCGATTCCGGGTTAATAACGGACAGGAAGTCTTCCGCCGCACCTGGGTTTGGCACGCTAAACAGACGGTCGTACAGACGGATTTCAATCGGTAGCGCATGGGACGCGCTCACCCAGTGAATAACGCCTTTAACTTTACGACCATCGGCCGGATCTTTGCTCAGGGTATCGGCATCGTAGGTGCAGAAAATGGTGGTGATATTCCCTTCCGCATCTTTCTCAACACGTTCGGCTTTGATCACATAAGCATTACGCAGGCGTACTTCTTTGCCCATCACCAGACGCTTGTACTGCTTGTTCGCTTCTTCACGGAAGTCTGCACGATCGATCCAAATTTCACCGCTAAATGGCACTTCGCGGCTGCCCATTTCCGGTTTGTTCGGATGGTTAGGCATGGTGACCAGTTCACTTTCACCCTGCGGATAGTTTTCGATAACCAGTTTCACCGGATCGATAACTGCCATTGCGCGCGGGGCGTTTTCGTTCAGATCTTCGCGGATACAGGATTCCAGAGAAGCGATCTCAATGGTGTTGTCCTGCTTGGTCACGCCAATGCGTTTGCAGAACTCACGGATCGCGGCAGCGGTGTAACCACGACGACGCAGGCCAGAAATCGTCGGCATACGCGGATCGTCCCAGCCTTCAACGTGCTTGTCGGTCACCAGCAGGTTCAGCTTGCGCTTGGACATCACGGTATATTCCAGATTCAGGCGCGAGAATTCGTACTGGCGTGGATGAACCGGAATGGTGATGTTGTCCAGCACCCAGTCGTACAGACGACGGTTATCCTGGAACTCCAGCGTACACAGGGAATGCGTAATGCCTTCCAGCGCATCGCTGATGCAGTGGGTAAAGTCGTACATCGGGTAGATGCACCATTTGTTGCCGGTCTGGTGGTGTTCGGCGAACTTAATGCGGTACAGCACCGGATCGCGCATCACGATAAACGGCGAAGCCATATCGATTTTCGCGCGCAGACAGGCCTTACCTTCTTCAAAGCCACCGGTACGCATTTTTTCGAACAGCGCCAGGTTCTCTTCGACGCTACGATCGCGGTACGGGCTGTTTTTGCCAGGCGCAGTCAGCGTGCCGCGGTATTCGCGGATTTCGTCCGCTGACAGTTCGTCAACGTACGCCAGGCCTTTATTAATAAGCTCTACCGCATAGGCGTGAAGCTGATCGAAGTAATCCGAAGAGTAGCGAATGTCGCCAGTCCAGTGGAAACCTAACCATTCAACGTCGTTTTTAATCGACTCAACGTACTCGATATCTTCTTTAACCGGGTTCGTATCATCAAAACGCAGGTTGCACTGGCCCTGGTAATCTTGCGCAATGCCAAAGTTCAGACAAATGGATTTCGCGTGGCCAATGTGCAGATAGCCATTTGGCTCCGGCGGAAAACGGGTATGGATAGTGGTGTGCTTACCACTGGCCAGATCTTCATCGATGATCTGACGAATAAAGTTACTCGGGCGGGCTTCAGCCTCACTCATCGTGGATTCCTCAAAGCGTAAACAACGTATAACGGAGTATGATCTTATAAGCGACGTCAGGAGACAACTATTAGTTGCACAAAAAAGGTGTTTCAACAGGATATATGAGGGCATTTGCTGCAAAAAAAAGCGGCGGAGGAATATCCCCCGCCGCTTAAGGCACTTAACTCACTTTACTCAGGAGCAGTTATTTACCTTTAATCTCATACAGTGGTGTTTGACCAGCAACCACATGACCTTCGGCTTTAATGACCAGAGCGCCGAAATCATCGCTGTTGCTGCACACAACCGGGCTTATCATGGAACGTGCGTTAGCGTTCAGGAATTCCAGATCCATTTCCAGAATCGGTTGCCCTGCAGTAACTTCCGCACCTTCTTCAACCAGACGCTTGAAGCCTTTACCTTCCAGCGCTACGGTATCGATGCCCATATGGACCACGATTTCCGCGCCCTTAACAGTTTCCAGACAGAACGCATGGTTAGTGTTGAAGATTTTCACGATGGTACCCGCAGCCGGCGCAACCACGATTTTATCTGTTGGTTTCACCGCTACGCCGTCGCCTACAGCTTTGCTGGCGAAGGCTTCATCAGGAACCTGCTCCAGCGCTACTACGTCACCGGTAATCGGAGAAACCAGCGCTTCAACGGTGACTGCGTTCGCTACAGCCTGCGGTTTTACTACCGGAGCCGCTGCTGCTGGCGCACTTTCACCAGACGCTGCTGCCACCGGGCCACGCGCGACAACTTTCTTCATTTCGTCGCCGATGGATTCGGCTTTCGCACCCACGATGACCTGGATAGTTTGCTTGTTCAGCTTAACTACACCCGATGCACCTAAACGCTTACACATCGCATCGTTTACGCGACCGGAGTCGGCAACGGTCAGACGCAGACGAGTGATACAGGCATCAATCGCTTTCAGGTTATCAGTACCGCCAACCGCTGCAATGTAGTTGGTTGCCAGTTGAGCCAAACCTTCTTCAGTGTTGCTGTTGGCTTCTTCAGTAACGATATCGTCTTCTTTATCTTCGCGGCCCGGCGTTTTCAGGTTAAACATACGAATAACCGCGCTGAACAGCACAAAGTAGATGACGAAGAACACCAAGCCCATAGCGACCAGCATCCAGACGTTCTTACTTGCTGCCGGCAGGTTGTACATCAACACGTAGTCGATAGCACCTGCGGAGAAGGAGAAGCCTGCGTGGATCCCCAGCAGTGTTGCAACGAACAGGCTGATACCCGTTAACAGTGCGTGCAGGAGGTACAGCAGTGGAGCCAGGAACATGAACAGGAATTCCAGCGGCTCGGTAACACCGGTCAGGAACGCGGTGATCGCAACGGACAGCAGCATACCGCCAACCATCGGACGACGTGCTTTCGGAGCCGCGAAGTACATCGCCAGCGCCGCACCCGGCAGACCAAACATCATGATCGGGAAGAAGCCAGACATGAACATACCCGCAGTGCCGTCACCCGCGTAGAAGCGGTTGATGTCACCGTGGAATACGGTACCTGCAGCGTTAGTAAATTCGCCAATCTGGAACCAGGCGATAGTATTCAGCACCTGATGCAGACCGGTTGGGATCAGCAGACGGTTGATGAAACCAAAGATACCGGAACCCAGCGCGCCAGCGCCCACGATCCACTCACCACCCGCATGGATGGCGTTCTGTACCGGTGGCCATACGTAACCGAAGATAGCAGCCAGCACCAGACAGAAGAAGCCAGTGGCGATCGGCACAAAGCGTTTGCCGCCAAAAAAGCTCAGGAAGTCAGGCAGTTTGATACCAGACCAGCGGTTATACACGGCACCGCCGACCAAACCGGTGATGATACCAGCCAGCACGCCCATATTGATTGCAGGGTTAATGGTAACCATTGCTTTGGTCAATATGAAATAACCGACCGCACCTGCCAGTGCTGCTGCACCTGCACTGTCTTTTGACCAGCTGGAAGCAACACCGATCGCAAATATTAACGCGAGGTTATCAAAGATGGCCCCACCCGCTTGCGCGATGAAGGGTACGTTAAGTAAATCTGGTTGGCCGAATCGCAGCAGCAGTGCCGCGACTGGCAGCACAGCGATGGGGAGCTGTAACGCCCTACCCAGCCGCTGGAAAAAACCTAAAATATTCATTTTATTCC
The DNA here is from genome assembly GCF_002042945.1 of Citrobacter sp. A316. Lineage (NCBI taxonomy): Bacteria > Pseudomonadati > Pseudomonadota > Gammaproteobacteria > Enterobacterales > Enterobacteriaceae > Citrobacter > Citrobacter sp. A316. The sequence goes on from NZ_MVFZ01000001.1 coordinate 283,945, forward strand.
CCCTACGAGACCCCGATTAGGCTTCTTTGAAGCCATATTTTTATTGTGCGACCATTCCTGACAGCAAGATTCTGGAACAACGATATTAACCATTCATCTACATTCAGAGTGTGTGAAAAATTAATTCGTATCGCAAATTAAACGCATGTTTTTTGTGATTTCTGTCACCAAATATCGTTATTAACCCTCCCTTTCACTGGCTAACTACGAAAACTTATTTTATCATTCAAAAAATCGAAACGGATTGATCCTTACCGATGCAAAACCAGGTTACGCTTAATACTGCACAGAGACTCAATCCGCCAATTGCTTACATTTACTTTTGAGGTGAAGAATGAGACTGATCCCCCTGAATACCGCTGAACAAGTCGGCAAATGGGCTGCTCGCCATATCGTTAACCGTATTAACGCGTTCAAACCAACGGCAGATCGTCCGTTCGTTCTGGGCCTGCCGACTGGCGGTACTCCGCTGACAGCTTATAAAGCATTGGTTGAAATGCACAAAGCGGGCCAGGTGAGCTTCAAGCATGTTGTTACTTTCAACATGGACGAATATGTTGGCCTGCCGAAAGAGCATCCGGAAAGCTACCACAGCTTTATGCACCGCAATTTCTTTGATCACGTTGATATTCCAGCAGAAAACATCAACCTCCTCAATGGTAACGCGCCGGATATTGATGCAGAATGCCGTCAGTATGAAGAAAAAATCCGTTCTTACGGTAAAATCCACCTGTTTATGGGCGGTGTAGGCAACGATGGTCACATCGCGTTCAACGAACCTGCTTCCTCTTTGGCTTCCCGTACCCGCATCAAAACGCTGACTCACGACACACGTGTTGCTAACTCACGCTTCTTTGACGGCGACGTAAGCCAGGTGCCTAAATATGCGCTGACCGTTGGCGTGGGCACCCTGCTGGATGCTGAAGAAGTGATGATCCTGGTTCTGGGCCACCAAAAAGCACAGGCGCTGCAAGCCGCCGTTGAAGGCAACGTTAACCACATGTGGACCATCAGTTGCCTGCAGCTGCATCCAAAAGCCGTTGTGGTCTGCGATGAGCCTTCCACCATGGAACTGAAAGTGAAGACGCTGAAATACTTCAACGAGTTAGAAGCGGAAAATATTAAAGGTCTGTAATTGATGTCTCCGCCCTGTCGATAAGTTGCAGGGCGGCATTTTTTTGAAATCGGGGGTCGGAATGTATGCTTTAACCCAGGGCCGGATCTTTACCGGTCACGAAATTCTTGATGACCATGCGATTGTTGTCGCCAATGGCCTGATCGACAGCGTTTGCCCACTGGCTGAATTACCGTCAGGGATCGAACAGCGCTCACTGAATGGGGCCATTGTTTCCCCCGGTTTTATTGATGTACAGCTGAACGGCTGCGGCGGCGTACAGTTTAACGATACGGCAGAAGCCGTGACCGTTGAAACGCTAGAAATCATGCAGAAAGCCAATGAAAAATCTGGCTGCACCAACTATTTGCCAACGCTTATCACCACCAGCGATGACCTGATGAAACAAGGTGTTCGCGTGATGCGTGAATACCTGGCGAAACACCCGAATCAGGCATTAGGACTTCATCTTGAAGGCCCGTGGCTGAACCTGGTGAAAAAAGGCACCCATAATCCGGGATTTGTCCGTCAGCCGGACGCTGCGTTGGTTGATTACCTGTGCGATAATGCCGATGTGATCACCAAAGTCACACTGGCACCAGAAATGGTCCCGGTAGAGGTCATCACCAAACTGGTGAATGCGGGTATCGTGGTTTCTGCGGGTCACTCCAATGCAACGGTAAAAGAAGCAAAAATCGGCTTCCGTGCAGGTATTACCTTTGCAACGCATCTGTTCAACGCGATGCCGTACATTACCGGCCGCGAACCCGGTCTGGCGGGCGCTATTTTGGATGAAGCCGATATCTACTGCGGTATCATCGCCGATGGCCTGCATGTTGACTACGTTAACATTCGTAATGCTAAGCGCCTGAAAGGCGACAAGCTGTGCCTGGTCACTGACGCGACCGCGCCGGCAGGTGCAAACATTGAACAGTTCATTTTCGCTGGTAAAACAATATACTACCGCAATGGACTGTGTGTTGATGAGAATGGCACGTTAAGCGGTTCATCATTAACCATGATTGAAGGCGTACGCAATCTGGTCGAGCATGCAAATATCGCCCTCGACGAAGTCTTACGCATGGCAACGCTCTACCCTGCTCGCGCCATTGGCGTCGACAAACAACTCGGCAGCATCGCGCCAGGCAAAGTAGCCAACCTGACTGCGTTCACGCACGACTTTAAAATCATCAAGACCATCGTTAATGGCAACGAGGTCGTTACTGAGTAAGAGAAAGAATGACACCAGGCGGACAAGCTCAAATAGGTAATGTTGATCTCGTAAAACAGCTTAACAGCGCGGCGGTTTATCGCCTGATTGACCAGCATGGGCCAATCTCGCGAATTCAAATTGCCGAGCAAAGCCAGCTTGCCCCCGCCAGCGTAACCAAAATTACGCGTCAGTTGATCGAACGCGGGCTGATCAAAGAAGTCGATCAGCAGGCCTCCACCGGGGGCCGCCGCGCTATCTCTATCGTCACAGAAACCCGCAATTTCCACGCCATCGGCGTACGCCTGGGCCGTCACGACACAACGCTCACTCTCTATGATATGAGCAGTAAAGTGGTCGCCGAAGAGCATTACCCCCTCCCGGAGCGCACCCAGGAAACGCTGGAATATGCGCTGCTCAACACCATTGCCACCTTTATTGAGAGCTGCCAGCGGAAAATCCGTGAGCTGATCGCAATATCTGTCATCCTGCCAGGCCTTGTCGATCCTGAAAGCGGCGTCATCCGCTATATGCCACACATTCAGGTCGAAAACTGGGGACTGGTCGAAGCGCTCGAAAAACGCTTTAAAGTCACCTGCTTTGTTGGTCACGATATTCGCAGCCTGGCGCTGGCTGAGCACTATTTCGGGGCAAGTCAGGATTGCGAAGACTCTATTTTGGTGCGAGTGCACCGCGGAACCGGGGCAGGAATCATCTCCAATGGCCGAATTTTCATCGGTCGCAATGGCAACGTCGGCGAGATTGGTCATATTCAGGTAGAGCCGCTGGGTGAGCGCTGTCACTGCGGTAATTTCGGCTGTCTGGAAACCATTGCCGCCAATGCTTCTATTGAACATCGCGTGCAGAACTTACTGAAGCAGGGTTATCCAAGTCGACTCACGCTGGATGATTGCAGCATCAAAGCCATCTGTAAGGCAGCAAATAAAGGCGATAATCTGGCAGCAGAAGTCATTGAGCACGTTGGTCGCCACCTGGGTAAAACCATCGCCATCGCCATTAACTTGTTTAATCCACAAAAAATCGTCATTGCAGGCGAAATTACCGAGGCGGATAAGGTGCTGCTGCCTGCAATAGAAAGCTGTATCAACACGCAGGCGTTGAAGGCGTTTCGCCATAATTTACCGGTGGTTCGGTCCACGCTGGATCATCGCTCCGCCATTGGCGCTTTTGCGCTGGTGAAGCGCGCAATGCTCAACGGTACACTGCTGCAACGTTTGCTGGAAAACTAATACACGTCATTCTTCGAGCTGCCTCTGCGTTAGCTGCATCTGCTCACCCCGGTCACTTACTTCAGTAAGCTCCAGGGGTTCGCAGACTTGCCGCCTTGATGCAACTCGAATGATGTAGTGTATTTTGTGTATAGTAATGCCTTCTTTTTTTAATGTCGGATTGTCCATGGCCATTAAGAATGTAATTTGTGATATCGACGGCGTGCTGATGCACGACAATGTTGCCGTACCAGGTGCGGCAGAATTTCTGACTGGGATCCTGGAAAAAGGTCTGCCGTTAGTCCTGCTGACTAACTACCCTTCGCAGACCGGGCAAGATCTGGCAAACCGCTTTGCCACAGCGGGTGTGAATGTCCCTGATAGCGTCTTTTATACTTCCGCGATGGCTACCGCTGATTTTCTTCGTCGCCAGGAAGGGAAAAAGGCCTACGTGGTAGGCGAAGGCGCGTTAATTCACGAACTGTATAAAGCTGGATTTACCATTACCGACGTGAACCCCGATTTTGTGATTGTTGGCGAGACACGTTCTTATAACTGGGACATGATGCACAAAGCGGCGTATTTTGTCGCCAACGGCGCTCGTTTTATCGCCACTAACCCGGATACCCACGGTCGCGGCTTTTATCCCGCCTGTGGAGCGCTCTGTGCCGGTATTGAGAAGATCTCAGGTCGTAAACCGTTTTATGTCGGCAAACCCAGCCCGTGGATTATTCGAGCGGCGCTCAACAAAATGCAGGCGCACTCAGAAGAAACCGTTATCGTTGGCGACAACCTGCGTACCGATATTCTGGCTGGTTTCCAGGCGGGTCTGGAAACAATCCTGGTTCTGTCTGGCGTATCCAAGCTTGATGATATTGACAACATGCCGTTCAGACCAAGCTGGATTTACCCGTCCGTTGCGGAAATTGATGTGATTTAATTCGCAGGCCGGATAAGACACGAGTGCGTCTTATTCGGCAATTTTGCGGCGTTATGGCCAGATAGCGGCGTCAACGCCGTATCCAGCCTACGGCAGCCCCTCCATTTAATAAAACCGCCATAAAACTGGCGATTCATCAATAAACGCGTCTATTCTGTAATCTTTTTTCACTAATCCACAATGACCATTGCGTTTTTTATTTTTTGCCCCGTAATTCACTTGCGCCCTCTCCGCCTTTGCGGCATTTTCTTTATCAAGCAAACATAAAAAGCATCACGCAACAGGTTAACGGAGAAGGTTATGTGTTCTATTTTTGGCGTATTCGATATTAAAACTGACGCAGTTGAACTGCGTAAAAAGGCCCTGGAACTGTCTCGTCTGATGCGCCACCGCGGCCCGGACTGGTCAGGTATTTACGCCAGTGATAACGCCATTCTGGCACACGAACGTCTGTCCATCGTCGACGTCAATGCCGGTGCTCAACCGCTGTACAACGTGAAGAAGACACATATCCTGGCGGTTAACGGTGAAATTTATAACCACCAGACGCTGCGTGCTGAATACGGCGATCGCTACCAGTTCCAGACCGGTTCCGACTGCGAAGTTATCCTCGCGCTGTATCAGGAAAAAGGACCCGCGTTCCTCGATGACCTGCAAGGCATGTTTGCTTTTGCGCTGTACGACAGCGAGCAGGACGCCTACCTGATCGGTCGCGATCATATCGGGATCATCCCGCTGTATATGGGTTACGACGAGCACGGTAACTTCTACGTAGCGTCTGAAATGAAAGCGCTGGTTCCTGTATGCCGCACGATCAAAGAATTCCCGGCCGGTAGCTATTTGTGGAGTAAAGACGGTGAAATTCGTCAGTACTACCAGCGCGACTGGTTTGAATACGATGCGGTAAAAGATAACGTTACCGATAAAAACGAGCTGCGTCAGGCGCTGGAAGATGCGGTGAAAAGCCACCTGATGTCAGATGTTCCTTATGGAGTTCTGTTGTCCGGCGGTCTGGATTCATCCGTCATTTCCGCAATCACTAAAAAATACGCGGCACGCCGTGTTGAAGATCAGGAACGTAGCGAAGCCTGGTGGCCACAGCTGCACTCCTTCGCCGTCGGCCTGGAAGGCGCTCCGGATCTGAAAGCCGCGCAAGAGGTGGCGAACCATCTGGGTACTGTCCACCACGAGATCCACTTCACCGTGCAGGAAGGTCTGGATGCGATCCGCGACGTGATTTACCACATCGAAACTTACGATGTCACGACGATTCGCGCCTCAACGCCAATGTACTTAATGTCGCGTAAAATTAAAGCAATGGGCATTAAAATGGTGCTGTCGGGTGAAGGTTCTGACGAAGTGTTTGGCGGCTATCTCTACTTCCACAAAGCACCAGATGCGAAAGAACTGCACGAAGAAACCGTGCGCAAGTTGCAGGCGCTGCATATGTTCGACTGCGCCCGTGCCAACAAAGCCATGTCGGCCTGGGGCGTGGAAGCTCGCGTGCCTTTCCTGGATAAGAAATTCCTTGATGTGGCGATGCGCATCAACCCGCAGGATAAAATGTGCGGCAACGGCAAAATGGAGAAACACGTTCTGCGCGAATGTTTTGAGTCATACCTGCCGGCAAGCGTCGCATGGCGTCAAAAAGAGCAGTTCTCTGATGGTGTCGGTTACAGCTGGATTGACACACTGAAAGAGGTGGCTGCAGAACAAGTTTCAGACCAACAACTGGAAACTGCCAGCTTCCGTTTCCCGTACAACACGCCATCTTCCAAAGAAGCGTATTTGTACCGTGAGATTTTCGAAGAGTTATTCCCGGTAGCAAGCGCTGCCGAATGCGTGCCTGGCGGGCCGTCGGTTGCCTGTTCTTCTGCCAAGGCGATCGAATGGGATGAGGCGTTTAAAACCATGAACGATCCGTCTGGCCGCGCCGTTGGCGTACACCAGTCCGCTTATAAATAAGTTAATCCTTAGCTAAGAGCCCTGCGGGGCTCTTTTTTTATGTTTGTTTTCTGTGCAAAAAAACAATTAATAACTAATAATTGCCGAATATTGCGTCATGCTGTTCGCAACCTAACCAAACAGTCACATTCCAGCTATTTTCAATGAAAAAGGGGTTGACGCTTCAAGGCTCAATACGCATAATGCGCCCCGCAACGCCGATAAGGTTACGCGAAAAAAAAGATGGCTACGTAGCTCAGCTGGTTAGAGCACATCACTCATAATGATGGGGTCACAGGTTCGAATCCCGTCGTAGCCACCATCTTTTTTTTGCGGGAGTGGCGAAATTGGTAGACGCACCAGATTTAGGTTCTGGCGCCGCAAGGTGTGCGAGTTCAAGTCTCGCCTCCCGCACCATTCACCCGTAAGCGTTGCACGGATGGGGTATCGCCAAGCGGTAAGGCACCGGTTTTTGATACCGGCATTCCCTGGTTCGAATCCAGGTACCCCAGCCATTTTTTCTTCGATATAGCGGTTCACCGCAACGGTCATTGGGGTATCGCCAAGCGGTAAGGCACCGGTTTTTGATACCGGCATTCCCTGGTTCGAATCCAGGTACCCCAGCCATCGAAGAAAATGTTAGTATTTGGCTACGTAGCTCAGCTGGTTAGAGCACATCACTCATAATGATGGGGTCACAGGTTCGAATCCCGTCGTAGCCACCATATTAAGGACGTATCGATTCGTTCGGTAAATCCAAAAAATTGTTGGGGTATCGCCAAGCGGTAAGGCTCTGGTTTCTGATACCAGCATTCCGAGGTTCGAATCCTCGTACCCCAGCCAATTTCAAAAAGTCGTCCACTCTGTGGGTGCACCCGTTGGGGTATCGCCAAGCGGTAAGGCTCTGGTTTCTGATACCAGCATTCCGAGGTTCGAATCCTCGTACCCCAGCCATATTAAAAAAGCTCGCTTCGGCGAGCTTTTTGCTTTTCTAACGCCAGGTGACGGCAAGTCTTACCCGGCCTACAGGTTATGTAGGCCTGATAAGCGTAGCGCCATCAGGCACCGCTCGAGCTACAACCCTAACGCATACTTCAGTGCCTGACGTTTCAGTACGCCAGCGCGCTCTGCGGCCATGAGCCCGAGATTGCGCATGATGCGCAGCGGCTGCAGGTTATTACTGAATCCGGCGTAGAACAGATCCATACCGCTTTGCATGATGAAATTGTCAGTCATACGGCGATTCTGATAGCGCTTGAGCACCGGCTGACTGGCCCAGGATTCACCGTAGCTGCGCGCGTTCACCAGCACATCAATCAACGCATCGACATCACGAAAACCCAGATTAACGCCCTGCCCCGCCAGTGGGTGAATGGTATGCGCGGCATCACCTACCAGCGCCAGCCCCGGTTGCACATATTGCAGCGCATGACGACGCGTAAGCGGGAACGCCCCCGCTGCCAATGGCATCACGTTACCGAGTCGCGATGGAAAATGTTTAGCAATCTCCGTCTGCAATTGCGACATATTCAGCGCTTGCAATTGGCGGATGCGAACCGGTGAGTCGTACCACACCAGCGAGGCCCAGTTATCAAACAGCGGTAAAAACGCGCGCGGGCCGTCAGGCGTAAATTGCTGCCAGGTGCTATCTCCCGGTGAATTTTCGCATTGCACGGTTATCAACATACAGGACTGTGCATACTGCCAGGCATGGATACCAATCCCGGCCATTTTTCGCACCTGAGAGTTGGCACCATCGGCGCCGATGACCAGCTTCGCGCTGATGGTTTCGCCGCCTGCCAGCTCAAGCTCATGTCGATCGTTATGTTGATGCAAAGAAATCAGGGACGCCGGTACGCGCAACGTGACTTTGGGGTGAGCTTCCAGCGCCTGCCAGAGCGCCTGCTGCAAGACCGTGTTTTCCACCATATAGCCCAACAGAGGCAGCTTAAGCTCGGCGGCATCAAACATCACATGGGCATTTTCCCACTCCCACGTTTCCAGTCGACGATAAGGATGGCTGCGCATCCCCTGCACCGTATCCCAGACGCCAAGCCCTTTTAGCAACGACACCGACGCGGAACTAATGGCAGAAATTCTGACATCAGGCTGTCCGTCAGCCACAAACGGCGCTGGAACGGCATGCTCAATGACCGTTACCGTAAATCCATGCTGCGCCAGTCCAAGCGCCAGCGCGCCGCCGACCATCCCCCCGCCGACAATGGCAATTTCCGTTGGTTGATTTGTCATGGTCAATTATCCAGTTACATGTATTGTGTAAGTTTACAGGATTTTTTACCCCTTGAGGCTGACATCCGTCATACTGGTCACAACCGCGCCAAAGCAGTACACTATGCGCCCTGCATTTCAGCCACAATTTCGCAAGAGCAAGTCGATGACCAAAAAACTCCATATTAAAACCTGGGGCTGTCAGATGAACGAATACGATTCATCGAAGATGGCCGATCTGCTGGATGCCACTCATGGGTATCAACTGACTGACGTGGCGGAAGAAGCGGATGTGCTGCTGCTGAATACCTGCTCAATCCGTGAGAAGGCTCAGGAAAAAGTGTTCCATCAACTGGGCCGCTGGAAGCTGTTAAAAGAGAAAAATCCCAAGCTCATTATTGGGGTCGGTGGCTGTGTTGCGTCTCAGGAAGGCGATCATATTCGCCAGCGCGCGCATTATGTCGATATTATTTTTGGGCCGCAAACGCTGCACCGCCTGCCGGAAATGATCAACAAAGTGCGTGGAAGTACGACCCGTAGCCCGGTGGTTGATATCAGTTTCCCGGAGATCGAAAAGTTCGACCGCCTGCCGGAACCGCGTGCTGAAGGTCCAAGCGCGTTTGTGTCCATCATGGAAGGTTGTAATAAATATTGTACTTACTGCGTGGTGCCCTACACCCGCGGTGAGGAAGTCAGCCGTCCGGCGGATGATATTCTGTTTGAAATCGCCCAGCTTGCAGCCCAGGGCGTGCGTGAAGTGAACCTGCTGGGGCAAAACGTGAATGCCTGGCGCGGTGAAAACTACGACGGCACGATCGGATCTTTTGCCGATCTGCTGCGTCTGGTGGCCGCGATCGACGGCATCGACCGTATTCGCTTCACCACCAGCCATCCGATCGAATTCACCGATGATATCGTTGAAGTTTATCGCGATACGCCAGAGCTGGTGAGCTTCCTGCATCTGCCGGTACAGAGCGGTTCAGACCGCGTACTGAACCTGATGGGGCGTACTCATACCGCGCTGGAATACAAAGCGATCATCCGCAAACTGCGCGCAGCGCGTCCGGATATCCAGATTAGCTCCGACTTTATTGTTGGTTTCCCGGGTGAAACCACGCAGGATTTCGAGCAGACCATGAAGCTTATCGCTGACGTCAATTTTGACATGAGCTACAGCTTTATCTTCTCTGCGCGTCCTGGCACCCCTGCCGCCGATATGGTCGACGACGTGCCGGAAGAAGAGAAGAAACAGCGTCTGTACATTCTACAAGAGCGTATCAACCAGCAAGCTATGGCCTGGAGCCGTCGTATGGTCGGCACGACCCAGCGCATTCTGGTTGAGGGCACATCGCGTAAGAGCATCATGGAACTGTCAGGCCGTACCGAAAATAACCGTGTGGTGAACTTTGAAGGCAACCCGGAAATGGTCGGTAAGTTCGTAGACGTAGAAATTACCGATGTCTGGACTAACTCCCTGCGCGGTAAAGTGGTGCGTACCGAAGATGAAATGGGTCTGCGTATCGCAGAGTCCCCTGAATCGGTCATTGCGCGTACCCGTAAAGAAAACGATCTGGGCGTCGGTATTTATCAGCCTTAATCCTGCTGAAAGACGTAAAAAAGGCCCGATACCGCTACACTTATCGGGCCTACAATCCTGGGCTCGCTATCCCGGCGGGCCTTGTAATCTGCCCTATCATCCCCATATTTACTGCAATGCTTGCGCCTTTCCCCCATGGCGTGAATAATTTCCTTAGATGCCGGTAAATGTTCAGCGTCCGGCGAGACATGCATAAGAGGAACAGTTTGAACATAGACACTCGCGAAATCACCCTTGAACCCGCAGACAACGCACGACTGCTGAGCCTTTGCGGCCCATTTGATGACAACATCAAACAGCTGGAACGTCGCCTCGGCATCGAAATTAACCGCCGTGATAACCACTTTAAACTGACCGGTCGCCCAATTTGCGTCACCGCTGCGGCAGATATTTTACGTAGTCTGTACGTCGATACCGCCCCAATGCGCGGTCAGACGCAGGACATCGAGCCTGAACAAATTCATCTGGCGATCAAAGAAGCGCGTGTGCTTGAGCAAAGCGCAGACAGCGTGCCTGAATTTGGCAAAGCGGTGAACATCAAAACCAAGCGCGGAGTAATAAAGCCGCGTACCCCGAACCAGGCACAGTACATTGCGAATATCCTCGACCACGATATCACCTTTGGCGTTGGCCCTGCGGGTACGGGTAAAACGTATCTCGCGGTTGCCGCTGCGGTCGATGCGCTTGAGCGTCAGGAGATCCGTCGTATTCTGCTGACCCGTCCGGCTGTAGAAGCGGGTGAAAAACTGGGATTCCTGCCGGGAGATCTCAGCCAGAAAGTCGATCCGTATTTACGACCGCTGTATGACGCGCTGTTCGAAATGCTCGGCTTTGAAAAGGTTGAAAAGCTGATTGAGCGTAACGTCATTGAAGTTGCGCCGCTGGCCTATATGCGCGGTCGTACGTTGAACGATGCATTCATCATTCTTGATGAGAGCCAGAACACCACCATCGAACAGATGAAAATGTTCCTGACCCGTATCGGCTTTAACTCCAAAGCTGTCATCACTGGCGATATTACCCAGATTGACCTGCCGCGTAGCACCAAATCCGGTCTGCGTCATGCCATTGAAGTGCTGGCTGAAGTCGACGAAATTAGTTTTAATTTCTTCCATAGCGAAGACGTGGTGCGCCACCCGGTAGTCGCCCGTATCGTCACAGCGTATGAAGCCTGGGAAGAAGCAGAACAGAAACGCAAAGCCGAGCAGGCTGCAGAACGCAAGCGCGAAGCTCAGGAGCAGGAACAAAAATGAGTCAGGTTATCCTCGATTTACAGCTGGCATGTGAAGACGAATCCGGTTTACCAACAGAAAGTCAGTTTCAGGGCTGGCTGGATGCGGTGATCCCGCAGTTTCAGGAAGAGTCTGAAGTGACTATTCGTCTGGTCGATGACGCGGAAAGCCACGACCTGAACCTGACCTATCGCGGGAAAGATAAATCCACCAACGTGCTTTCTTTCCCGTTTGAAGCCCCACCGGGCATTGAGATGCCGCTGCTGGGCGATTTGATCATCTGCCGTCAGGTGGTTGAGAAAGAAGCGCAGGAGCAAGGCAAACCGCTTGAGGCCCACTGGGCGCACATGGTGGTGCACGGTAGCCTGCATTTACTCGGCTACGACCATATTGAAGACGATGAAGCGGAAGAGATGGAATCCCTCGAAACAGAGATTATGCTTGCTCTGGGCTATGAGGATCCGTACATTGCCGAGAAAGAGTAAGCATTTCGACATCTTGTAGGCCTGATAAAGCCTACAAGGTTTGAAGTACAATGAAGAGATATGCCGTCAACAGCTGAATATACGCACATGACGCGCTTTGTATTAACTAACATGAGAACCCATACGACGCCATGAGCGACGACAATTCACACAGTAGTGACACCTTAAACAGCAAAAAGGGATTTTTTTCCCTGTTACTGAGCCAACTTTTCCACGGTGAACCGAAAAACCGCGACGAACTGTTGGAGCTGATCCGTGATTCCGGGCAAAACGACCTTATCGATGAAGATACGCGCGATATGCTCGAAGGGGTAATGGATATTGCGGACCAACGTGTTCGCGACATCATGATCCCTCGCTCCCAGATGATTACCCTGAAACGCAACCAAACTCTGGACGAATGCCTCGATGTCATTATCGAGTCTGCCCACTCGCGTTTCCCGGTAATTAGCGAAGACAAGGATCACATTGAAGGGATTCTGATGGCCAAAGATCTGCTGCCGTTTATGCGTAGCGATGCCGAAGCCTTCAGCATGGAGAAAGTGTTACGCCAGGCGGTTGTCGTCCCTGAAAGCAAGCGGGTTGACCGCATGCTGAAAGAGTTCCGCTCCCAGCGTTATCATATGGCTATCGTTATCGACGAGTTTGGCGGTGTCTCAGGTCTGGTGACCATTGAGGACATCCTTGAACTGATCGTCGGTGAAATTGAAGATGAGTACGACGAAGAAGACGATATTGATTTCCGTCAGCTCAGTCGCCACACCTGGACTATTCGCGCGCTGGCGCCAATTGAAGACTTCAACGAAGCTTTCGGCACGCATTTCAGCGATGAAGAAGTGGATACCATTGGCGGGTTGGTCATGCAGGCCTTCGGTCATCTGCCCGCGCGTGGAGAGACCATCGACATTGATGGTTACCAGTTCAAAGTGGCAATGGCCGACAGCCGTCGTATTATTCAGGTTCATGTCAGAATTCCGGACGACTCACCCCAGCCCAAACTGGACGAATAAACCCGAAACTGGATCTAAGACTACATGGCATTTGCCCCATTAATTGAACGCCAGCGCATTCGCCTGCTGCTGGCGTTATTATTCGGTGCCTGCGGGACACTGGCTTTCTCACCGTATGACATCTGGCCCGCTGCGATTGTTTCGCTGATGGGCCTGCAGGCTCTCACCTTCAACCTCCGTCCGCTCCAGTCTGCCGCTATCGGCTACTTCTGGGGACTGGGACTGTTTGGCTCAGGCATCAACTGGGTTTACGTCAGTATCGCGCAGTTTGGCGGTATGCCGGGCCCCGTTAACGTCTTACTCGTGGTTCTGCTTGCTGCTTACCTTTCCCTCTACACGGGTCTGTTTGCCGGTGTTTTGGCGCGTCTGTGGCCGAAAACCACCTGGATACGCGTAGCGATTGCCGCGCCGGTAGTCTGGCAAATCACTGAATTCCTGCGCGGCTGGGTGCTGACCGGCTTCCCATGGCTACAGTTCGGCTACAGCCAGATCGACGGTCCGTTAAAAGGACTGGCGCCGGTAATGGGCGTTGAGGCGATTAATTTCCTGCTGATGATGGTTAGCGGCCTGCTGGCGCTGGCGCTGGTTACGCGTAACTGGAAGCCGCTGGTTGCCGCCTTGGTGCTTTTCGCTCTGCCCTTTCCGCTGCGCTATATCCAGTGGTACACGCTTGAGCCGGAAAAAACCACCCAGGTCTCGATGGTGCAGGGTGACATTCCGCAGTCGCTTAAATGGGATGAAGGCCAGTTACTCAACACCCTGAAGATTTATCTCGACGCCACCCAGCCTGAGATGGGCAAATCACAGCTCATCATCTGGCCAGAATCCGCTATTCCGGACCTGGAAATTAACCAGCAGCGTTTTTTGAGTATGATGGATGACCTGCTGAAATCGAAAAACAGCACGTTGATTACCGGTATCGTAGACGCACGTCTGAACAAGCAGAATCGTTACGACACCTACAACACCATTATCACGCTGGGTAAAGACAGTCCGTACAGCTACGACTCCAGCAACCGCTACAACAAAAACCATCTGGTACCATTTGGCGAGTTTGTCCCGCTGGAATCGATCCTGCGTCCGTTAGCGCCGTTCTTTGACCTGCCAATGTCTTCGTTCAGCCGTGGCCCTTATGTGCAGCCACAACTGCATGCGCACGGCTTTAAGCTGACGGCAGCCATCTGCTACGAAATCATTCTTGGCGAACAGGTTCGTGATAACTTCCGCCCGGATACGGACTACCTGCTGACTATCTCCAACGATGCGTGGTTTGGTAAATCCATCGGTCCGTGGCAGCACTTCCAGATGGCGCGTATGCGTTCTCTCGAACTGGCGCGCCCTCTGCTGCGTAGCACCAACAACGGTATTACGGCGGTGATTGGCCCACAGGGTGAGATTCAGGCGATGATCCCGCAGTTTACCCGTCAGGTGCTGACCACCAGCGTTACACCAACCACAGGCTTAACCCCTTATGCCCGTACCGGTAACTGGCCGCTCTGGCTGCTTACCGCGCTATTTGGCTTTGGCGCGGTGGTAATGAGTCTGCGCCAGCGTCGCAAATAAACCAGTGCCCCATCAAATGCAGGCCGGATAAGGCGGTACGCCGCCATCCGGCAGTTGTGCCGCATCGTGCCTGATGGCGCTACGCTTATCAGGCCTACTCCCCCCTTCCTCCCTTCCAATGCCCATTCTGGCACGTCTATTGCTTTGTTCTACAAGGCAAACGCTGTTTTGGCTGAATGTGCAACCTGGTCGCACCAAAGTTGAGCGCCGGTAGCACCTGAAAAGTGCAACAAGATATTTTTGCCCCCAAATGGTGCGGCGCACTTCGCAAAAATAAACAATAACACAGCAAATTCTTTACATTCATCCAAACTAAATGTTAACAAACACATACAAGACTGCACGTTTTAGTAGCAAACAATAACAACATCACAATGGGTATCAATGCGTCCCTGGCGCAGACGATAAAGGAGTTGGATATGCAATTACGTAAGCTCGCCACTGCCATGCTGGTCATGGGAATGTCCGCCGGTCTGGCGCACGCAGAAGACGCAGCACCAGCGGCAGGCAGCACGCTGGATAAGATCGCCAAAAATGGCGTGATCGTTGTCGGCCACCGTGAATCATCAGTACCGTTTTCTTACTATGATAATCAGCAAAAAGTGGTCGGTTATTCACAGGATTATTCCAACGCGATCGTTGAAGCCGTGAAGAAAAAGCTGAACAAGCCTGATCTACAGGTGAAACTGATCCCGATTACTTCACAAAACCGTATCCCGCTGCTGCAAAACGGCACCTTCGACTTTGAGTGCGGATCCACCACCAACAACGTCGAACGCCAAAAACAAGCGGCTTTTTCTGACACCATTTTCGTTGTCGGCACCCGCCTGCTGGCGAAAAAAGGCGGCGACGTCAAAGATTTCGCCGATCTGAAAGGTAAAGCCGTAGTCGTGACTTCGGGTACCACCTCAGAAGTTCTGCTGCATAAGCTGAACGAAGAACAAAAAATGGATATGCGCATCATCAGCGCGAAAGACCACGGTGACTCTTTCCGTACTCTGGAAAGCGGTCGCGCCGTTGCCTTTATGATGGATGACGCCCTGCTGGCTGGCGAGCGCGCGAAAGCGAAGAAACCAGACAACTGGGAGATCGTCGGCAAACCACAGTCTCAGGAAGCCTACGGCTGCATGCTGCGCAAAGATGACCCTGAGTTCAAAAAGCTGATGGACGACACTATCGCCAAGGCGCAAACCTCAGGCGAAGCTGAGAAATGGTTTGATAAGTGGTTTAAAAATCCAATTCCACCGAAGAACCTGAACATGAATTTCGAACTGTCAGACGAGATGAAAGCCCTGTTCAAAGAACCGAATGATAAAGCGCTTAACTAACTAAAATAAATGGGAGGCTTCCCCTCCCTCTCGATTGCTACTCGGC
Organism: Citrobacter sp. A316; assembly: GCF_002042945.1. Lineage (NCBI taxonomy): Bacteria > Pseudomonadati > Pseudomonadota > Gammaproteobacteria > Enterobacterales > Enterobacteriaceae > Citrobacter > Citrobacter sp. A316. The sequence goes on from NZ_MVFZ01000001.1 coordinate 299,872, forward strand.
ACGGACAGACTATAAGCCTGATGGTCGTTCCCCATCAGGCCTGAAAACCGCAAAACGCCGAATAACAATCTTCGAGGGTAGCGCTGCTACCCTTTTTTTTCTGGAGTAGATTTATGTCTATAGACTGGAACTGGGGTATTTTTTTACAACAAGCCCCGTTCGGCAACACCACCTATCTCGGCTGGCTCTGGAGTGGCTTCCAGGTCACGGTCGCGTTATCCATCACAGCCTGGATTATCGCTTTCCTCATAGGCTCTTTATTCGGCATCTTACGTACCGTTCCAAATCGTTTTCTTTCCGGGATCGGCACGCTATACGTTGAGCTGTTTCGTAACGTTCCGCTCATCGTCCAGTTTTTCACCTGGTATCTGGTTATTCCTGAACTGCTGCCGGAAAACATTGGGATGTGGTTCAAGGCTGAGTTGGATCCCAACATCCAGTTCTTCCTCTCATCGATGCTTTGTCTGGGGCTGTTTACCGCCGCGCGCGTCTGCGAACAGGTTCGTGCCGCTATTCAGTCTCTGCCGCGTGGGCAGAAAAATGCCGCACTGGCGATGGGGCTGACGTTACCGCAGGCCTACCGCTATGTTCTGTTGCCAAACGCATACCGCGTGATTGTTCCGCCAATGACCTCAGAGATGATGAACCTGGTGAAGAACTCCGCGATCGCCTCCACCATCGGCCTGGTCGATATGGCTGCACAAGCCGGCAAACTGCTGGATTACTCCGCCCACGCATGGGAATCGTTTACCGCTATCACTCTGGCCTACGTCCTGATTAACGCCGTCATCATGCTGGTGATGAATCTCGTTGAACGTAAAATCCGCCTGCCTGGCAATTTGGGAGGCAAATAATGTACGAATTTGACTGGAGTTCAATCGTCCCTTCCCTGCCTTATCTGCTGGATGGGCTGATCATCACGCTGAAAATCACTGTTACGGCAGTGGTCATTGGTATTGTCTGGGGAACCATCCTTGCCGTAATGCGTCTGTCCAGCTTCGCGCCAATTGCCTGGTTTGCGAAAGGCTACGTCAACGTATTTCGTTCCATTCCGCTGGTCATGGTGCTGCTGTGGTTCTACCTGATTGTGCCCGGCTTCCTGCAAAACGTACTGGGTCTGTCGCCAAAAACCGATATTCGCCTGATCTCAGCGATGGTCGCGTTTTCGATGTTTGAAGCCGCGTACTATTCCGAGATTATCCGTGCCGGTATCCAGAGTATTTCTCGTGGGCAGTCCAGTGCCGCGCTGGCGCTGGGGATGACCCACTGGCAGTCGATGAAGCTCATTATTCTACCGCAGGCATTCCGCGCGATGGTACCGCTGCTGCTGACCCAGGGCATCGTACTCTTCCAGGATACCTCGCTGGTCTATGTATTAAGTCTGGCAGACTTCTTCCGTACCGCCTCTACCATTGGCGAGCGTGACGGCACACAGGTTGAAATGATCCTGTTTGCTGGCGCCGTTTATTTTGTATTCAGTCTGAGCGCATCGTTGTTGGTCAGCTATTTGAAGAAAAGGACAGTTTAATGATTACCCTGAAAAATGTTTCTAAATGGTATGGTCACTTTCAGGTGCTGACCGACTGCTCCACAGAAGTGAAAAAAGGTGAAGTGGTGGTGGTCTGCGGCCCGTCAGGTTCAGGTAAATCAACGCTTATCAAAACGGTGAACGGGCTGGAGCCGGTACAGCAGGGCGTCATCACCGTTGATGGCACCGTGGTGAATGATAAAAAAACCGATCTGGCTAAACTGCGCTCCCGCGTTGGTATGGTGTTCCAGCACTTTGAACTGTTCCCGCATCTGTCGATCATTGAGAACCTGACTCTGGCGCAGGTAAAAGTGCTTAAGCGCGATAAAAAGCCGGCCCGCGACAAAGCGCAAAAGTTACTGGAACGCGTTGGTCTGTCAGCACATGCCGAGAAGTTTCCAGCTCAGCTCTCAGGGGGCCAGCAACAGCGTGTCGCTATCGCCCGGGCGCTGTGTATGGATCCTATCGCCATGCTGTTTGACGAACCAACGTCGGCGCTTGATCCTGAAATGATCAACGAAGTACTGGACGTTATGGTTGAACTGGCCAATGAAGGGATGACCATGATGGTGGTAACCCACGAAATGGGCTTTGCGCGTAAAGTGGCGAACCGGGTGATCTTCATGGATGAAGGGAAAATTGTTGAAGACTCACCGAAAGAAGAGTTCTTCGCTAATCCGAAATCGGACCGAGCCAAAGACTTCCTCGCGAAAATCCTGCATTAATCTTGCTGGCGCGCACCTCCATGTGCGCGCCACCTCACGATTTATCTCTTCACTTCTCGAAACAGGTACAGCCCAGCGTTAACCTTGTCACAAAGTCCCACTTACAAGGAGCAACAATGGCACTTCCTATCCTGTTTGATTGCGATCCAGGTCATGACGACGCTATCGCAATTGTTCTCGCCCTCGCCTCACCTGAACTGGATGTGAAAGCGATAACCTCATCTGCCGGTAACCAGACGCCCGACAAAACGCTGCGTAACGTATTACGCATGTTAACGTTACTCAACCGTACGGATATCCCCGTGGCCGGCGGCGCAGTGAAGCCACTGATGCGCGATCTGATTATTGCCGATAACGTCCACGGTGAGAGTGGGCTGGATGGCCCGGCGCTGCCGGAACCCGCTTTTGCGCCACTGGACTGTACCGCTGTGGAACTGATGGCGAAAACCCTGCGTGACAGCCTGGAACCGGTGACCATTGTCTCCACCGGGCCGCAAACTAACGTAGCATTGCTTCTGAATAGCTATCCTGAGCTGCACGCCAAAATCGCCCGTATCGTGATTATGGGTGGTGCAATGGGCCTCGGAAACTGGACGCCCGCCGCCGAGTTCAACATTTTCGTGGATCCTGAAGCCGCGGAGATCGTATTCCAGTCGGGTATTCCGGTGGTGATGGCTGGGCTGGACGTCACACATAAAGCGCAAATACATCGCGAAGATACCGAGCGGTTCCGCGCTATCGGCAATCCTATTTCGACGATCGTTGCTGAACTACTCGACTTCTTCTTTGAATATCACAAAGATGAAAAGTGGGGATTCATCGGCGCACCACTGCATGACCCATGCACCATTGCCTGGCTGCTGAAACCTGAACTATTTACCACCGTTGAACGCTGGGTCGGCGTGGAAACTCAGGGTAAATATACCCAGGGAATGACCGTGGTAGACTACTACTTCCTGAGCGGCAATACGCCAAATGCCACCGTAATGGTGGACGTGGATCGCGAAGGGTTTGTCGATTTGCTGGCAGAACGGCTGAAGTTTTACGCCTAATACACGCTGGATAGCGCTAACGCTCATCCGGCCTACAAAATCGTGCAATTTGTAGGCCGGATAAGACGTTTTGCGTCGCCATCCGGCAATAAGCGATCACGGTTCAAATGGTCGGCGCTGAAACTGATCGTGTCCGCATTTCGGACATAGCGGCAGCACATCCGGGGTGTAAACCGCTAAATGGAAGTGGCACTTCTCGCAGACCAGATTACCTAATCCGACCACCTCGCCGCTGTGATAAACCCCGTGATGACTGAGGTCCTGGAACACTTCGCGCCATTCGAGCTGCGTTTTATCAGTAATATCGGCCAGTTCCTGCCAGATACTCTCCTTGATAACCCGCATAAAGACGCTGTCTGTTTCCTCATCGAGACTTTCTTCATAGCTCAGAGCAAACTCTTCCAGGTCGCGTTTGACGGCCCGAGTGAGTTCTTCCACCTCGGTTCGCGTTAACTCCCCGGTCTGCATAACTCGTTGACGCGCCTGCTCCACCAACGCATCGATATCGCGTTCGCCATTACGCAGACGTTCGCTCAGTGAAGCCACCAGTTCACGGTAATATTGAGCAACCTTGTTCATCGCTTCGCCTCCTGGGTCGTTAACTGTCTATAATAATAGACGTTATTTACGCTACGCTTTGCAAGACTGTCCACAGAGTGTGTAAATTCGTGCAAGAATTATCCTTGCGGGAATTCAACGCTGAATGCGCGAAAGGCTGTTTTGGCGCGGGCGTTTGGGCTATGCTATGCGGATCTGAAACACCACATCTAGAGCTACGTTTGTAGCTGTATTGAAAACAGGACCACTGGCTGCCATGCAAGAGCAATACCGCCCGGAAGAGATAGAATCCAAAGTACAGCTTCACTGGGATGAGAAGCGCACATTTGAAGTTACCGAAGACGAGAGCAAAGAGAAGTATTACTGCCTGTCTATGCTTCCCTATCCTTCTGGTCGACTACACATGGGCCACGTACGTAACTACACCATCGGTGACGTGATCGCCCGCTACCAGCGCATGCTGGGTAAAAACGTACTGCAGCCAATTGGCTGGGATGCGTTCGGTCTGCCTGCGGAAGGCGCAGCGGTTAAAAACAACACCGCGCCGGCACCGTGGACATACGACAACATCGCATACATGAAAAACCAGCTCAAAATGCTGGGTTTCGGTTACGACTGGAGCCGTGAGCTGGCGACCTGTACCCCGGAATACTACCGCTGGGAACAGAAATTCTTCACCGAGCTGTACAAAAAAGGCCTGGTGTACAAGAAAACGTCTGCGGTCAACTGGTGCCCGAACGACCAGACCGTACTGGCGAACGAACAGGTTATCGACGGCTGCTGCTGGCGTTGCGATACCAAAGTCGAGCGTAAAGAGATCCCACAGTGGTTCATCAAAATCACCGCTTACGCTGACGAACTGCTGCGTGACCTGGATAACCTGGATCACTGGCCTGACACCGTGAAAACGATGCAGCGCAACTGGATTGGCCGTTCTGAAGGCGTGGAAATCACCTTCGATGTGAATGGTTACGACAACACGCTGACCGTTTACACCACCCGCCCGGACACCTTTATGGGTGCGACCTATCTGGCCGTTGCCGCAGGTCACCCGCTGGCGCAGAAAGCTGCTGCAAATAACCCAGAACTGGCCGCCTTCATTGACGAATGCCGCAACACCAAGGTTGCTGAAGCCGAAATGGCAACCATGGAGAAGAAAGGCGTCGATACGGGCTTTAAAGCTGTTCACCCGCTGACTGGCGAAGAGATCCCGGTTTGGGCAGCAAACTTCGTCCTGATGGAATACGGTACAGGCGCAGTCATGGCCGTTCCGGGCCACGATCAGCGCGATTACGAATTTGCCACCAAATATGGCCTGACCATCAAGCCAGTAATTCTGACCGCTGAAGGCGCAGAGCCGGATCTGTCTGAACAAGCTCTGACCGAAAAAGGCGTGCTGTTTAACTCCGGTGAGTTTGACGGCCTTGGCTTCGAAGCTGCCTTCAACGCCATTGCTGACAAGCTGGTAGCAAAAGGTGTGGGTGAGCGTAAAGTGAACTACCGTCTGCGTGACTGGGGTGTTTCCCGTCAGCGTTACTGGGGTGCGCCAATTCCGATGGTGACATTGGAAGACGGTACCGTACTGCCGACGCCAGAAGACCAGTTGCCGGTTATTCTGCCGGAAGACGTGGTTATGGACGGTATTACCAGCCCAATCAAAGCCGATCCGGAGTGGGCAAAAACCACCGTTAACGGCATGCCTGCGCTGCGCGAAACCGACACCTTCGATACCTTTATGGAATCCTCCTGGTACTACGCGCGCTACACCTGCCCGCAGTACAACGAAGGGATGCTGGATCCTGAAGCGGCAAACTACTGGCTGCCGGTTGATATCTACATTGGTGGTATTGAACACGCCATCATGCACCTGCTCTACTTCCGCTTCTTCCACAAGTTGATGCGCGATGCGGGTATGGTCAACTCTGACGAGCCAGCTAAACAGCTGCTGTGCCAGGGTATGGTGCTGGCCGATGCGTTCTATTACGTTGGTGCAAACGGCGAGCGTAACTGGGTTTCTCCGGTTGATGCCATCGTTGAGCGCGACGAAAAAGGTCGTATCGTCAAAGCTCAGGACGCAGAAGGTCATGAACTGGTGTATACCGGCATGAGCAAAATGTCCAAGTCGAAAAATAACGGTATCGACCCGCAGGTCATGGTTGAACGTTACGGCGCCGACACCGTACGTCTGTTCATGATGTTCGCTTCTCCGGCTGATATGACGCTGGAATGGCAGGAATCTGGCGTTGAAGGGGCGAACCGCTTCCTGAAACGTGTATGGAAGCTGGTTTACGAACATACTTCCAAAGGCGATGTTGCTGCCCTGAACGTTGATGCGTTGAGCGAAGACCAAAAAGCGCTGCGTCGCGACGTGCACAAAACCATTGCTAAAGTTACCGATGATATCGGTCGTCGTCAGACTTTTAACACCGCAATTGCGGCAATTATGGAGCTGATGAACAAGCTGGCGAAAGCACCGCAGGAAGACGAACAAGACAGAGCCCTGATGCAGGAGGCGTTACTGGCCGTCGTTCGCATGCTGAACCCGTTCACCCCACACGCTTGCTTCACGATGTGGCAGGCGCTGAAAGGCGAAGGCGATATCGACAACGCACCGTGGCCGGTGGCAGACGAAACCGCAATGGTTGAAGACTCGAAGCTGGTTGTTGTTCAGGTGAACGGTAAAGTCCGTGGCAAAATTACCGTTCCGGTAAATGCGACAGAAGAACAGGTTCGTGAACGTGCTGGCCAGGAGCATCTGGTGGCAAAATATCTTGATGGCGTTACCGTACGTAAAGTGATTTATGTACCGGGTAAACTCCTCAATCTGGTCGTTGGCTAAGCGCGGGAGGAAGCGTGCGACTTCTGACAACATTGTTGTTATCTCTGGCGGTGCTTGTCACCGCCGGGTGTGGCTGGCATCTGCGTAGTACTACGCAGGTTCCACCCTCAATGAAAACCATGATCCTGAACTCTGGTGATCCGAACGGCCCATTAAGCCGCGCGGTTCGTAATCAGTTGCGTCTAAACGGCGTTACGCTGCTTGAAGACGGTACAATGCGTAAAGATGTGACATCCTTACGTCTTGGCGCGGTCAGCATTTCGCAGGATACGGCGTCGGTATTCCAGAACGGTCAAACGGCTGAATACCAGATGGTGATGTCCGTAAGTGCTACCGTGCTGATCCCAGGTCATGATATTTATCCAATCAGCGCCAAAGTTTATCGTTCGTTCTTTGACAACCCACAGGCTGCACTGGCGAAGGATAACGAGCAAGAGATGATCGTTAAAGAGATGTATGACAAAGCTGCTGAACAGTTAATTCGTAAGCTGCCAAGCGTACATCTGGCCGATACTCAGTCATCCAAGGCTGATGCTGAGCCTGCGGTGAATAAAGCCGAGGCGCCTGCGTCATCTCCGGCGCGTGTCTCCACCACGCTGGGTAACTGATGCTCAAGTTGTACCCTGAACAACTCCGCGCACAGCTCAATGAGGGGCTGCGCGCGGCGTATTTGCTCTTAGGTAACGATCCTCTCTTATTGCAGGAAAGCCAGGACGCCATCCGTCAGGCTGCTGCCACGCAAGGATTCGAAGAACACCATGCCTTCACTCTGGACAACAGCACCGACTGGGGAGAGATTTTTTCACTCTGCCAGGCGATGAGCTTGTTTGCCAGCCGTCAAACCCTGCTCCTGCAGTTGCCTGAAAACGGCCCTAATGCTGCCATTAACGAACAGCTCGCTTCACTCGTCACACTGCTACATGACGACCTGCTGCTGATTGTTCGCGGCAACAAGCTGACTAAAGCGCAGGAAAACGCCGCATGGTATACCGGACTTGCCAATAATGCGGTGCAGGTAAGCTGCCAGACGCCGGAGCAAGCACAGCTCCCGCGTTGGGTCGCCGCCAGAGCGAAGCTTAACAATCTGCAACTGGATGACGCAGCCAATCAGCTGCTGTGCTATTGCTATGAAGGTAATCTGTTAGCACTGGCGCAAGCGCTGGAACGGCTGGCATTGCTTTGGCCTGATGGCAAACTAACGCTGCCTCGCGTGGAGAAAGCCGTTAACGATGCCGCGCACTTTACCCCGTTCCATTGGGTGGATGCGCTGCTGATGGGCAAAAGCAAACGCGCGCTGCACATTCTGCAACAGTTACGCCTGGAAGGCAGTGAGCCGGTTATTTTGCTACGTACGATACAGCGTGAATTACTGCTGTTGGTCAACTTAAAACGGCAGTCAGCCCATACGCCTTTGCGCACGTTGTTTGATAAACACCGGGTGTGGCAAAATCGTCGGGGTATGATGGGAGATGCGCTAAACCGGCTGAATCCGGCGCAGTTGCGTCAGGCGGTAACGTTGTTAACGCGTACGGAAATTACGCTTAAACAAGACTATGGTCAGTCAGTGTGGGCAGAACTTGAGGGACTTTCCCTTTTGCTTTGTCATAAATCGCTGGCCGATGTTTTTATTGATGGTTGATATGAAATCATTGCAGGCTCTGTTCGGTGGCACCTTTGATCCGGTGCATTATGGTCATCTTAAACCGGTTGAAATTCTGGCGAATCTGATTGGCCTTTCCCGGGTTATTATCATGCCCAATAACGTGCCGCCGCATCGTGCGCAACCCGAAGCGTCCGGCGAACAACGTCAGCGCATGGTTGAACTGGCCATTGCCGATAAGCCGTTGTTCTTCCTCGATGAACGCGAACTGAAACGTGATACCGCTTCCTACACCGCGCAAACGCTCAAAGAGTGGCGCGAGGAGCAAGGTCCGGACGTGCCGCTAGCGTTTATTATTGGCCAGGACTCACTGCTTACCTTTCCTTCCTGGCATGACTACGACACGATTCTGGGTAACACCCACCTCATCGTGTGCCGACGTCCGGGCTATCCGCTCGAAATGGCGCAGGAAAAGCACCAGCAGTGGCTGGAGGATCATCTGACCCATTCGCCAGATGACCTGCACAACCTGCCTTGTGGGAAAATTTATCTGGCTGAAACGCCGTGGTTTAACATCTCCGCCACGCTCATCCGTGAGCGTCTGGAAAAAGGCGAGCCGTGCGACGACCTGATGCCTGGCGCAGTGCTTGACTATATCAATCAGCAGGGGTTGTACCGCTAAGCACCTTACGTAAAGCCGCCAACAGGCGGTAATTTTCTTCCTGGCTGCGAACGGCTACCCGATAATAGCGCGTATCCAGCCCCGGATAGTTGGCACAACTGCGAATCAAGACATGTTGTTCCAGCATTGCGTGTTGCAGATCAATATCCGCCCGCTCGCAGCGCAATAAACGATAATTTGCCCGACCAGGATACACCGCCAAGCCGGGCAGTTCTTTCAACTGCCGATCAAACCTCGCGCCCTCTTGCTCCAGCCACTTCCATGTTGCCTGCTGATATGCGCTGTCGCGTAAAATAATCTCGCCTGCCAGTGCAGCAAATGCGTTAATTGACCACGGCATTTGTCGACGGCGCATCTGTGCAACAGCCTGTTCATTACTGTTGACCAGATACCCCAGACGCAGCCCCGGTATCGCATAGAACTTGGTGAGCGAGCGCAGCACCCAAATATGCAGGTTATCCCGAAGCAGCGGAATAAACCCCTGCTCCCCGGCAATAAAATCGATAAACGCTTCATCAAGGATCAGATTGATCCCAAGCCGTTCACAACGCGCGGCTATTTCGCGCAGCAGGCGGTTATCTGGCAGCAAGCCGGTGGGGTTATTGGGCGTACAAAGAAACAGGCAGTCCAGCTCTGAGGTTAACGCATCGAGGATCGCATCGGTAAGCTGCCAGCCATCATCTTCGCGCAGCGCAAACTCATGGATCGTACAATCTCCCCACTGCAGAGCCCGACGATATTCAGCAAACCCAGGCGTCACGATCATCGCATGGCGTGGTTTAAGACCTTGCACCAAAGTGAAAATCGACTCAGTCTCACCGTTTCCGGCAAGTATCCATGAGGCAGGAATCTGATGATGCTCCGCCAGCGCCGCATGCAGTTTAGCGTAATCAACATCCGGATAACGCTCCGCGCAGTCCAGATTGTCGACGATCGCGCGTTTTAAACTTGCTGGCATACCCAGCGGATTAATATTCGCGCTAAAATCCAGCAATTGTTCAGGCGAGATGCCCAACAGTTCAGCGGCTTCTCGGGTATTACCGCCATGCGCGCTCTTCAATAAAGACATCGTGCCGCTCCACGCAAAAAAAGGTATTTTAGTGAAAAATCACTGCGCAATCAGGGCAAACATCATGTTTTGTGCGAATAACCTCAAGAGGAAAAAATGAGACTCTGGTTAGTACGTCATGGAGAAACTGAAGCCAATGTCGCTGGTTTATACAGCGGCCACGCCCCCACACCGCTAACGGAACGGGGGATCGCTCAGGCGCAAACACTGGGTACGCTGTTACGTAATGTCCCTGTCGACAACGTTCTGTGCAGCGAGTTGGAACGTGCCTGCCATACAACGCAGTTGATCTTAGGCGATCGCGAGATCCCTGTGCGCAACATGCCTGAGCTTAATGAAATGTTTTTTGGTGACTGGGAAATGCGCCATCATCGCGATCTGACGCGCGAAGATGCCGAAAACTACGCCGTGTGGTGTAACGACTGGCAGAATGCTACGCCCACTAATGGCGAAGGTTTTCAGGCGTTTTCCCAGCGAGTGGAACGCTTCATTGCTCAACTCGCTGATTACAAAACGTGCCAAAACCTGCTGGTGGTGAGCCATCAGGGTGTACTAAGCGTGTTGATCGCCCGTCTGTTGTCCATGCCGGCTGCAGCAATGTGGCATTTTCGCGTCGAACAAGGTTGCTGGAGCGCGATTGATTTTTGCGACGACTTTGCTGTTCTGAAAGTGCTTAACAGCCGGGCTGTATGGCACGACGGGGAGTGAAAGCACTGTTTTTTCTGCCGAAGGGCTTCTCTCCCATTGACACCCCATGACAGGCTGTTATTCTCCGCAACCTGACTTTTCCCGCCCTTCAGAGCTTTGCAGAAATTGTTTTACAAAAATGGCGATGCATTCTGCGGCGTGGGGTGGGATGATAGCGCACTTCAAAAGCGCTTTCGGAGACATTTGTCCCGATATCGCCTCTGGTTCAGGTATACTAACAGACGTTTTTAACTCTTTTCACCCAGGGGGAACACTTGCAGGGTAAAGCACTTCAGGATTTTGTAATCGACAAAATTGATGACCTGAAAGGTCAAGACATCATCGCCTTAGACGTTCAGGGCAAATCCAGCATCACTGATTGCATGATTATCTGCACCGGCACGTCCAGCCGTCATGTAATGTCTATCGCAGACCACGTTGTTCAGGAGTCCCGCACTGCTGGTCTGCTGCCGCTCGGCGTAGAAGGCGAGAACGTCGCAGACTGGATCGTCGTTGACCTCGGTGATGTGATTGTCCACGTGATGCAGGAAGAAAGCCGTCGCCTGTATGAACTGGAAAAACTCTGGAGTTAATGCGTGAAGCTGCAACTTGTCGCTGTGGGTACGAAGATGCCTGACTGGGTGCAAACCGGTTTTACGGAGTATCTCCGTCGGTTTCCAAAAGATATGCCCTTTGAGCTGATCGAAATCCCGGCAGGAAAACGCGGCAAGAACGCGGATATTAAACGCATTCTCGACAAAGAGGGTGAGCAGATGCTGGCTGCCGCAGGCAAAAACCGCATCGTCACCCTTGATATCCCTGGTAAACCCTGGGACACGCCGCAGCTGGCGACTGAACTGGAACGCTGGAAACTGGACGGTCGTGACGTCAGTCTGTTGATTGGCGGGCCGGAAGGTCTCTCTCCTGCCTGTAAAGCGGCAGCGGAACAAAGCTGGTCACTCTCTGCGTTAACCCTTCCTCACCCTCTTGTTCGGGTTCTGGTCGCGGAGAGTCTGTACAGGGCGTGGAGCATCACCACCAACCATCCTTATCACCGTGAGTGATCATTGATTCTTGAGTAGATTAAGCAGCGGATGAAACTACAGAATTCTTTTCGCGACTATTCGGCTGAGTCCGCGCTGTTTGTGCGCCGGGCGCTGGTCGCTTTTTTGGGGATTTTGCTGCTCACCGGCGTGCTGATCGCCAACCTTTATAATCTGCAAATCGTTCGCTTTACTGATTATCAGACCCGCTCGAACGAAAACCGCATCAAACTGGTGCCTATCGCCCCCAGTCGCGGCATCATTTATGACCGTAACGGAATTCCGCTCGCCCTTAACCGCACCATTTATCAGATAGAAATGATGCCGGAAAAGGTCGACAACGTTCAGGATACCCTCGACGCGCTGCGTAACGTCGTAGACCTGACGGACGACGACATTGCCGCCTTTAAAAAAGAGCGCGCCCGTTCACACCGCTTCACCTCCATTCCGGTAAAAACTAACCTGAGTGAAGTGCAGGTGGCACGCTTCGCCGTTAATCAATATCGCTTTCCCGGCGTTGAAGTTAAAGGCTATAAACGCCGCTATTACCCCTACGGCTCTGCGCTGACCCACGTCATTGGCTACGTATCGAAGATCAACGATAAAGACGTGGACCGCCTGGACAAAGACGGCAAGCTGGCCAACTACGCGGCAACGCACGACATCGGTAAATTGGGTATTGAACGCTATTATGAAGACGTACTTCACGGCCAGACTGGTTATGAAGAAGTTGAAGTGAACAACCGCGGCCGCGTCATTCGCCAACTGAAAGAAGTGGCACCGCAGGCCGGGCACGATATCTATCTCACCCTTGACCTGAAACTTCAGCAGTACATTGAAACGCTGCTGGCGGGCAGTCGTGCCGCGGTGGTCGTCACCGACCCGCGTACCGGTGGCGTACTGGCACTGGTGTCCATGCCGAGCTACGATCCGAACCTGTTTGTCGATGGTATCTCGAGTAAAGATTACTCCGGTTTACTCAATGACCCGAATACCCCATTGGTTAACCGCGCGACTCAGGGTGTCTACCCTCCTGCTTCGACGGTTAAACCTTACGTCGCGGTTTCTGCATTAAGTGCAGGCGTCATCACCCGCAATACTGGTCTGTTCGATCCAGGTTGGTGGCAATTACCGGGCTCTGAAAAACGTTACCGCGACTGGAAAAAATGGGGGCACGGCCATCTGAACATCACCCGTTCCCTGGAAGAGTCGGCGGATACGTTTTTCTATCAAATCGCCTATGATATGGGGATAGACCGCCTTTCAGAATGGATGAGTAAGTTTGGCTACGGCCAATATACGGGCATCGATCTTGCCGAAGAGCGCGCCGGAAACATGCCAACCCGCGAGTGGAAGCAAAAACGGTTTAAAAAGCCATGGTACCAGGGTGATACCATTCCGGTCGGCATCGGTCAGGGTTACTGGACAGCAACCCCTATCCAGATGAGTAAAGCGCTGATGATCCTTATCAACGACGGTTTGGTAAAAGTTCCGCATCTGCTGATGAGTACGGCAGAAAACGGTAAGCAAGTACCGTGGGTACAGCCACACGAACCACCCGTTGGCGACATTCATTCCGGTTACTGGGAAATCGCAAAAGACGGCATGTACGGTGTCGCGAACCGTCCTAACGGTACTGCGCACAAGTATTTCGCTGGCGCACCTTACAAAATTGCGGCGAAATCCGGTACTGCACAGGTCTTTGGCCTAAAAGCCAATGAAACCTATAACGCACATAAGATCGCCGAGCGCTTACGTGATCACAAGCTGATGACGGCCTTCGCACCCTATGATAAGCCTCAGGTTGCTGTCGCCATAATCCTTGAAAACGGTGGCGCGGGTCCGGCTGTGGGTACCATTATGCGCCAAATCCTTGACCACATTATGTTGGGCGACAATAACACCAATCTGCCTGCAGAAAACCCCGCGGTTGCAGCAGCGGAGGACCAATAATCGTGACGGATAATCCGAACAAAAAAACATTCTGGGACAAAATCCACATCGATCCCACGATGTTGCTTATTTTGCTGGCGCTGCTGGTTTACAGCTCGCTGGTCATCTGGAGCGCCAGCGGCCAGGATATCGGCATGATGGAGCGCAAGGTCGGTCAGATCGCAATGGGTCTGGTCATCATGGTGGTGATGGCGCAAATCCCGCCCAGGGTTTATGAAGGCTGGGCCCCCTATCTCTACATCTTTTGCATCATTCTGTTGGTGGCGGTAGATGCTTTCGGCGCTATCTCCAAAGGGGCGCAGCGCTGGCTGGATTTGGGTATCGTGCGTTTTCAGCCTTCCGAAATTGCCAAGATTGCCGTGCCGCTGATGGTCGCGCGCTTCATCAACCGTGATGTTTGCCCGCCATCGCTAAAAAATACCGCCATTGCGCTGGTGCTGATATTTATGCCTACCCTGCTGGTGGCCGCTCAGCCTGACCTCGGTACCTCAATACTGGTCGCCCTTTCCGGCCTGTTTGTCCTGTTCCTTTCCGGTTTAAGCTGGCGCCTAATCGGTGTTGCAGTAGTTCTGGTCGCGGCATTTATCCCGATACTGTGGTTCTTCCTGATGCATGATTATCAACGTCAGCGCGTCATGATGTTACTCGATCCGGAAACCGATCCACTGGGTGCGGGTTATCATATCATTCAGTCTAAAATTGCTATTGGCTCCGGCGGTCTACGCGGTAAGGGCTGGCTACACGGTACGCAGTCGCAGCTTGAGTTTTTACCCGAACGTCATACAGATTTTATCTTCGCGGTATTAGCGGAAGAACTGGGTCTGGTAGGGATCTTAATTCTGCTGGCGCTGTACATTTTGCTGATTATGCGCGGATTATGGATCGCTGCCCACGCGCAAACCACCTTTGGTCGCGTCATGGCGGGTGGTTTAATGTTGATATTATTCGTTTATGTCTTCGTAAATATTGGTATGGTGAGCGGTATTCTGCCCGTGGTTGGCGTTCCTCTCCCACTGGTCAGTTACGGAGGCTCGGCACTTATCGTGCTGATGGCCGGGTTCGGGATTGTTATGTCGATCCATACCCATAGAAAAATGTTGTCGAAAAGCGTGTAAGGGGTACGCAATGCGTAAGCAGTGGCTTGGTATCTGCATCGCAGCAGGAATGCTCGCGGCGTGTTCGAGTGATGATGGTCAGCAACAGGGTGCTGTCGCGCCGCAGCCTGCGGTGTGTAATGGTCCGATTGTTGAAATCAGCGGGGCCGATCCGCGCTTTGAACCCCTGAACCCAACGGCGAATCAGGACTATCAGCGTGATGGTAAGAGCTACAAAATCGTCCAGGACCCTTCCCGCTTTAGCCAGGCAGGGCTTGCCGCTATCTATGATGCGGAACCCGGAAGCAACTTAACCGCGTCTGGTGAAGCGTTCGACCCGATGCAGTTAACCGCAGCGCATCCGACACTGCCAGTCCCAAGCTATGCCAGAATAACTAACCTGGCAAACGGCAGGATGATTGTCGTGCGTATTAACGATCGCGGCCCTTATGGCAACGATCGCGTGATTTCACTTTCACGTGCAGCAGCCGACCGTCTGAATACCTCCAACAATACCAAAGTACGTATCGACCCGATCATCGTCGCCCAGGATGGTTCCTTGTCCGGGCCGGGAATGGCTTGTACCACGGTAGCGAAACAAACCTATGCCCTGCCCGCGCGTCCTGATTTAAGCGGCGGTGGCAATATGGGCAGCATGCCTGCGCCATCGGATGCGGGTCAGCCGCAAGGCGATATTCGTCCGATCAGCAATTCCACGTTGAAAAGCGATGATACAACTGGTGCGCCAGTGAACAGCAGTGGATTCCTCGGCGCGCCGACCACGCTCGCCGCAGGCGTGCTGGAAGGTAGCGAACCGACTCCGGCTCCGCAACCGACCACTACCGCACCGGTAACGCCAACCGCACCAGCAGCAACACCAGCCGCCGTCGCGGCACCTGCGCCAGCGGCAGCGGCAGTAGCCAACGGACGCTACGTGGTTCAGGTTGGCGCTGTCAGCGAGCAGTCGCGTGCGCAG
Source organism: Citrobacter sp. A316 (assembly GCF_002042945.1). NCBI lineage: Bacteria > Pseudomonadati > Pseudomonadota > Gammaproteobacteria > Enterobacterales > Enterobacteriaceae > Citrobacter > Citrobacter sp. A316. The sequence continues at coordinate 315,678 of NZ_MVFZ01000001.1, forward strand.
CAGTATCAAAAACGTTTAAGCCAGCAGTTTGGCGTCCCAGGTCGGGTGGTACAAAACGGCGCAGTCTGGCGTATCCAGATGGGGCCGTTCGCCAGCAAAGCTGAAGCCTCCACATTGCAACAGCGTCTTCAATCCGAGGCGCAATTACAGTCCTTCATCACTGGCGTGTAATAACGTAAATCAGGTATCTGAACTGTCAGTTTCTGTAAATGACATTAACAAAGTCACGCGGAAAGTCAGATGCCTGCCCGTTTTGCATTTGCTATAGTAGGGCACTTTTTTTAATTTCATCACGGACGTCGTAGTTCAGACCATGAAGACCACTTTTTCCGCTCGTTTCGTGCAGCGTATGGCGCTCACCGCGGCTCTCTGCGCAGCTTCTCTCTCTGCTGCCCATGCCGATGACCTGAATATTAAAACCATGATCCCGGGTGTTCCGCAGATCGATGCGGAGTCATATATCCTGATTGATTACAATTCAGGTAAAGTTCTGGCAGAACAGAACGCCGACACTCGCCGCGACCCCGCCAGTCTGACCAAAATGATGACCAGCTACGTCATCGGCCAGGCGATGAAAGCCGGGAAATTTAAAGAAACCGATCTGGTCACCGTCGGCAATGACGCCTGGGCTACGGGTAATCCGGTCTTCAAAGGTTCATCGTTGATGTTCCTGAAGCCAGGAATGCAGGTTCCTGTTTCCCAGCTGATCCGTGGTATCAACCTGCAGTCCGGGAATGACGCGTGCGTGGCAATGGCGGACTTCGCAGCCGGTAGCCAGGATGCTTTCGTCGGTCTGATGAACAGCTATGTGAACGCACTGGGCCTGAAAAACACCCACTTCCAGACCGTTCATGGTCTCGATGCTGACGGTCAGTACAGCTCGGCTCGCGACATGGCGATGATTGGTCAGGCGCTGATTCGTGACGTGCCTAACGAATACTCTATCTATAAAGAAAAAGAGTTCACCTTTAACGGCATTCGTCAGTTAAACCGTAACGGCCTGCTGTGGGATAACAGCCTGAATGTCGACGGTATCAAAACCGGTCATACCGACAAGGCTGGCTATAACCTGGTTGCATCCGCAACCGAAGGACAGATGCGTCTGATCTCTGCCGTCATGGGTGGCCGCACCTATAAAGGTCGCGAAACCGAAAGTAAAAAACTGCTGACCTGGGGCTTCCGTTTCTTTGAAACCGTGAACCCACTGAAAGTCGGTAAAGAGTTTGCTTCAGAACCCGCCTGGTTTGGTAACACCGATCGTGCATCGTTAGGCGTAGATAAAGATGTCTACCTGACTATTCCGCGCGGCCGCATGAAAGATCTGAAAGCAAGCTATGTACTGAACACCACGGAACTGCACGCACCGCTGCAGAAAAACCAGGTTGTCGGCACCATCAACTTCCAGTTAGATGGCAAAACTATCGAGCAGCGCCCGCTGGTAGTCCTGCAGGAAATCCCTGAGGGCAACTTCTTTGGGAAAATCATTGATTACATTAAATTAATGTTCCATCACTGGTTTGGCTAAAAATCGAACACTTGAAAGTGTGATTTACGTCCCCATATACTAGGTATCCAGATAACTCCCACGCGCTGTGGGAGTTATTATTTATTGATGTAACGCCGGAGCTGACATGAAAACCAAACTTAACGAACTGCTTGAATTCCCTACTCCATTTACTTACAAAGTAATGGGGCAGGCGTTGCCTGAGCTGGTTGATCAGGTGGTTGAAGTGGTACAGCGCCATGCGCCAGGTGATTACTCTCCGACGGTAAAACCGAGCAGCAAAGGCAACTACCACTCGGTCTCAATCACTATTACTGCTACACACATTGAGCAGGTTGAAACGCTGTACGAAGAATTAGGCAATATCGATATCGTTCGCATGGTACTGTAAAAACCTGTTGGTTACCCGCTGCATCCCCGCTCGGGTAACCCCTCCCTCCTGTGATATACTTTTTCCCCTCTTTTATATTCTCTACTCTATGTGAGTATCTACGGAGATGCCGTTTTGTATCAGGATAAAATTCTTGTCCGCCAGCTCGGTCTTCAACCTTACGAGCCAGTTTCTCTGGCCATGCACGAATTCACCGATACCCGCGATGAAAACAGTTATGACGAAATCTGGCTGGTAGAGCATTATCCTGTTTTTACTCAGGGTCAGGCAGGTAAAGCCGAGCACGTACTGATGCCGGGAGATATTCCGGTGATCCAGAGCGATCGTGGCGGTCAAGTGACTTATCACGGGCCGGGCCAGCAGGTCATGTATGTGCTGTTGAATCTGAAGCGTCGTAAACTTGGCGTTCGCGAACTGGTTACGCTGCTGGAGCAAACCGTGGTGAATACCCTTGCGGAAATCGGTATTGATGCCCACCCGCGAGCCGATGCGCCAGGCGTATACGTTGGAGAGAAGAAAATCTGCTCTTTGGGGTTACGTATTCGTAAAGGATGTTCATTTCACGGCTTAGCGCTCAACGTGGATATGGACTTGTCGCCTTTCCTGCGTATCAATCCTTGTGGTTATGCCGGAATGGAAATGGCGAAGGTATCGCAGTGGGATAGCACCGCCACGACCGAGAGCATTCGCCCAAGGCTGCTGAGCAACATTCTGGCGCTGTTGGGTAACCCACCGCACGAGTACATCGCGGACTGAAAATACGCGCATACTTTGCCACGGCATATGTTGTGGCAAATGGCACAAAACAACAACTATTTTACATTTTGCCAGCCTGTCAGGCTGCTTTCTGGCCCGTTTCAATGATATACTGCGTATCACTAATTCAAAAATAGTTGATAAATGCAACATTCCCTTGGATTGAAACGCTTTCCTTCGTAATTCGCAACTGGAACACGCAAGCTATGAGTAAACCCATTGTGATGGAACGCGGTGTTAAATACCGCGATGCCGATAAGATGGCTCTTATCCCGGTAAAAAATGTGGCAACAGAGCGTGAAGCCCTGCTGCGTAAACCGGAATGGATGAAAATAAAACTGCCAGCGGACTCCACTCGCATCCAGGGCATCAAAGCGGCAATGCGCAAAAATGGCCTGCACTCTGTCTGCGAAGAAGCTTCCTGCCCTAACCTGGCTGAATGTTTCAATCACGGAACCGCAACCTTTATGATCCTCGGCGCAATCTGCACTCGCCGTTGTCCATTCTGTGACGTTGCCCATGGCCGTCCGGTTGCTCCTGATGCTAACGAGCCGTTAAAACTTGCTCAGACGATTGCTGACATGGCGCTGCGCTATGTCGTCATTACCTCCGTCGACCGCGACGATCTGCGTGACGGCGGCGCTCAGCACTTTGCTGACTGCATCACCGCTATTCGTGAGAAAAGCCCGTCGATTAAAATCGAAACGCTGGTACCTGACTTCCGTGGTCGTATGGATCGCGCGTTGGATATCCTCACTGCCACGCCGCCGGACGTGTTTAACCACAACCTCGAAAACGTACCGCGCATTTATCGCAATGTACGCCCTGGGGCTGACTACAACTGGTCACTGAAGCTTCTGGAACGTTTCAAGGAAGCGCACCCGGAGATTCCGACCAAATCTGGTCTGATGGTCGGTCTGGGCGAAACCAATGCGGAAATCATTGAGGTCATGCGTGACCTGCGCAGCCATGGTGTCACCATGCTGACGCTGGGGCAGTATTTACAGCCAAGCCGCCATCACCTGCCGGTTCAACGCTATGTAAGCCCGGATGAGTTCGATGAGATGAAAGCCGAAGCTATGGCAATGGGCTTTACCCATGCAGCCTGCGGTCCATTCGTTCGCTCTTCATACCATGCTGACATGCAGGCCAAAGGTCTGGAAGTGAAGTAATCGTGTAATACTCACTTACATATCAGCAATAAAAAAACCGGCAAATTGCCGGTTTTTTTTCATGCAGAGTATGCAGTATGAGCATCATGCTCCTGATATTACTCTTTATGAGAAAGCTTCTCAGCCTGAACGCTACCATCAGCATCTTTCTTAGCATCGGCATTATCATCGTTCATTGCTTTCTTGAAGCCCTTGATTGCCGTTCCCAGGTCTCCACCCAGTGTACGTAACTTCTTGGTACCAAACAGCAGAACAACCAGTGCGGCAACCACCAGCAGTTTGGTAATACTAATCTCACCCATAGATACCTTCTTCACTTAAACCAGGCTGCATAAAGCGCCATATTAACCTGAGAATATTAACGGCCTTTCGACGCGCGCACACAATACCAATCTGTAACAAGGTGAATCAAGCCTTGTTTAAAAAAACGTCATAATAATTGCGGTGGCGCAAAGCGTCGGTTACTTAACACCGGAAGTTGCGCCCTGACCTGCCTTACCCGCTCTGCAGAAACCTCAGCCATAATCAGCGCAGGCGTTTCTGCCGCAGCAGCAATGGTCACACCAAAAGGGTCGATGACCCGGCTTTGGCCGATATTCTTATTACCACACTCTCCCGCCGCAATCAGGTAACACGTTGCATCTAACGCTCTGGCAGCCAAAAGCGTAGACCAGTGATGCTCTTTAAGCGATCCCCGTACCCAGGCTGCGGGTAATACGAGAATTTCCGCTCCCTGCAATGCGTGCGCCAGCGCCAGCTCAGGGAAGCGCAGATCATAACAGGTCATTAACCCTACTTTTAATCCGTCTACGTCCAGCAGAGGCGCTATGGCGTCCCCTGCATCCACATTTCGTGACTCCTGAATCGAAAAGGCGTCGTAGAGATGTAATTTAGCGTAATGGGCCACGACCTGACCTGCCCGTAGCGCTACCAGCATGTTAAACGCCCGTCCAGGCACAGAGGGAACATGAATCGTCAGGATTGTCGTCATCTCGTTTTGCGCGCTTTCTCGCAGCAAGCGCGTCAAAAATCCGCCTTCCAGTAATTGAGCTGATTTTACTGACAGGTCTGGGTCCAGGTCGTCACGGGCCAGAAGCGCCTCCGGTAATACCAGTAACGATGCCCCCTCTCCCGCAGCCTGAGACATCAGTAAGACGCAGGTTTCTGCATTTTTTTCCCATGAAGGTCCCACGGCAAATTGCCCTGCAGCAACGAACATATTCCCTCCAGAAAACGTTGTTAGGCTCGCCAACCACGATTATTCAGCGTTACACTGATCCTATATACAATCAAATAGCAGGATTATGCAGTGTTACAACTCCTTTTAGCGGTTTTTATCGGTGGTGGTACAGGTAGTGTAGCAAGATGGATGTTGAGCATGCGGTTTAACCCGCTGCATCAGGCCATTCCATTCGGTACGCTGGCTGCAAACTTAATTGGGGCATTTATCATTGGTATGGGCCTGGCGTGGTTTAATCGCATGACTAACATTGACCCAATGTGGAAGGTACTGATTACAACTGGCTTTTGCGGGGGACTAACCACGTTTTCCACTTTCTCAGCTGAGGTGGTGTTTTTGCTACAGGAAGGACGCTTTGGTTGGGCTATGGTGAATGTGCTGGTGAATCTGTTGGGATCATTTGCGATGACCGCCCTGGCATTCTGGCTGGTTTCGGCCACTCCCGCACACTGAAGCGAAAAAAAAACCCGCAATTAAGCGGGTTTTGAATGCTTGCTGTCGTATGCTTACAGAGCGATTACGTTTGCAGCAGAAGGGCCTTTGGCACCGTTAGTGATTTCGAACTCTACACGCTGACCTTCAGCCAGAGTTTTAAAACCATTGGTCTGGATTGCAGAGAAGTGTACGAACACGTCTTTGCTGCCATCTTCCGGAGTAATGAAACCGAATCCTTTGGACTCATTAAACCACTTAACGTTACCTTTAATCTTAGACATCAAAATTACCTTTACATGAAAAATAGACACAAATGCTGTGTCGGGTATCAGTACAACAATTGTGGTGCACTTTGTCCAGTCGAACTTTATCAAAAAGTGATAAATGTCGCGTTATTTTTCAGTTAAAGTTGATATCACACTGTTTTAAAAAGGCTTTTTAATAAGCCACCTGACAATACAGGTAGTCCATCAAAACTGGAAACGCATCCATGCAAAGTAGACGTTACCGTTGTTGTACGTTCCCGGAATGTAGGTCATCTGGAACGTTGCCGGACCATACCCTATCGATGCCAGCGGTAACAGCACGGGTACCGGAATGTAGTTCCAGTTATCGCGCGCGGTAAAACCAGCGGTAAAACCGAGACCTGTATGGAAATTTTCATCCGCCAGCGGTCGCCAGGTTTTTTCCCAGCCATAGCCGCCAATAGGTTCCCATTTATTGTAGGAATCCTTAAAGGCCATTATATAAAGCCCGTGCCAGTTACCTTTATCATCCCAACGGGATTGACCAAATCCAGCCCCCCACGGGCGTTCATTGTAACGATCCGTTTTTTCTTTATCGTAGGCAAAACGCGCATGCCAGGTAATAGCTGGCACATATAGATCATAATGTTCCGGCTGCTGCCAGGTTTCACTGACGTTGTCTTTAAAAGTAGCGAACCAACCTTTATCTTCAGCTGCGCCCTGGGGAATGAAAGCTAACTGAATAAAAAGAAATGAAAAAATGAGAAAATATCGTTTAGCGACAATCACAACTTAATTACCATCCTGGGATTTATTATTAATTGTAGCAAACCCAACCTTAATGTTAGCTTAACAAAAATGCGCAGCTAAAAAATCAGAATATTCCTCAGCCTATAATTTTTAAGATAATTATCCCTTAATTTATTGAGCCATCTGATAGGAACTATTTTCTCTTTATTGCCAATAAATTGTTCTTTCCTTCGGAAAAAGTTAAATATCATCACAATAAATTAACAACCAAGAATCAATATCGAAACAAAACACACACATCAGCACTGCGCTTCACAGTTTCTTATTGTGAGATTCTTTTTTTAACCACGATGCTGAAAAAACGGCTTAGCCATCGCTTGAATCCGTATTTTTATTGATTTTAATCAGCAAGAGTTATCGGTTTATTAGGCACATTCTGTCACCACTTTTTACTTTTTTTAGTTTTTTTACTTTCTGGGCAGCGATGCGACAGGGGAAACGATGTTGACATTTATTGAACTCCTTATTGGGGTTGTGGTTATTGTCGGTGTAGCGCGCTACATCATTAAAGGTTATTCCGCGACAGGTGTACTGTTTGTTGGCGGCCTGGTTTTGCTGATTATCAGTGCGCTGATGGGGCATAAAGTTTTGCCATCCAGCGCGGCATCGACGGGTTATACGGCAACAGACATTGTTGAATATATTAAAATTTTGCTGATGAGCCGTGGTGGCGATCTCGGCATGATGATCATGATGCTGTGTGGTTTTGCCGCCTATATGACCCATATTGGCGCGAACGATATGGTCGTTAAGCTGGCCTCCAGGCCTCTGCAATATATCAACTCTCCTTACCTGTTAATGATTGCCGCCTATTTTGTCGCCTGCCTGATGTCACTGGCGGTTTCTTCAGCAACCGGTCTGGGCGTATTGCTGATGGCAACACTGTTCCCGGTCATGGTTAACGTTGGGATCAGCCGTGGCGCTGCAGCGGCCATTTGTGCCTCCCCTGCCGCGATCATTCTTTCGCCAACATCCGGTGATGTAGTACTGGCGGCAAAAGCTGCGGAAATGCCGCTGATCGATTTCGCCTTTAAAACCACACTGCCCATTTCCATTGCCGCCATCATTGCTATGGCGATTGCCCACTTTTTCTGGCAGCGTTATCTGGATAAAAAAGAGAACATTTCTCATGAAATGTTAGATGTGGCGGAAATCACCACGACTGCCCCGTCATTTTACGCCATTCTGCCGTTTACCCCGATCGTTGGCGTCCTGATTTTTGATGGTAAATGGGGCCCGCAGCTGCACATCATTACGATTCTGGTGCTGTGCATGCTCATCGCGGCTATTCTGGAGTTCGTACGTGGGTTCAACACCCAAAAGGTTTTCTCTGGTCTGGAAGTCGCTTACCGTGGCATGGCGGATGCCTTTGCTAACGTGGTGATGTTGTTAGTCGCTGCGGGTGTTTTTGCCCAGGGTCTGAGCACAATCGGCTTTATTCAGAGTCTGATTTCTATCGCCACCTCGTTTGGTTCAGCGAGCATTATTCTGATGATGGTGCTGGTGATCCTGACGATGCTGGCGGCAATGACTACGGGTTCCGGTAACGCTCCGTTCTATGCCTTCGTTGAGATGATCCCGAAACTGGCGCACTCCTCCGGCATTAACCCTGCTTACCTTGTTATCCCGATGCTGCAGGCGTCAAACCTTGGACGCACAATCTCCCCGGTCTCCGGTGTGGTGGTTGCTGTTGCAGGTATGGCAAAGATTTCTCCGTTCGAAGTGGTGAAACGTACCTCGGTTCCGGTTCTGGTTGGGCTGTTAGTTGTGATTATCGCAACTGAAGTGATGGTACCGGGCTCTTCTTCAGCCGTCGTTGGCGGTTAACAATACCTGTCAATACCTGACTTTAATACACAAAATCATTTATGCTGCATCGCGGCGGCAAGTGAAGAAATCCCCAGGAGCATAGATAACTATGTGACTGGGGTTTCTCCATGCAGCCAACAAAGAGGCAGCTTAAAGGATGACGTGTATTAGCCGCCGTGATAAATACGCTGCGGCCTACCCACCTTACCGTGAATAATCTCAGCAATAATCAAATGACGGCTGGCACAGTACTCCAGGTAGCGCCTGGAAGTCGTTCGGCTGATGGTGAGCGCCTGGGCGATCGTTTCTGCTGTATGGTGTACCGTCGGATCGGCAAATAATTTCAGCACTGCATTCAGCGTTAAGGCATCAATCCCGGTCGGTAAATCCCCTTTCGGCTCGCCCCGCGCGTAGGCATTAAACATCTCATCTATCTGCTTTTGACTGGCGCTATCATTACCCGCCAACATGCGTCGACGCTGTTGATAACGCGTCAGGGTCTGCCCCAGCCGCTCGTAGGCAATGGGTTTGACCAGATAATCAAACGCGCCGCTGCGCACAGCTTCGGAGACTGTTTCCATGTCGCTGGCCGCCGTGGTAAACACCACACCGCCCGGATAACGCGCCTGGGTTAGCTCATGCAATAACGTAATTCCCTTGCCGTCCGGCAAATAGTTATCGAGCAGAATCAAACCGGGCTTAAAACGCTCAATCATCATTCTCGCCTGCGCAAGATTACCCGCCAGCCATATCTGGCTGAAGCCGGGTATATGGCGGATATATTCAGCATGCATTTCCGCCAGTAGCGTTTCATCCTCAACGATCAATAGCGTTAATGGTTCCGTCATTGTTTTTTTTCACTTTCGGAAGAAATAAAGAAAATAAGGTGCCGCAGGGGGAGTTATCTTCAAGCGTAATCACCCCGTCACAGCGTCTCACATAGCTTGCAATAAGATACAAACCGATGCCATGTTCACCTGGTTCATCGGTACGGGTGCTCACACCCTGTTCAAATATTTTTTCACGCAATGCTTCCGGCACACCGCATCCCTGATCGGCAACTTCGATGATCACGTCATCCCCTTCATCGCTCAAATAGAGCTCTACGACCTTGTTGCCTTGCTGGGTGCGCAAGCTCGCTTCAAATGCATTATCAAGCAGATTGCCAACAATTGCTGCAAACTCTGTGCTATCCAGCCCCTCGGGGAGTTGATGCAGTTGGCTGCCTGGAACAATAGTCATGGTGAGACCCAGTTCCCGCGCGCGCTGCACCTTGCCAAACAACAGACCGGCTACCTGACGATCGGCAAACGCGCCGCGCAGGCTGTCAATCAGTTGCTGTTGCGCCTGGGATTCACCCTGCACCATGGCCAGAACCTTGTCATACTCTTTCATTTGCAGCAGGCCATTGATGGTCGACATCCAGTTCAGGTGCTCATGACGCAGCGTTCTCAGGCTCTCTACATACTGTTTGATCTGCGTTAACTGCGCATTAAGAGTAGCAATTTCATCTTTACTACGAAAACTGATGATTGCCCCAAGCAGTTCGTCACCGGAGCGAATCGCCTCACGGTTGGCGATAACGCTCAGTCCATTAAAGTTGACCATCGCGTCCTGTCGTTTTTCCGCAATCTGTTGGGTGAAAAAGTCCGCTGGCTGAACCACCTCACTCACCGGTTTTCCAAGCCACTTTCTCCCAGGTGAAGACAGCCCCAGCATTTTCCTCGCACTGCGGTTTATCGCAGTGATATATCCATCAGGATCCACGGCAATCAATCCTTCATATACCGAGCTGAACAACGCTTCCTGCTGACGTACCACCCGCGCAATCTGTTTCGGTTCCATACCCAACATCTGCCGACGAATATGGGCAGCGAAAAACCAGGAGAGCAGCATAAGGACCAGCAACAGCAGAATAAACACACCGGCCATCGGGAGTAAGAAGTCCGATCGCCAGCTATCGATTTTGCTGATCAGATAACCAATTGAGACTACGCCAATGATTTTGCCATCGTCATCAAAGATGGGCGTTTTAGCGCGCATTGCCATCCCGATGGACCCTTTACCGGTAATAAAGTAGCTCTCCCCTTTTTCCAGCGCACCGGGTTTGGTGAACTGCATCGGATAGCCAATCTTTTCCGGGTTCGGATGATATAGACGAATGGAGTTGGTATCCCCGATAACCACATAGTCGAAGTCAGTTCCGCTCTGCAGTTTGTCGGCAATCGTCGCCAAACGCTTGTAATCACGATGCTTAACCGCCGTGATGATACTGTCGTTAGAGGCGATGATTTTGGCCTGGTTCATTGCCATATCGCGGACATGCGTTGCCAGATAATCTTCAAAGCTGGCGGTAAAGTATTGTGCCAAGGCGGCGATGATAAAAACAGAAACGACCAAAATAAGCAGAAAGATACGTAAAGGAAACGCCAGACTGCGAAAAAAAGGAAACCGTGTTTTATTTTTCTGTTTTACCATCACATTTTTCCTCACCGACGTTAACTAAAACTAATTTCTCATTGTAGTTGTAATTAAAATGTTCTATTTACACGTTATGGTATAAAACATGATCGTTGCAGATTCCCCACCTTAAATCAATTAAACAAATTAAAACCACACCTTATTTTAGGGTTAAATTAATTAAAAAACTTAAAACCATAAAACACATTAAAACCTTCTAACTTATTGTGAAATAAATCAAAAATTACCTCTAAAATACCCCTTACGATGTATGCAGCAGGGAAAAAAAGAAATACTCCGTAATAAAAAACCATTCCCTTCAGTTGCAAACAAAACGTTATCAGGTTGCTAAACAGAGCAACAAAAACAGAAACCCAGTAACAAATATAGCATCGGGGCTCTATTCACTATGTTCGGCAATAATATATTCACGCAAGTTAAACGCTCAGAAAATAAAAAGATGGCGGCTATCGCGCAATTTCTGAAAGAGAATGATTTGAGCGTTGATACCACCGTCGAAGTATTTATCACCGTCACCCGTGACGATCGTCTGATTGCCTGCGGTGGTATCGCTGGGAATATTATTAAGTGTGTCGCAATCTGTGAATCTGTCCGTGGCGAGGGCTTGGCGCTAACACTGGCGACCGAGTTAATCAACCTTGCCTATGAACGCCACTGTACGCACCTCTTCATCTATACCAAAACCGAGTACGAATCGCTGTTTAAACAGTGCGGTTTTTCTACGCTCACCAGCGTTCCCGGCATTATGGTGTTGATGGAAAACAGTACTACGCGTCTGAAACGCTACGCCGAATCACTGGCAAAACAACGCCATGATGGGAAAAAAATTGGCTGTATCGTCATGAACGCCAACCCTTTCACTAACGGACATCGTTTTCTGATCCAACAGGCTGCCGCGCAATGTGACTGGCTGCATCTGTTTTTGGTGAAAGAAGATACCTCGCGTTTTCCGTATGAAGACCGTCTGGATCTGGTGCTTAAAGGGACAAAAGATATTCCACGTTTAACCGTGCATCGCGGTTCGGAATACATCATTTCCCGCGCCACGTTCCCGTGTTACTTCATCAAAGAGCAGAGCGTTATTAACCACTGCTACACCGAAATAGACCTGAAAATCTTCCGCCAGTATCTGGCCCCAGCTCTCGGCGTCACACACCGCTTCGTCGGTACTGAGCCCTATTGCACCGTCACCTCCCAGTACAACAACGATATGCGCTACTGGCTGGAGACTCCAACGCTTCCCGCCCCGCCGATTGAACTGGTGGAAATTGAGCGGCTGTGCTTCCAGGAGTTGCCGATTTCCGCCTCCTGGGTGCGCAAGCTGCTGGTTAAAAAAGATCTCACGGCTATCGCATCCCTGGTCCCGGACGCCACGCTGCAGTATCTGCAAAGCATGGTTGAACGAGCCTCATCGGGTGCGGCAGTCCGCCAAAATACCCCCGCATTAGCAACAGGTGAAAAATGAAAATAAACCAGGCAGCCGTCGCAGGCACACTCGAGTCCGGTGATGTGATGATTCGCATCGCCCCACTCGATTCGCAGGATATTGATCTGCAGGTTAACAGTAGCGTCGAAAAGCAGTTCGGTGATGCCATCCGGGCCACCATTCTGGACGTTCTGTCCCGCTACAACGTACGCGGCGTGCAATTGAATGTTGATGATAAAGGCGCACTGGACTGCATTTTACGTGCGCGACTGGAAGCACTACTGGCCCGCGCTGGCGGTATTCCGGCACTGCCATGGGAGGATTGCCAGTGATTTCCGAATCTTTGCAACAACGTAAAACCCGTACTCGCCGCAGCATGTTGTTCGTACCGGGCGCCAATGCCGCCATGGTCAGCAACTCGTTCATCTACCCGGCAGATGCGCTGATGTTCGACCTCGAAGACTCCGTCGCGTTGCGTGAAAAAGATACCGCTCGCCGCATGGTGTACCACGCGCTGCAGCATCCGCTGTATCACGACGTTGAAACCATCGTGCGTGTAAACGCCCTCGACTCCGAATGGGGCATCAACGACCTTGAAGCCGTGGTACGCGGCGGTGCTGACATCGTACGTTTACCGAAGACCGATACCGCACAGGATGTCATCGACATCGAAAGTGAAATTCTGCGTATCGAAAACGCCTGTGGCCGTGAGCCCGGCAGCACCGGTCTGTTAGCCGCCATCGAATCGCCGTTAGGCATTACCCGTGCGGTAGAAATTGCCCACGCTTCCGAGCGTCTGATCGGTATTGCCCTGGGTGCGGAAGACTATGTACGTAACCTGCGCACTGAGCGCTCACCGGAAGGTACGGAACTGCTGTTTGCCCGCTGCTCTATTTTGCAGGCTGCACGTTCTGCCGGTATTCAGGCGTTCGACACCGTGTATTCCGATGCCAACAACGAAGCGGGTTTCCTGCACGAAGCCGCACACATCAAGCAACTGGGTTTTGACGGCAAATCGCTCATCAACCCGCGCCAGATCGAACTCCTGCATAACCTGTACGCCCCAACGCGCAAAGAGCTGGCTCACGCCCGTCTGGTCGTAGAAGCCGCTGAAGCCGCTGCTCGCGAAGGTCGTGGCGTAGTTTCCCTGAACGGCAAAATGGTCGACAGCCCGGTTATCGAGCGCGCCCTTCTGGTTATCTCCCGTGCAGAACTTTCCGGCATTCGCGAAGAATAAGGCAAAAAAATGACGCAGAAAATCGAACAGTCTCAACGCCAGGATCGCGTGGCGACCTGGAGCCGTCATGCAGAAAGTGAGCTTTCCGCTTATCAGAGCACCGCAAAAACAGAATTGCAGGCGCAAAAACCGCGCGACAAAAAGCTGTGCGCTAACCTGGAAGACGCCATTCGCCGTTCAGGTTTACAGGACGGCATGACCATCTCTTTCCACCACGCTTTCCGCGGTGGCGATCTGACGATTAACCTGGTGATGGACGCCATCGCCAGTATGGGCTTTAAAAACCTGACGCTGGCCTCCAGTTCCCTGAGCGATTGCCATGCTCCGCTGGTTGAGCACATCCGTCAGGGCGTGGTTAGCCGCATTTATACCTCCGGTCTGCGTGGTCCGCTGGCGGAAGAAATCTCACGCGGCCTGCTGGCCGAGCCGGTACAGATTCACTCCCACGGTGGCCGTGTACATCTGGTACAAAGTGGCGAACTCAGCATTGATGTGGCGTTCCTCGGCGTGCCGTCCTGCGATCAGTTTGGTAACGCCAACGGTTATACCGGTAAAGCGTGCTGCGGCTCACTGGGCTATGCCCGCGTAGACGCCGAAAACGCGAAACAAGTTGTCCTGCTAACTGAACAGCTGCTGACCTATCCACATAACCCGGCCAGCATTACGCAGGATCAGGTGGATCTGATCGTGCAGATCGATCAGGTCGGCGATGCGGACAAAATTGGTGCCGATGCGACCCGCATGACCACCAACCCGCGTGAACTGTTAATCGCCCGTAGCGCGGCAGAGGTCATTGCTAACTCCGGCTACTTCAATGAGGGCTTCTCACTGCAGACAGGAACCGGCGGCGCTTCTCTGGCCGTTACGCGTTTCCTGGAAGACAAAATGCGCAGCCGCGATATCCGTGCTGACTTCGCGCTGGGCGGCATTACCGCTACCATCGTTGACCTGCACGAAAAAGGCCTGATTCGCAAGCTACTGGACGTTCAGAGTTTCGACCGTAACGCCGCGGAATCACTGGCCCGCAATCCGAACCACATTGAGATCAGTGCCAACCAGTATGCCAACTGGGGCTCAAAAGGCGCGTCCGTCGATCGTCTGGACGTCGTGGTGCTCAGCGCGCTGGAAGTTGATACCAGCTTCAACGTTAACGTACTGACCGGTTCTGACGGCGTACTGCGCGGCGCATCCGGTGGTCACTGCGATACCGCGGTTGCCGCTGCGCTGTCTATCATCGTCGCGCCGCTGGTTCGCGGACGCATCCCGACGCTGGTTGATAACGTGCTGACTTGCGTAACCCCTGGCTCCAGCGTTGACATTCTGGTCACTGACCACGGTATCGCCGTCAACCCTGCACGTCCAGAACTGGCAGAACGTCTGAAAGAAGCCGGTATGAAAGTGGTGTCCATTGAATGGCTGCGCGAACGTGCACAGCAACTCACCGGCCAGCCTCGCGCTATCGAATTCACTGACCGCGTGATTGCCGTTGTGCGTTACCGCGATGGTTCAGTGATTGACGTTGTGCATCAGGTGAAGGAATAAGCCATGCACCTGCTCCCTGAATACGCCACCCAACACGCGGTTTCCATTCCCGAGCTGCTCGCCAGCCGTGATGAGCGACAAGCAAGGCAACAGGACTGGCTGACACGCCACTCTGCGCCGCTGGTCTCGTTTACCGTAGTCGCACCGGGTCCGATTAAAGACAGCGAATTAACTCGTCGCATCTTTAATCACGGCGTAACCGCCCTGCTCGCGTTGGCGGAACAATCCGCCTGGATTGTCAGGGAGCAAACAGCGCTGGTTTCTGCCAGCGGTCCGGAAGGTTTTTTGTCTATTGAGGCTCCGGCCCATGACCTCAAGCTCGCCACGATTGAACTTGAGCATTCACACCCGCTGGGACGGCTATGGGACATCGATGTCCTGACCCCTGAAGGGGAAATTCTGTCCCGGCGTCATTTCGCACTCCCTGCCCGCCGCTGTCTGCTGTGCGGGCAAAGTGCTGCCGACTGTGCGCGGGGTAAAACCCACGCGCTTTCCGACTTACTCACTCAGATGGAGGCACTGCTGCATGATGCCGATTCCCGCAACATCAACCAATAACGCAGTCCTTCCTCTGGATCTGCCTGATGCTTACGCAACGCTTG
This sequence comes from Citrobacter sp. A316, assembly GCF_002042945.1. NCBI lineage: Bacteria > Pseudomonadati > Pseudomonadota > Gammaproteobacteria > Enterobacterales > Enterobacteriaceae > Citrobacter > Citrobacter sp. A316. Next base: position 331,328 of record NZ_MVFZ01000001.1, read on the forward strand.
CGTGGCGCGCCATGTTGACTGAAGTCAACCTGTCGCCCAAACCCGGCCTGGTAGATCGTATTAACAACGGCGCGCATAAAGATATGGCGCTGGAAGATTTTCATCGCAGCGCTGAAGCGATTCAGTCATGGCTGCCACGTTTTATTGAGTATGGGGCGTTTAGCGCACAGCTGTCGCCTGAGGATGTATTGAAAGGACTACGCCCTCTGGGTATGGCCTGCGAAGCCGATATGTTCCGCGCCACCGCCGGGGTGAACACCCATAAAGGGAGCATCTTTTCTCTGGGCCTGCTGTGCGCCGCCATTGGCCGCCTGCACCAGCTCCAACTAACTGTTACCGCTGAAACCATTTGCTCTACGGCAGCAACATTTTGCCGTGGCCTGACCGAGCGCGAACTGCGCCAGAACAATCAACAACTCACGGCTGGCCAACGTCTTTATCAGCAACTGGGATTAACCGGCGCACGGGGCGAAGCCGAAGCGGGATACCCGCTGGTCATTCAGCATGCCCTGCCGCACTATCGCGCACTGCTGACTCAGGGCCGCGACCCTGAACTGGCGTTACTCGACACTTTATTGCTGCTGATGTCTATCAACGGCGACACCAACGTGGCTTCACGTGGCGGCGCAGAAGGTCTGCGTTGGCTACAGCAGCAGGCCACCGCCCTGATGCAGCAAGGGGGGATTCGTACCCCTGCCGATCTCGAATATCTACACCAGTTCGACCAACAGTGCATTGAACGCAACCTCAGTCCCGGAGGCTGCGCCGATCTGCTGATCGTCACCTGGTTCTTAGCTCAGATTTCACAAGTTCATCATTATCACAATTAAAGATCCTTTCCGGAGAATCACACACATGTCTTTAGCAAAAGATAAAATATGGAAGTTGCTGGCACCATTGGTCGTAATGGGCGTCATGTTTCTTATCCCCGTCCCTGATGGAATGCCTCCGCAGGCCTGGCACTACTTTGCCGTATTCGTGGCAATGATTGTCGGTATGATCCTGGAGCCAATCCCGGCAACAGCGATCAGCTTTATCGCCGTAACGATCTGCGTTATCGGCAGCAACTATCTGCTGTTTGATGCTTCAGAACTGGCCGACCCGGCGTTTAAAGCGGGTAAGCAAGCGCTGAAATGGGGTCTGGCGGGCTTCTCCAGCACCACCGTGTGGTTGGTGTTTGGTGCGTTTATCTTCGCACTGGGTTATGAAGTCACCGGTCTGGGTCGTCGTATCGCGCTGTTCCTGGTGAAATTCATGGGTAAACGCACCCTGACGCTGGGCTATGCGATTGTTATCATCGACATTTTGCTGGCGCCGTTTACACCGTCTAACACCGCGCGTACCGGTGGTACCGTATTCCCGGTTATCAAAAACCTGCCGCCGCTGTTTAAATCATTCCCGAACGATCCTTCCGCGCGCCGTATCGGCGGATACCTGATGTGGATGATGGTAATCAGTACCAGCCTGAGCTCCTCTATGTTCGTGACCGGCGCTGCGCCTAACGTACTGGGCCTGGAATTCGTTAACAAAATTGCCGGTATTCAAATCAGCTGGTTGCAGTGGTTCCTCAGCTTCCTGCCGGTCGGTATTATTTTGCTGATCGTTGCTCCGTGGCTGTCCTATGTTCTGTACAAGCCAGAAGTCACCCACAGTGCTGAAGTTGCCGCATGGGCCGGTGATGAACTGAAAACCATGGGTAAACTGACGCGCAAAGAGATGACCCTGATCGGTCTGGTTCTGCTCAGCCTGGGCCTGTGGGTCTTTGGTGGTAAACTGATTGATGCAACCGCAGTGGGTCTGCTGGCTGTCTCCCTGATGCTGGCGCTGCACGTGGTACCGTGGAAAGACATTACCCGTTATAACAGCGCATGGAACACCCTGGTTAACCTCGCCACGCTGGTCGTTATGGCGAATGGTTTAACCCGTTCAGGCTTCATCGACTGGTTCGCCAACACTATGAGCACGCACCTGGAAGGCTTCTCCCCTAACGCGACCGTGATCGTTCTGGTGCTGGTGTTCTACTTTGCTCACTACCTGTTTGCCAGCCTTTCTGCTCACACCGCCACCATGCTGCCGGTTATTCTGGCTGTCGGTAAAGGTATCCCGGGCGTGCCGATGGAACACCTGTGTATCCTGCTGGTACTGTCCATCGGTATCATGGGCTGTCTGACTCCATATGCAACAGGCCCTGGCGTTATCATCTACGGCTGTGGTTATGTGAAGTCCAAAGACTACTGGCGTCTGGGTGCTATCTTCGGCGTTATCTACATCGCTATGCTTCTGCTGGTCGGTTGGCCGATTCTGGCAATGTGGAGCTAATCATTCCTGTTCACGCCTGATGAAAATGATGCCAGTCAGCTAAACCTGACTGGCATTTTTTATGATTAAATAGATGATATTCAGAATTTATATAAGTATCCGAAATCATCATGACATCAACATGGCGTTATTCTTCGTTGCTGGCAGCACTCCTGCTGCCAGTTTCTGCAGCTCAGGCCGATGAACTTCAGGCAAAACAGTACGCTGATTTTGACAGCTACGTGCTGGCCCTCTCCTGGCAAACCGGATTTTGCCAAAGCCAACATGAGCGTAATCGTCAGGAGCCTGACGAATGTCGTTTACAAAAAGAGAGCGCAGACAAAGCGGATTTCCTGACCGTTCACGGTTTATGGCCCAGCCTGCCTAAATCCATTGCCGCCCGTGGAGTAGACAACCGCCGTTGGATGCGTTTTGGCTGCGCGACTCGCCCTATTCCCAACCTGCCTGAAGCCCGCGCCAGCCGTAAATGCGCGGCCCCCGAAACCGGGCTGTCGCTGGAAAGCGCGGCAAAACTCAGCGCCGTAATGCCCGGTGCTGGAGGGAGATCCTGTCTGGAACGTTACGAGTATGCCAAACATGGCGCGTGTTTCGGTTTTGATCCCGACGCATACTTCGGCACGATGGTGCGACTGAATAATGAGGTTAAGAACAGCGAGGTGGGCAAATTCCTGGCGGAAAACTACGGCAAAACCGTCAGCCGTAACGCATTTGACGCCGCCGTTGCCAAAAGCTGGGGCAAAGAAAACGTCAAAGCAGTGAAGCTAAGCTGCCACGGCAATCCGGCGTATCTCACTGAGATCCAGTTATCCCTGAAAGCCGACAACATCAACCAGACGTTATCTGCACAGTCATTCTTACCGCAACCGCATCCGGGTAGCTGCGGTAAACAGTTTATTATCGACAAAGTGGGATACTGAAACTCGCGACCGACGCTGCAAGCTGGCGTCGGTCCGTAAGCTTAGCGTTTTGCTCGGGCGTCCGGGCGAACTAAATCAAAACGGTGTGTTTCACTGATCGAATAATACGCCGTTGGCCCACCTGCACGCAGTACCGGCTTCGCTTTCGCCGTCTGATAGATGCCGTCTTCCAGGAGCGTTTCATCTATGTGGATACCCACCACCTCTCCCAGCACCAGCCAGGTTTCAACAGGTGCGCCATCAGCAGTAGTCAGTTGCAGAGTTTGCGATAAACGACACTCAAAATTGACCGGGCTTTGCGCCACGCGCGGCACGTTGACTATCCGGCTATCAGCCTTGCTAAGCCCGGCGGCAAAAAACTCATCCTCACCGTGCGGCAAGCTGGCTGACGTTTCGTTCATCGCAGTAGCCAACTCAAGAGTCGTCAGGTTCCAGACAAATTCACCGGTTTCGATAATATTCTGCACGCTGTCTTTCCAGCCGCTGCTGGCGAAACCGATAATTGGCGGATGATAGTTAAAACAGTTAAAGAAACTGTAGGGTGCCAGATTGTGCCGACCATTGCCGTCACGCGACGCAATCCAGCCAATCGGGCGCGGTCCAATGATGGCATTTAGCGGGTCATGCGGTAAGCCGTGTCCCTGTGACGGTTGATAGAAATACATAGCGTTCCCTGTTGAAGTTGACGTCAGCTCAGCACAAATTATGCTTCGCTCATCCCCCTGGAAAAAGAAGATCAGCGTAGAACAATCTGCCAACGATTACGACTGAATAAAGTTGAGCAGGTCACCGTTGATCTGTTGCTTATGGGTGGTGCAAATTCCATGCGAGCCGCCGACATATACCTTCAACTGCGAGTCCGGCAGTATTTCCGCCGCGACCTTTCCGCAGGTTTCAAACGGGACAATCTGATCGTCATCACCGTGGATCACCAGCGTCGGGATGGTCATCTTTTTGAGGTCCTCACGCAGATCTGTTTCCGAAAACGCGTGTATACAGTCGTACAACGCTTTGATGGAACCTTGTAAACCCTGTTCAACAAAACTTTCCCTGACAGCTTTCGACTCTTTTGCGCCCGGACGGTTGTAGCCATAGAATGCAGCAGTCAGTTCATAGAAAAAGGCGGCGCGATCGTTCACAACCCCCTCACGGATGCCATCGAATACCTCTTTCGGCACGCCATTTGGATTAAAGTCAGTCTTGACCATGATGGGCGTCACCGCGCCAATTAACACCGCTTTTGCCACCCGCTGCGTCCCATGCCGGCCAATATAACGAGCCACTTCCCCACCGCCGGTAGAGTGCCCGACATGTACGGCATCTTTAAGATTGAGATGCGCGGTAAGTTCAGCCAGATCATCAGCATACTGATCCATATGATGACCATCCCAGGGTTGGGCCGAACGCCCATGCCCGCGCCTGTCATGGGCGATCACACGAAATCCTTTCGATCCAAGAAACAACATCTGATCTTCAAACGCATCTGCCGTCAGCGGCCAACCGTGACTAAACACAATAGGTTGTCCACTTCCCCAATCTTTAAAATGCAAATAGCTGCCGTCTTTCAAGGTAAGTTTGTCGTACTGGCTCATGAGATCTCCTGTCGCGGAACACTGAGTTGTTTGACGCGCCCGCAGCGAGCGCTTAAAAAGCATAATGCAAATTGGAGAACGATCACGTTTTTCGGCTAAAATCACACCATATGCGACAATGGTGATGATTTACCTGAATGTGAACTAAATCACTTCAAACATGGGGTAAGTCTCAGTATCATCATAAAAGCTAAACCCTTGCCGCCTGACGGTGAGGGTTTTCTTTTGGGATTATTTACCTGCGCACCCGCAGTATCGACGACATGGAGTAATAAATGTCCAGACCAACTATCATCATTAACGACCTCGATGCGGAACGCATTGACCGCCTGTTGGAGCAACCTGCGTTTGCTGGTTTACCGATTGCCGACGCCCTTAACGCCGAGCTGGATCGTGCCCAAATGTGTTCTCCAGAAACCATGCCGCACGATGTCGTAACCATGAACAGCCGCGTGAAATTCCGCAATCTGAGTGATGGCGAAGTCCGTGTGCGTACCCTGGTGTATCCGGCCAATATGACTGACAGCAGCACACAGCTTTCAGTAATGGCACCTGTCGGCGCTGCACTTCTGGGGTTGCGCGTTGGTGATACCATTCACTGGGAATTGCCTGGCGGGACCTCAACGCACCTCGAAGTTATCGAGCTTGAGTACCAGCCTGAAGCTGCAGGCGACTACCTGCGCTAACTCTGTCTTATCAAAGCCACTCGCTTTATCTTACAGGGGATGCATCCGCATCCTCTTTCCGCTTAGATCTCCCTGTTCCTCGCTTTCTTTCCTGTTCGCAAAACATAAATCTGTGTCGTGACTGACAGAATCATTTTTAATACTATGCTGTTATGTGTTCATGTAATGACAAGGAGAATGTTTATGTACAACACAATCATAATGCCTGTTGATGTATTCGAAATGGAACTGAGCGACAAGGCTATTCGCCATGCAGAATTTCTGGCCCAGGATAAAGGGGTTATCCATCTGCTGCACGTGCTGCCAGGCTCAGCGAGCTTAAGCCTGCACCGCTTTGCCGCTGACGTTCGTCGTTTTGAAGAACATCTGCAACACGAAGCGGAAACCCGTCTGCAAACAATGGTCGGTCACTTCAGCATCGATCCTTCCCGTATTAAGCAACACGTCCGCTTTGGCAGCGTCCGTGACGTGGTCAACGAGTTGGGTGAAGAGTTGAATGCGGATGTCGTTGTCATTGGGTCGCGTAACCCATCAATCAGCACCCATCTGCTCGGCTCTAACGCCTCCAGCGTTGTTCGCCATGCAACTTTACCGGTACTGGTTGTACGTTAACAGCCACTGATTTGTTAAAGAAAACCCCTGCCAGGTTAACGCCTGACAGGGGTTTTTATTACCTCACGATCAGTACAAATGACCGATATTCACGATGGTGCTAACCGTATCGCCAAAAAACGTCAGACGGCTCAGGAATATGCCAACAAACAGCAGGACAAAAAGCGCTTTTGCGCGACGTTCTCCCTGACGGCTAAGCACAAAGGCCACCGCCAGGCACACCAGACTTGCCAGGTAAAGCGGCGACGTCAGCCAGGCATGCGCCGTCATTTGCATGATGGTGCCGCCGCTTAGCCAGATAATGGGCGCGGCGATCATGACTGCCATACACACGACAATCCCCTGGCGCAATGCAGCAACGGCAGGTGCAAGGTTAAGCAGTGGAATCGCCGCACAACCCATTACCCACACCGTGATAAAGAACAACAGCATTGTCAGACCGTTGGCGATCGCCACCATTGCCGGGGCGGCATAGGTCATCCCCTGTACCGCCACCAGCGCGATACCGAGAACAGAGGCCAGAACCGCCGGCGCTTTGTGCCCTTTTGCCAAAAACGTCACCCCGACCGCCGCACCGTATAAGGTTGCGCCAAGAATTTCACGGCTCAGCCAGGCGTGCTGCAGGTTAATCAGGGCATCGTAGGCGCGATCCGGATGCGCAAGGTGCAATACCGCCGCCACCGAAGCCGCAGCCAGAACCAGTCCGCTAACCAGCCAGTACAGGCGTTTGCTTTCCAGCTTTCCTTGCAGCGCGCGTAGCGTCAGAATGAGCGTGATCCCGACCGACATCTGGCTCAACACGGTAAAAATCACCAGAGGAAGTTCATACTTTTCCATTACTTGCCCTCCGGTTGCTTCGGTTGACGCGCGAGGATAAAACGCGTGCCAGGATTAAGCTGCGGCATACGCGGGAACCCCGGCGGATACTGCACGGCATTGTTGGGGATCGGATCGGCATCCAGGTCGATGAGCGTCAGCGCACCTACCGGACAGGCATTCACGCACGCTGGCTGCATGCCAACATCAAGGCGCTCATAGCACATGCTGCATTTTTCCGCTTTTTTCGTCTCTTCATTAAAGCGCGGCGCACCGTATGGACAGTTGCGGATACAGTTTTTACATCCGATGCAACGTTCCGGGTTATGCACCACAACACCATCCTCACGTTTGGTGTACGCCTCTACCGGACAAGCCGCCAGGCAGGCCGGGTTTTCACAATGGTTACAGGCCAGAGAGTAGAATGCCCGCTCTTCATGCGGATAAATTTCTTTATCCAGCGGGTAGACATAGCGCCAGAAACGTTCAGGCTCCAGCTGGTTAAAACTTTTACACGCCATCGCACAGCCACGGCAGCCGATGCACTTATCGCTATTAACTAAAAACGCGCGTCTCATGCCGCAGCTCCTTCATTTCCTGACAGAGTAATATCTACAAATTGACTGTGAATAGCCGCACCCGGTGCGCCGGTCGCCATTTTCCCCATATCGGCTGGCGTATCTTTGACCACGTTCTGTACGTTGTAACTAAGCTTGTTGAACCAGGATTCGTACATCACAAGGAAATCTTCCGGCACATTCGTGGTGATTTTGGCGCGCAGCTCAACATGCCCCGCCTCGTTGAAGACTTTGACGTGAGCGCCCTCCGTGATGCCCTTTTTCTGCGCAGCAAGCGGGTGGATATAGACAAAAGGTTCTGGCCAGAAAACCTGCATCCAGTCCAGATTGACAAACTGCGAGTGCAGACCGTACTGAAGATGAGGTGTAAACAGGTGAAACGGCAACGCCCCCTGCGCACCTGCTTTATATTCCGGCAAGGCCGTGTGACCATTTTCCGCACAACGTTCTGATTTGAATTCGTACTTACCTGACGGCGTTTTGAATTTGCGATCGTACCAGGCTGCGCTGCTGACCATTTTTGCTTTGCGGGGTCCTTCCAGCAGGTCATTCCAGCCCACTATGCCGAACTGTTTGCCCATCCCCTCATTGAATTCCTGATCCAACCAGCGTTTAGCATCAAACTCCTGCGGGAAGGTACATGAACCGGGTTCCAGTTTATTGATGGTTTTAGACAGCAGCGCAGCGATTTCCGGATCGCTCTTACACTCATACAGCGGTTTGATAGCCGGCTCGTTGACAGATAACCAATAGTGCCAATAGGACGAAGAGACATCCCATTGTTCAAAGGTTGTAGTGACAGGCAGCACGATATCCGCATGCTGGACGGTTTCGTTGAAGAACTGGTCAACACAAACCACCATTTCCAGTTTATCAAACGCTTTAATCATCTTGTTGCGGTCGAAATCCTGAGCAAATGGGTTTTTAGAGGCCACCCACAGCATACGTACCGGCGGTTCGCTGGCGTCCAGGATCCCCTGAGCCGTCTGGTTGATATTCAGCGCACGATCGGAGTATTCGCTTTTCTCACCGCTATCACTGACAAACTCACCCACCGGACCACCAGCGCCTTTCATGCCGACAGAACCTGCAGGAGGCTTTTGCATCATTCCATGGTAGTTATAGCCCCATGTCTGCAGATGGCCGTAGCGAGCGCCGCCGCCCTCAATACCAATATTGCCGGTCATCGCCACAAAGGCATCGATCGCACGTACATTCGCGCCGCCGTTGACATGGCGCTGCATACCGTAACCAATCCACACGGTGGCAGGATTAACCGCCGTAAACTCTTCCGCCAACTGGCGAATGACATCCGCCGACAGTCCGCAAATTTCCGCTGCCCACTCGACGGTAACGTTATTACGCAAGTACTCTTCAAACTCAGCATAACCATGCGAATAGTTGTTAACGAAATCCTGGTCAACCAAGCCTTTATCCACCAGGTGGCGCGCCATGCCCAGCGCCAGAGCGCCATCTGAGCCAGGGCGAACACGTAAATAGAGATCGGCTTTCGCGGCGGTTTGAGTTAAAAGCGGATCGATAACGACCACTTTTGCGCCTTTTTCTCGCGCCTGATAGATATATTTCATGGTGTGCATAGAGCACCAGGCCGGGTTCGCGCCCCAGATGATAATGTATTTGGCTTTAACAAAATCTTCCGGGTCGTTACACCACATATCGCCCATGTCATAGTTTTGGGCATCGATACCGGCTGGCCAGCAGGGTGTCCCGGCAAAACGGGTGGTGTAACCCAGCGAAGACATCATCCCTTCAACGGCATAGCCCATCACACCAAGGTTGCCTGAGTATTTTGACAGCGCCAGCCCCAACATTGAGCCATCTTTCTTTTTAATCTCCAGCATCTTGGTTGCAATGCGCTGCATTGCGTCTTCCCAGGAGATACGACGCCAGTTACCGCTACCGCGAACATCCTGAACCATCGGATATTTAATGCGATCCGGGCTATATACCCGGCGTGGGTAAGTCAGACCTTTTACACACGGAGTTCCATGTGTAAACGTTGACTCAGGTGCGCCTTCCACGAAGGTGATGACGTCATCCTTCACCCAGGTTTTCAGGCTACAAGTGTCATAGCAGTTACGCGGACAGGCGTTGCGAGAAATTTTGTAGGTTTTAGGGTTAAACGGTATGGGCGGTTGCGCCAATGCACAGCGTGAAGTCAGCAATCCCCCTGGCAGGGCAGCTACTGTTCCAAGGGCAATTAACCCTTTTAAAAATGAACGTCTGTTCAGAACTCCCGGTTCATTACTCATATTGATACTCTCGTGTTTAATTCATCAAGCCAAGAAGACAATCTTTCCGCTACGGTTTTCAACGTGGCGGTTTGTGCATTTATATTTATTTTTTCTATATACTCGGGCACCCATATCGCTATATACTCTTTTACATATCGATTGAGCGTAACCTGGTATTCAGCTGATGCTCTGGCATTAGCCAATAATAAAACGGCCAATTCCAATACACAGGAAATATGATCATCCGGGATATTATTTACATGACTTATAGATAGACCTATGTTCGCCATGAATTCCCGAATGCTTAGGGTAGATTTACCCATTACGAGGGCATCTTCTTCGAGATAAACCGAAGCAAACGGCGGGGCTTTTAGCGTCTGCGGCCCGACAAATAGCGCATTGAAGTCGTACTCCGCTTCCAGCCACTCCTGCTCTGTTAGCGCCACGGCATTTTTATCCAGAGCTGAATAAGCCGCTTTCAGTGTTTGACCATCGTGAGAGATAAAAAAATCACGCAATAATAACCCTGTCGATTCAAAGATCGTCAGGGTTTTATATATTTCACCCATGAATTAACCAACCATTTATTCATACAACAAATGAAAACATAATGCAGGTTGATATAATAAAGAAAACGCCTAATCTTTCTTTGATAAAACTAATGATCAGACTAATTAAGTGAATGTTTTATGCGGTTAATTGTTTCAAGAATTGACAATTTGAGAGCGTGGAAATAAAAAACCGCCAGCGGATGGCTGGCGGTTTAGGCATTGCAGGTGAGTCTTACTTTTTTTATGCTACTGTCGTGCGAATCAGATAATCAAACGAACTCAATGAGGCCTTCGCGCCTTCACCGGTCGCGATGATAATCTGCTTATACGGTACGGTGGTGCAGTCACCGGCAGCGAAAACACCTTTCACGCTGGTTTCGCACTTGGCATCGATGATGATTTCACCCATGCGATTACGTTCAACGGCGCCTTCCAGCCAGTTGGTGTTCGGCAGCAGACCAATCTGAACAAAGATACCTGCCAGTTCCACATTGTGAACATCGCCGCTCACGCGGTCACGATACTCCAGGCCAGTAACTTTGCTGCCATCGCCTTTCACTTCTGTCGTTTGCGCATTCAGAATGATGTCGACGTTTTTCAGACTGCGAAGCTTATTTTGCAGCACCTGGTCGGCCTTCATTTCAGGAGCAAACTCCAGCAGCGTAACATGTTCAACAATACCTGCCAGGTCGATAGCCGCTTCAACGCCGGAGTTACCGCCGCCAATCACCGCAACACGCTTGCCTTTAAACAGCGGGCCATCACAGTGCGGGCAGTAGGTTACGCCTTTGGTGCGATACTGATCTTCACCCGGAACGTTCATGTTGCGCCATTTCGCGCCGGTGGCGATGATAATGCTACGTGCTTTCAGCACCGCGCCGGAGGCTGTTTCAATCTGATGCAAACCGCCTTCCTGCGCTGCAGGGACCAGTTTGCTTGCGCTCTGGCTATCGATCACATCGACATCATAATCATCAACGTGTGCTTTCAGCGCACCCGCCAGTTTCTGACCTTCAGTTTTCGGTACTGAGATATAGTTTTCAATATCAACGGTATCAAGAACCTGACCGCCAAAACGTTCGCCCATCAGACCGGTGCGAATGCCTTTACGTGCAGAGTACACCGCTGCTGCCGCCCCCGCAGGACCTGAACCGACAATCAGCACGTCATAAGCATCGCGCTTATTCAACTCTTCAGCCGCACGTTTTTCTGCGCCGGTATCCACTTTCGCCACGATCTCAGTCAGCGTCATACGACCCTGACCGAACTCTTTGCCGTTCATAAATACCGCCGGAACGCCCATCACGTTACGATCGGTGATTTCGTTCTGGAATGTACCGCCGTCAATCGCCGTATGTTTGATACGTGGGTTCAGCACCGCCATCAGGTTCAGTGCCTGCACCACGTCCGGGCAGTTATGGCAGGAAAGCGAATAATAGGTTTCAAATTCAAAATCACCGTCGAGATCGCGGATCTGCTCCAGCAACGTCTGCGCCTCTTTTGACGGATGACCACCGGTCCACAGCAGCGCCAGCACCAGAGAGGTAAACTCATGGCCCAGCGGAGAACCTGCAAAACGCGGCCCCTGGTGAGAACCGGGATTGGTAATCAGGAACGATGGCTTACGCACCGCCAGAGTATTGTCTTCTTTGAAGGTGACTTTTTCTGACAGCTCAGCAATTTCAGTCAGCAATTCCTTGATTTCTGCCGATTTAGCGCTGTCATCCAGCGTCGCAATCAACTCAACAGGTTTGGTCAGTTTCTCAAGGTAAGCCCTGAGCTGGGTTTTCATATTTGTGTCGAGCATTCTTCTTCCCTCTCTGAAAACATCATCATGCAAGCCGACTTAGCTGGACTGCATTAATGCAACTTGCGTCATGGTGCTGGAATGAAACAGGCGCAAATTTGCGCCTGTGGAATGCCGGATGCACTACGTTTATCCGGCCTACAAACTATGCGACTTAGATTTTACCAACCAGGTCCAGAGATGGAGCTAATGTAGCTTCACCTTCTTTCCATTTCGCCGGGCAAACTTCACCTGGGTGGGAAGCGACATACTGTGCGGCTTTGATTTTGCGCAGCAGGTCAGACGCATCACGGCCGATACCTTCAGCGGTAACTTCGATTGCCTGGATGATACCCTGCGGGTCAACAACGAAGGTTGCGCGGTCAGCCAGACCTTCATCTTCACGCATGTTGTCGAAGTTACGGGTCAGGGCGCCAGTCGGGTCGCCGATCATCGCGTATTTGATTTTCGCGATGGTTTCAGAGCTGCTGTGCCATGCTTTGTGGGTGAAGTGGGTGTCGGTAGACACGGAATACACATCTACGCCCAGTTTCTGCAGCTCTTCGTAATGGTCTGCAACGTCGCCCAGCTCGGTCGGGCATACGAAAGTGAAGTCAGCCGGGTAGAAGAAGAAGACGCTCCAGCGACCTTCGGTATCTTTCTCGGTTACTTCGATGAACTCACCGTTTTTGAACGCCTGGTTTTTGAAAGGTTTAATTTTGGTATTAATCAAAGACATCTGTACTTCCTCCGTGTTTTCGTTGAGAGATAAGTTAACGAAAATCTCTTCGCAGGGCTAATGCGTTTCCTTTATCAAATCAATAAGCGATAACTAACAACTCACTCAAACACATGTTGTGAACTTAAAGATAAAAGTAAAAAAGGCCCCCTTTGCAGGGAGCCTCATTACCCGAGCTACCCGCAGGTAACGTCAGTGCCAGCAGGGCTGGCTATGTGTTGCGCTCTACATTACCTTAACAAAGGTCGTAACAGCGATTGGGATTACATCACCCAACTCAAGAAAGGGCAATCGACAGACCGTCGATCTTACCTATGGCTGTGATAGGTTTTGCAACTAAGTCCCCTTTCCTGCTGATTTTATAAGGAAAATCAATGTTTAAACGCACCTTACTCTTAACTCTTCTCCCCGCTATCGTGCACGCAGAGGAGCTCCCTGCCCCGGTTAAAGCCATTGAGAAACAGGGCATTACTATTCTGAAACCCTTCGACGCGCCGGGTGGAATGAAAGGTTATCTGGGTAAATACCAGGACATGGGCGTTACCATCTATGTCACGCCTGACGGCAAACATGCCATCTCCGGCTACATGTATAATGAAAAAGGCGAAAACCTCAGTAATGCGCTCATAGAAAAAGAGATCTATGCCCCTGCCGGACGTGAGATGTGGCAGCGAATGGAAAAAGCGTCGTGGATTCTGGACGGAAAAAAAGAGGCTCCGGTCATCGTCTACGTGTTTGCCGATCCCTTCTGTCCCTATTGCAAACAGTTCTGGCAGCAGGCGCGTCCGTGGGTCGAAGCCGGTAAAGTTCAGCTGCGTACGTTGCTGGTTGGCGTGATCAAACCCGAAAGCCCAGCAACTGCTGCTGCGATCCTGGCTACCAAAGATCCGGCCAAAACCTGGCATGACTATGAGGCGTCCGGCGGCAAAATGAAGCTGGAAATCCCGACTTCGGTCCATCCTGAACAGATGAAGGTACTGAATATCAATCAAAAATTGATGGATGATTTAGGGGCCAACGTAACGCCAGCTATCTATTACATGAGTAAAGACGATACGTTACAACAGGAAGTGGGATTACCGGATAAGGAGAAATTAAACATTATCATGGGAAATAAATAGAGGTAATAAAATGAGTGATTGTTATCGTTCTCATTTCAATCACTCATTTAAATTAACTTTCCTGGTGAAAATTACGCAATCTGTGCTATTTTAGCTAAAGTTAATTATTCATTAAGCACATAAACATAAATCCCAAGAATAACTAACATTTAAACTATTCCGAAATTCAATTTTTCATTACATTACCATCACAGGAAGGTATGCATGGCTAACCTCTATGATCTCAAAAAATTCGATCTCAACTTGTTAGTGATATTTGAATGCATATATCAACATTTGAGCATCAGCAAAGCTGCGACAACACTGTATATCACCCCTTCAGCCGTCAGCCAGTCATTACAGCGACTGCGTACACAGTTTAACGACCCCCTGTTTATTCGCTCCGGTAAAGGTATTACGCCAACCGTAACCGGGGTTAATCTTCATCACCACCTTGAGCAAAATCTTAATAATCTGGAACAAACCATTAATATTATGCATGGTTCCAGCCTGAAAAAGAAATTTATTATTTATAGCCCACAAATTACGACTAACTTAGGGGTGATTGAGTTAATCAATACGTTAAGAAAAAACTCAGATGTCGAAGTTGAACATCACGACATAATAATGACTGCCGATACTGCAGAGAACATCCTGGCCTACAGGAAAGCGGATTTAATCATCACCACCGCTCCTGTATATAACAGATCTATTGTATGTACGCTGTTTAAAACTATTGAATGTGTTTTAACATGTAGCCGTAATCACCCCAGAATGAATGAATCTGCGACTCTTGCACAAATATTGGAAGAACAATTTACTTTATATCTTACAGAGGAAGCGGGTATTAAAGAGTATCAATCACAAGCCAATGCCCTGCTAACCAATCGTAAAATTGGATTTAGTAGCGACTCTCTGATGTCAATTACTAATGTGATTGCTGGTACAGATATTATTGGTATAATCCCCAAGCTTAATTATGAATATCATGCTGCCCGACTTAATTTAAAAGAAATCAATATAGATTTCAAGCTCCCATCAATCAGATTATACTTAATGTACAATCGCGCCTCACTTAGCAATAAAAATTTCGCAGAACATATCAATATAATAACCGCTGAAAACCAGCAACTCACATCATCAAAAGTATAAAAAATCAATTCCTGGAATGTAAAATAAAAATACATTCATGTTGCGAATATTTCTTTAAGCGTTGCATATTTTAAAGATTGGCATATTTTATTATGGGTATTTATTTTAGTATAAAATAAAATCTTGATATGGACGTGATATGTCTGTTTATAAAATACCGTTAAGCCAGAATGTTCTTGAAGCCGCTCAGGAACGCATTACCTGGACTCTTGAGACTCTGCCGCGTGTCTGCGTTTCTTTCTCTGGGGGTAAAGATTCAGGTCTGATGTTACATCTGACAGCCGCCATCGCTCGCAATTTACAGAAAAAAATAGACATTTTGTTTATCGATTGGGAGGCTCAATTTTCCTGCACCATCGACTATGTACAAGCACTACGGGAACTTTACTCTGATGTCATCGAAAATTTCTATTGGGTGGCATTACCGCTGACGACGCAGAATTCACTGTCACAATTTCAACCCGAATGGCAGTGTTGGGAGCCGGGAACGCAATGGGTTCGCCAGCCGCCCGCAGATGCCATAACCGATCCTGAATATTTCTCCTTCTACCAACCCGGCATGACTTTTGAACAATTTGTTCGCGAGTTCGCTGACTGGTTTTCAGAGAAACGACCGGCCGCCATGATGGTCGGGATCCGCGCCGATGAGTCATATAATCGTTTCGTCGCCATTGCGAACTCGAAAAAACAGCGTTTTGCCGATGATAAACCCTGGACCACCAGCGCCCCCGGTGGGCATACCTGGTATATTTATCCGATTTATGACTGGAAAACTGCCGACATCTGGACGTGGTTTGCCAAGTCAACGCTCCCGTGTAATCCCCTGTACAACCTAATGTATCAGGCGGGGGTTCCTACACGATACATGCGTATCTGCGAACCCTTTGGGCCAGAACAACGCCAGGGACTGTGGCTCTACCATGTTATTGAGCCTGAACGTTGGGCGGAGATGTGCGCGCGTGTCAGCGGCGTAAAAAGTGGCGGGATATATGCCGGTCAGGACAATCATTTTTACGGATACCGCAAGATCTTGAAACCCGAGCATTTAAACTGGCATGAATACGCCATGCTGTTGTTGAACAGTATGCCGGAAACGACCGCAGAACATTACCGCAATAAAATCGCCGTCTATTTACAGTGGTATAAGAAAAAGGGCATGGACAATCTCCCGCAAACTCAAGAACGAGATATCGGTTCAGTGGATATTCCGTCATGGCGACGCATCTGTAAGGTTTTGCTGAATAACGACTACTGGTGTCGGGCGCTGTCATTCAGCCCAACAAAACCTAAAAACTACCAACGTTATAACGAACGCATGAAAACCAAACGCCAGGAATGGGGGATCTTATGCAACAACGATTAACTCAGGAACTCCTCGGCTTTCTTTCTGGTTTATCAGAACCAGAGAAAATTGAAGCCATCAATCAATTCAGACAGGCAATACATAGCGTCAGTCCCTTTCGCGAAGAACCCGTAGATTGTGTGCTGTGGGTTAAAAATGATCATATCTCACCCAACGACTACAATCCCAATAACGTCGCGCCGCCGGAGAAGAAGTTGCTGCTGAAGTCCATCGAAGCTGACGGATTCACGCAGCCCATTGTGGTCGTTCACTCAACGGCTGAAGAATACGAAATTGTCGATGGTTTCCACCGTCATGAATTAGGGAAAAGCAAAGCCTCGCTGCGTACAAGGCTGAAAGGATATTTGCCGGTTGCTTGTTTAGAGCGTGAACGCCATGAACGCATGGCAGCGACCATTCGCCACAACCGCGCTCGCGGGCGTCACCAAATCCACGCCATGTCCGAAATTGTCCGTGAATTATCAATGCTGGGCTGGAGTGAAGAAAAAATTGGCAAAGATCTCGGCATGGACAGCGACGAAGTATTGCGTCTTAAGCAAATCAACGGCCTGCAAGAGTTGTTTGCAGACCGTCGATTCTCTAAAGCCTGGACGGTGAAATAGCTACAGCAAGGCCAGACGTTCGGCTGCCGCTAACAGCGTCGATTCCTGCTTGGCAAAACAGAGGCGAATCAGCTTATGTGGGAAAGGATCGGCGCAGAACACCGACAGCGGGATTGCCGCCACACCCACTTCAGTGGTCAGCCACTGACAAAACTCAACGTCGTTAAGTGTGGAAACGGCGCTGTAATCGACCAGCAGAAAGTAAGTGCCTTCACACGGCAGAATTTCCAGTCGGCTGTCACGCAGTGCATTCACCAATACATCGCGTTTTTTCTGATAAAACGCGGGCAGCTCGCGATAGTGTGCGGGATCTTCTCGTAGCATATCCGCCAGCGCCAGCTGCGCTGGCGTGTTGACGGAGAACGTTAGATACTGGTGTACCTTACGCAATTCAGCGCTAATAGCGGCAGGTGCGACACAGTAGCCGACTTTCCAACCAGTCATATGGTAGGTCTTACCAAACGATGAAACGGCAACGGCGCGTTCACGTAGCTCTGAATGTGCCAGCACGCTGGCGTGTCCCTGTTCGGTGAAGCAGATATGTTCATAAACTTCATCGCTGATGACAAAGATCTCGCGTTCTTTAATTGCCTGCCACAGCGCGTCAAAATCGGCGTGATGCCACACGGTGGCAGAAGGATTATGGGGCGTGTTCAGGATAACCAATCGGGTACGGTCGCTGAGCAAGGCACTAAACGCCTGCCAGTCAACGCGAAAAGACGGCGGTTGCAGCGCGATACGTTTAACCACGCCCCCGGATAATTCGATCGCAGGCGCATAGCTGTCGTAGCTTGGGTCGAAACAAATCACCTCATCACCAGGACGAACCAGCGCAGTGATCGCGGCATACAATGCTTCCGTTGCCCCCGCCGTGATGGTCACTTCACTATTCGCGTCAGGTTTATAGCCGTACAGGTCTGCCGTTTTATCCGCGATGGCTTCGCGCAGCGGCTGCACGCCCGTCATCGGCGCATACTGGTTTGCGCCATGCGCGACGTGATACGCCAGACGCTCCTGCAAAAAGAGTGGACCGTCAAAATCAGGAACCCCCTGCGAGAGGTTAATGGCCTGATGCTGCTGCGCCAGCGCACTCATTTGCGTGAAGATAGTGGTGCCCAGATTAGGCAGTTTGCTTTGTGGAATCAGCGGGTTATTACTCATTATTGTTATCCCAGCGTGTGATGTTGTGGTTGAAGCCACTATAGCACGATGCTAGTATTTGGCAATCAAGACGTTCAGACGTCTATATAAAAATAACCTGCCTGCACAGGACAGCCAAAAGGACAACACAACATGAGTACTACCGAGATTCGCGTCGTCACCGGCCCAGCCAACTATTTTTCCCATCCCGGCAGCCTGTCGAGACTCAACGATTTTTTCACTACCGACCAACTTTCACGCGCCGTGTGGGTTTATGGTGAGCGCGCCATCGATGCGGCCCGCCCTTACCTGCCAGAGGCTTTTCATCTTGCCGAGGCTAAACGGCTGCTGTTTACGGGACATTGCAGCGAAACCGATGTTGCTCAACTGGCAAAAGAGTCGGGAGAGGATCGCAGCGTGGTGATTGGCGTGGGTGGCGGGACATTGCTCGACACCGCTAAAGCGTTGGCCCGCCGTCTGGGTCTGCCTTTTGTCGGTATTCCTACTATCGCGGCGACCTGCGCTGCCTGGACGCCGCTCTCCGTCTGGTATAACGATGCGGGTCAGGCGCTGCATTTCGAAATTTTCGCTGACGCGAACTTCCTCGTGCTGGTCGAACCCGAGATCGTTCTCAATGCACCAGAAGAATACTTACTGGCGGGGATCGGCGACACGCTGGCGAAGTGGTATGAAGCCGTCGTGCTTGCACCTCAGCCGGAAACACTGCCTTTGACAGTACGTCTGGGTATTCAAGCCGCCCAGACTATCCGCGACGTCCTGCTGGAAAGCAGCGAGCAGGCGCTGGCAGACAAACAACAAGGCACGCTAAGCCGCACGTTTTGCGATGTGGTAGATGCGATTATTGCCGGAGGCGGCATGGTTGGTGGTCTGGGCGAGCGCTACACCCGCGTGGCGGCAGCGCATTCTGTTCACAATGGCCTGACCGTCCTCCCACAAACCGAGAAGTTTTTACATGGCACCAAAGTGGCGTACGGCATCCTGGTACAGAGCGCGCTGCTGGGACAAGATGATGTGCTGGCGCAGTTAATTACCGCTTATCAGCGCTTCAACCTGCCAACCCGATTAGCTCAACTGGAAGTGGACATCAATAACCGCGCCGAAATCGACAAAGTAATTGCGCACACTCTGCGCCCGGTGGAGTCCATTCACGCCCTGCCGGTAACGTTAACGCCAGAGACCCTGCGCGCAGCATTCGAAAAGGTGGAGTCGTTTACGGTGTGATTAGGGTGCGGGTTGCCTGATGGCGGCTTCGCCTTATCAGGTCAACGACGACTAATTATAACGACAAATGATCAAAATAATTCGAGTTGCAGGAAGGCGGCAACGCAGCGAATCCCAGGGAGCTTACATCAGTAAGTGACCTGGGTGAGCGAGGACAAATTCGTCAGGAACGAATTTGAACGCTGTTCACAGCGCCCGTAAGGACGAGGCCCAGGGATGGGTCGAGTTATTGCCAACACACCTGCAGCTTGAATTATGCAGAGCATCAACAGCACTTCGCGCCGCCTTTCCCCCCATAGCGCGCATCCTGGCGCTCGCGGAAAAATTCTTCGTAGGTCATTGGCGTTTGGTCCGGATGCGTGACGCGCATATGTTCAACATAGTTGTCGTAATCCGGCACACCTATCATTAATCGGGCGGTTTGACCTAAATACTTCCCAGCTTTGGCGAGTGTTTCAAACATAGTGTTTCCCTGTCGTACAAACGCCCTCCCCGTTCAGGAGAGGGCTCGTTGGTTAAGAGAATATTAGTGCGCGCCTTTCGCCTGCGCCACGATCTCTTCGACATTCTCAGGCATCGGCTCGTATGGCGTCTCTTTCGAAGTTGGTTTGTCCTCTTTCAATGCTGCCAGCGCAGTTTTGATGGAGAACAGACCCAGCACCACAACGACGACCATGAAGAAGATGGTGAGCCCCGCATCCAGGCGGTTGTTAAACACCAGCTGCGTCAGCTGCGACTGGGTGTACTGCGCCGGAATGTTACCGCTGTCGATCATCGCCTGGAACTTGTTGGCGATAGCCAGGAAGCCGATTTTCGCATCCGGGCTAAACGCTTTCTGCCAGCCAGCGGTCAGGGTACAAATCAGCAGCCAGGCCGTTGGCACCAGCGCCACCCATGCGTAGCGCTGACGTTTCATCTTGAACAGCACCACCGCACAGAGCATCAACGCCATACCCGCCAGCATCTGGTTGGCGATACCAAACAGCGGCCACAGGGTATTGATACCGCCCAGAGGATCCACTACGCCCTGGTGCAAGAAGTAACCCCAGGCCAGCACGCACAGCGCCGTCGCCAGCAGGTTTGCAGGCAGCGAATCGGTACGTTTCAGACCCGGTGACACAACACCCAGCAGATCCTGCAGCATAAAGCGCGCGGCGCGTGTACCAGCATCGACCGCCGTCAGAATAAACAGCGCTTCAAACAGGATGGCGAAGTGATACCAGAATGCCACATCCATCATGCCGCCCAGCGCGCCGTGCAGAATGTACGCCATGCCTACCGCCAGCGTCGGCGCCCCGCCTGCGCGGGAGATAATGGATTGTTCGCCGACATCATTCGCGATCTGATGCAGCGTATCAGGCGTGATCACAAAGCCCCAACTGCTCACTACCTGTGCCGCTGATGCAACCACATCGGTAGTTCCTGCCGGAGCCAGTACTGCCATTGGGCTGTTCATCGCAAAGTACACGCCCGGGTCGATAACACAGGCAGCCACCAGCGCCATAATGGCGACAAAGGATTCCATCAGCATCCCGCCGTAGCCGATAAAGCAGGCCTGGCCTTCATTCGCCAGCATCTTCGGCGTGGTACCGGAGGCAATCAGCGCGTGGAAACCAGAGACTGCACCGCAGGCAATGGTAATAAACAGGAACGGGAACAGGTTGCCGCTCCAGACCGGACCCGTACCGTCAACAAACTTGGTCAGCGCTGGCATGGTCAGCGTCGGACGCATGATCAGGATCCCTACCGCCAGACCCACAATGGTGCCGATTTTCAGGAAGGTAGAGAGATAATCACGCGGCGCCAGCAGCAGCCAAACCGGCAGCACGGCAGCGACAAAACCGTAACCCACCAGCATCCAGGTCAGCTGTACGCCGGTAAAGTCAAAGTACGGTGCCCAGGTCGGGCTTTCAGCTACCCAACCACCGGAAATAATAGCAAACACCAGGAACACCAGACCGATGACCGATACTTCACCAATACGGCCCGGGCGCAAATAGCGCAGGTAAATCCCCATGAAGATCGCCAGCGGGATGGTGAACGCCACGGTGTAGGTTCCCCACGGGCTGTGGGTCAGCGCTTTCACGACGATCATCGCCAGTACCGCGAGAATAATCACCATGATCATAAAACAGGCCACCAGCGCAATGACGCCCGCCGTTGGGCCCATCTCTTCTTTCACCAGTTCGCCAAGGGAACGTCCATCGCGACGGGTAGAAACAAACAGCACCATGAAGTCCTGTACTGCTCCTGCCAGCACTACCCCGGCGAGCAGCCAGATCATCCCTGGCAGATAGCCCATTTGCGCCGCCAGAACCGGTCCAACTAACGGCCCCGCGCCGGCAATCGCCGCAAAATGGTGACCAAACAGCACTTTTTTATCGGTGGGAACATAATCCAGACCATCGTTATGACGCACGGCTGGCGTCATACGCGTCGGGTCCAGCGCCAGTACATTTTTCGCGATGTACAGGCCGTAGAAACGGTAAGCGATAAGGTAGACACAGACCGACGCCACGACTATCCACAACGCGTTGATCTGTTCACCACGATTTAATGCGATATAGCCGAGGGCAAATGCTCCCATAACGGAGAGCACTGTCCAGACGAGGTACTTCCCTGATTTGTTCATAGTTGTTATCCGTTGTCCGATCCAGAGAGATGTTACATTTTGTTTCTATAACATCTTTTCTGAATTTAACAACCTGACAACTATACAAACCCGAAGTATCACTGAGTATTTACATTGCATTGTTAACTAGATCACTTCATTTACCTGTTAACTCTGCAATTTCATTTTACTTTGTCGGGTGACCTCACCCCATCACCGCAGTGCCTAAACGGCAGGTGCAGCAGCGTCGTCCCTGCTCATCAAAGATGACGATTTCCCAGCTTTGATTTTGACGCCCAAGGTGCAACGGCTGACAAACGCCGCGCACTTTTCCCTGCGATACCGCCCGATGATGCGTGGCGTTGAGTTCCGTCCCCACCACGCATTGCCCGTCGCGGGTCATCAGATAACCCGCCATCGAACCCAGCGTTTCCGCCAGAGCCGCCGACGCGCCACCGTGCAGCAGGCCAAACGGCTGATGCGTGCGGCTATCCACCGGCATTTCGGCTTCCAGCACATCATCCCCCAGCCGGGTGTAGACCATGCCTAAATGCGCCACCATCGTGTTCTGACTGGTGGCATTGAGTTCATCCAGCGTTAAATGACGTTTCCAGATCATCGTCATGCCCCCAGCGTGGAACCGCCGTCCACCACGATATCCTGTAACGTAATGTGGCTGGCCAGATCGGAGGCGAGGAATAAAATAGTGTTGGTAATCTCTTGCGGCCGGGCGATTTTCCCCAGCGGAATCCCGAGCTTAAACTGCTCGCCAAATCCACGAATGCGCTGTTGTTCCGCGTCATCGCTGACCCACAGCGTACGCTGCATGTCGGTATCGGTCGAGCCTGGCGACACCACATTACAACGCACACCGCTGCCCGCCAGTTCAAGTCCGACGGTCAGCGCCAGGCTTTTCAGCGCGGCCTTTGACGCACCGTAAGCACTCATGCCGAGACGCGGCGTGTGCGCCGCATCCGACGCGACGGTCACGATCGCACCGCCCTGCTGGCGACGAAACTGCGCCATCGTCTGCTGAAACAGATTGAACGCCCCACCAACGTTAACCGCAAACGTCTGCTGCCACTCCTCAGTACTCAGCGCATCGGTGGCCCCCATACGCAAAATGCCTGCGGCATTGACCAAAATATCCAAACGCTCGCACGCTTTGAGGACGCGCTGGCACACTTCAGCTACCTGTCCGGCATTCGCCACATCCAGCACTTCAGTCGCAAACGGGTAGTTATCCTGAGGAAATTCGCGATCGAATCCTGTCACCTCAGCGCCTGCATTCGCAAATGCCAGCGCCGTGGTGTAGCCAATCCCTTTTCCCGCCCCGGTTACCCAGACGGTTTTCCCGGCAAAATCAAATCCAGCCATTACTTCACCTCGCGGGAGAGCAGCGCCCACCATGCGTCAATGGTCGGTTTTTTCGCCAGCATCACGAAATCAATGTCACCATGAACCTTACGCCAGCGCGCCGCCAGCGCCATCATGCGCACGGAATCCAGCCCGTAGTCGATCAGGTTTTCGTCATCCATCGGCTCTTCGGACTCATCCAGCAGCGGCAGAATAATGCTGCGCAACGCATCTTTACTGGCCGGGACCGGCGTCGGCAATAACTCCTGGGTCATTACCACTCGCCCGGAACGTCCCGCCACGTATTTCAGCGACATCAGGTGTTCGTCACGGCTAAAGTCCGCCAGCGCATCGGCAACCATAAACGGCTTGATATCACGCATAAATGCGTCCGTTGCGGTGGTCATACAACCAATATGCGCATACACGCCGGTAATGATCAGTTGATTACGCCCGGTTTCCTTGAGCATCTGTTCCAGCGGGGAGCGATGAAATGCGCTATAACGCCATTTCACCAGAATGGTATCCGCTTCATCCGGTGCCAGCGCCTCAACGATCTTTTGTTGTTCCGGGGAACGCGTCAGGCCCGGTCCCCACATATCATTGAGCAGAGCGCGGTCTTCATCACTTTGTTCTTTCGGCTGAGCGGTGTAATACACCGGAATGTTATGCTCTTTGCAGTACTGGCGCAGCGCGGCGATGTTCGCGACGACCTGCTCCATCATCGGGCAGTTATCACCCCAAAAGCCGATAAAATAATCCTGCATGTCGTGGATCAGCAGCGCGGCGCGTTCAGGGTCAAATGCCCAGTCGACTTTGTTCACCGGAACATCGAGCGCCGTTGGTAGCGCATAAGCCTGCAGTTTAGGAATTGCCATTTCTATTTCTCCTTCAGGCCAGTGAACGTGATGCCAGCCACTGACGTAATTGTTTTTTATCTACCTTCCCAACTGGAGTCAGCGGTAATGACTCAACGCACTCAACACGATCGGGTAATTTAAATTCCGCTATGCCCTGTTCGCGTAGAAAACGGCGCACCTGCACCGCGCGCAGCGGTTCTTTCACCACCAGCCAGGCACAGCTTTTCTCGCCCATCAGTTCGTCATCCATACTGACCAGCGCGGCATGGATAACCATTGGATGGCGCAGCAGCAGGTTTTCAATCTCTTCAGCGGCGATCTTCTCTCCGCCGCGGTTGATCTGATCCTTTTCACGCCCCTGAACGGTGATGTAACCATCCGGATCGATAGAGATCAGATCGCCGGAACAGTAAAAACCATTGGCGTCAAAGGCGCTGGCATTATGCTCAGGGCTTTTGAAATAACCGCGGAAGGTGTACGGACCACGCGTCATCAGACGTCCGGTCTCTCCCTGGGCTAAGGGGTTGCCGTCAGCGTCTGCTACCCAGACTTCATCATCGGGACACATCGGGCGACCCTGGGTATTGATGATGCGCTCAGGACTGTCGTCCAGACGGGTGTAGTTCACCAGCCCTTCCGCCATGCCGAAGACCTGCTGCAACTGGCAGCCAATCTCGGCCGGAATACGCGCCGCAAGCGTGGCGGAAAGCCTCGCTCCACCAACCTGGAGCAGTTCCAGCGAAGCCAGTTGCGCATTGCTGCCCCACTCCACAATCGCCTGCAACCACAGGCTCACCGCAGGTGGCACCAGCGCCGTGACGTTAACCTGATGCTGTTCAATCAGCGGGAAACACAGGGTTGCGCTCGGGTCAGCCGCCAGCACCACAGTGCCACCGGCCAGGAATACGCCCAGCGCGCCTGGCGAACTCATGGCGTAGTTATGCGCCGCCGGGATCGCGCATAAATAACGCGTTTCCCCGGTGAAGCGGCAAATCTCATTGCTGCGACGTACGCTGTAGTAGTAATCGTTATGAGTGCGAGGAATCAGCTTTGGCGTCCCGGTCGTCCCGCCAGAAAGCTGGAAGTACGCCACCTCATCAGCAGGCGATGGCGTGGCGCTAAAATCAGTCGCAGGCTGGTTTATCGCCGTTTGCAGATTGTGTTCACCTTCATCATTACGCAGTTGCACCACGCGCACTGAATTGTGTTCGGCCACAAAAGCGTTAAGAAAATCGTCCCCGCTAAACAGCGTATGCTGGCGATCGGCAATCAGCAGCGCCGGTTCAATCTGTTTGGCATAGGCGTTGAGCTCGTTACGCTGATGGCTGAACAGGGCCAGCACCGGAGCTACGCCCAGCTTGAGTAACGCAAAGAAGGTGATATACAGCTCAGCCACGTTGCCCAGTTGCACCAGCGCGGTTTCGCCGGGTTTGATCCCCTGACGACGCAGGCTGCAGGCAAGATTGTCAGCGGCCTGATTCAGTTGGCGATAGCTCAGATGGCGTTCACCATCAATAACCGCCGTATGCTCGCTGTCGGCGTGACGGGTCAGAATGTCGGTCAGCGGCAAATCCTGCCAGTAACCTTTTTCACGATAGCGGCGGGCAAACTCTTCCGGCCAGCGGGTGAAAGGAATACTCATTATTGCTCCTTAAAACCAGTCCACAAGGCTCTTAGTGCAGTCCAAAAACATTCAACATCGTGGAGAGCTTAGCCCCCGTTTCGCGCCATTCCGCAACCGGGGAAGAGGCTGGAACAATTCCTGCTCCGGCAAAGAAACGTACCTGATTGCGCAGCAGCTTCGCACAGCGGATCGTCACCACCCACTCACCGTTACCTTCAGCATCACACCAGCCGACAATGCCGCCGAACAGTTCGCGATCGAACGGCTCCAGCTCGGCGATAAGCTTGCGCGCAACCTGATGTGGGAAGCCGCTCAGCGCAGGCGTCGGATGCAGCAGGCACGCCAGCGTCAGGGCGTTTTCCTGCGGGTTGGCTTTACCTTCAAACGGCGTGCCGAGGTGCCAGAGCGTCGGCGTGGTAACCAGCTGCGGAGAAGAAGGCAGTTGCAGTTCACGGCTGCGATCGCGCAATACCGTTTTCATCGCTTGCGTCACCAGTTCGTGCTCATGGCGGTCCTTCTCAGACGCCAGCAGGCGGATCCCTGCTTCGCGATCCAGCACATCATCAGGCTGACGACGTGCAGACCCCGCCAGCGGCAGAGAACTGAAACGATCGCCTTCTTTGCGCAGTAGCAGTTCCGGGCTGGCACCAATCAATACGCCGCCGTCTTCAATCGGTACATGGAAGTTGTAGCTCGCCGGGTTTTGCGCCACCAGACGCTCCAGCAGCGCACCGCTGTCAATGTTGGCATCGGCGGTGATATCGATCAGGCGTGACAACACCACTTTGTCGACTTCCGGAGTGGACGTCAGCGCAGCCGCCCGGGCGACCATATCTTCAAAAAAGTCCTGTTCCGGGATCGATTTACGTTCAACGACATTCAGCGACTGATGCGCGGTAAAGTAACGTGATGATTGTTGCTTCGCCGTACGAGAAAAGCTCTGCCACGATTGGGGAATAAACAGCGATGATGGCTGGCGGGTATCAAAGGGAATCGCCCCGACCATGACAGGGTTCGCGATGCCCTGCGATTTGGCATCAGCAAACAGTGCGTTCATTTTCTGTTGGAAAGGGCTGTCTGGCGAATCGCCATCAATTGCCGGTTCCGCATAGCGGGCGAAGCATCCTGACGTCGTAAAACTACGGTACGGCGACATAAAGAAAAAATTGTCGGGAGCGAGCGTCGGCATAGTCTGCGTTTTTTCCTCGGCCAGTGACGTATCCATATCATCCTCCAAAAATGATAAAGGCTCTAATAATGATTATCATTTATATTTTCGGTCGCTAACCTAAAAGTAAAGCGGCGGTATGTCAACTCTTGTGGTAGCACAATGTGCGACTTTGGCTTGCATCCTTGCTCACTAACAATGAAAATGAGAAGCATTACTTATACTGATAACAGGAAGCTGATTCGTGAGTCTCCCCTCTTTTTGCCGCACCGTGCTCTTACTGGCAGGTTTATCTCTTTCAGGAATTTCTTCAGGTCACGCCGCCGACTGGCCGCGTCAGGTTACTGACAGCCGCGGCACGCATACGCTGGAACATAAACCGCAGCGAATTGTCTCCACCAGCGTGACCCTCACCGGCTCGCTGCTGGCGATTGATGCCCCGGTCATCGCCAGCGGTGCCACTACGCCAAACAATCGCATCGGCGATGCGCAGGGCTTTTTACGTCAGTGGAGCGAAGTCGCAAAAGAACGCAAACTGAGCCGCCTGTATATCGGCGAACCGAGCGCCGAGGCTGTCGCAGCTCAAATGCCGGATCTGATTCTGGTAAGCGCCACCGGGGGAGATTCTGCCCTCGCGCTATACGATCAGCTGTCCACCATTGCACCAACGCTCATCATTAATTACGACGATAAAAGCTGGCAGTCGCTGCTGACCCAGTTAGGTGAAATTACCGGTCAGGAGCAACAGGCAGCCGCGCGTATCGCCGAGTTTGATAAGCAACTGCAAGCGGTTAAGCAACGTATTACCCTGCCACCACAACCGGTCAGCGCGCTGGTTTATACTGCCGCGGCACACAGCGCCAACCTGTGGACGCCTGAGTCAGCGCAAGGCAAGCTGATGGAGCAGTTAGGTTTCACGCTGGCAACGCTGCCTGCTAACTTGCACACCAGCCAGAGTCAGGGCAAACGCCACGATATCATCCAGCTTGGCGGTGAGAACCTGGCGGCAGGCCTGAACGGCGAAGCGCTGTTCCTGTTTGCTGGCGACAGCAAAGATGCCGACGCTATTTACGCCAATCCGCTTCTGGCGCATCTGCCAGCCGTGCAAAATAAACGTGTTTACGCCCTGGGTACGGAAACCTTCCGTCTCGACTACTACAGCGCAACGCTGCTGCTACAACGTCTGTCGGCTCTGTTTTAATGGCCAGCGCCGGATGCGGCTAACGCCTTATCCGGCCTACAAACCGTAGAGCACAACGCGATCAGACATTCACGGGGATTTGCCGGAATCGGCGTACCTCTCCCAACAACAGCAGCAGTAACAGACCGACAATCACCAGTCCAAACCCACTCACGCTTGCCGAAGCAACCGGCGTCATCATCGCGCCCAGACCACCTAACAGCGCCGCGCCAATCGCATCACCGGTGACGTTTTGCGCCGTCCACAAACCGTTAATTCGCCCGAGCATCGCTTCCGGCGTCTGCGTCTGTAACAGGGTGTACTGCAACAAAGAGCTGACCGCACTCAACCAACCGAACAGCGCCAGACAAACCACGCCAAGCTCCCAGACCGGCATCAAGCCAAACAGGCCGATAGCCAGGAACGAAGCCACAGTAGATACCAGCATAATCAGTCCCGGACGCACGCTGTGCGCCAGTTGTCCACTGGTCAATGCCCCCACCGCAGCGCCAAGAGGAATAGCCGCATACAGCAGGCCAATTTGCGCACTCGACATCTGCCAGTTAATCGCTAACGCCGGATACAGCACGCGCACGGCGCTCGCCATGGTTAACAGACCACCAAGCAACGCAATGCCGCCAATCAGGGGACTGGCAAGCAGAAAGCGAAATGCTGCCAGCAGCGATTTCAGCGGATGCTCGCGCGGCTGCGGCGGAGGCGGCAGTGCGGGAAGGCTCAGCAGAGGTAACAAAGTAATAAATGTGCCAGCCGCCGCCAGTCCGTAGTTCCAGGCCACGCCGCCGGTCGCGAGCAGCACCCCACCCAGCATCGGCGAAATTACCGATCCCAGGCGCACCGTCAACATGGTAATCGCCCCGGCCTGCATCAGATTCTCCCGCCCGACCAGCGCCGGCGTTGCCGCCAGCAAAGCGGTTACACCCAGCGAGGCAAAGAAACCATCCCATAAGCCAAGCAGATAAATTGCCAGTAACGATGGTTCGGGCAGCAGCGCATTCAGACACAGACCAATAAAGCCAATACCGCAGGTTCCACGTGCCAGCAGGATCACTTTTTTACGCTCATAGCGGTCGGCCAGCACACCGCCCACCATCAGGCCAATAAACATTGCGCTACCGGTCAACGTCACCGACAAACCCACCTGCCAGGTCGACTGGGTCATCATCTGGATCTGTACCGGAACCGCCACGCCGAGTAGCCCCAGAGAGACAATGGAAATAAAACGGGCGAGGAAGACAGCGCGAAATGCAGGGTGGGTCTTTAACAGGCTGAGATTGAGCAGCCAGGATTGTCGATTCATTACAGAGCCTTACCAGGTACTTTTTCAATATCCATTCGATGGCTGCACATGCTAACATATCCAAATAAGATCGATAACGATAATTACTATCATTATCAGGGAAGTTGATATGTCATGCTCTGTTTCCGCGACACGCGCCTTCGCTGTGCCCGGACTATTGTTATTACTTGTTCTCATCACGGTATTAAGTCTGGTTATTGGCGCCAAGTCGCTACCTGCCTCCGTGGTGCTGGATGCGCTCACCGGCAGTTGTCAAAGTGCTGATTGCACCATCGTGCTGGACGCGCGCCTGCCGCGCACGCTGGCGGGGCTGCTCGCCGGTGGTGCGCTGGGCCTGGCTGGCGCATTAATGCAAACGCTCACGCGTAACCCTCTCGCCGATCCCGGCATTCTGGGTGTCAGCTCCGGCGCCAGCTTCGCTATTGTGCTGGGGGCCGCGCTGTTCGGTTTTTCCTCTGCGCAAGAGCAGCTGCTGATGGCCTTTTGCGGTGCGCTGGCTGCGTCGCTGATCGTGGCATTTACCGGCAGTCAGGGCGGCGGGCAGTTAAGCCCGGTACGTCTGACGCTGGCGGGCGTTGCGCTGGGCGCGGTTCTGGAAGGATTATCCACCGGCATCGCCCTGCTCAACCCGGACGTTTACGATCAGCTGCGTTTCTGGCAAGCCGGCTCACTGGATATCCGCAGCCTGCAAACGCTGAAGGTTGTGCTGGTACCGGTACTGATTGCCGCGGCTGTCGCACTGTTCCTCAGTCGCGCCCTGAATAGCCTGAGCCTCGGCAGCGACACCGCTACCGCGCTTGGCAGTAAAGTCGCTCGCACGCAGTTTATTGGTCTACT
Organism: Citrobacter sp. A316; assembly: GCF_002042945.1. NCBI lineage: Bacteria > Pseudomonadati > Pseudomonadota > Gammaproteobacteria > Enterobacterales > Enterobacteriaceae > Citrobacter > Citrobacter sp. A316. The sequence continues at coordinate 361,732 of NZ_MVFZ01000001.1, forward strand.
GGTTATTACCGTACTGTGCGGCAGCGCGACCGCGATTGTCGGTCCTATCGCCTTTATCGGCCTGATGATGCCGCACATGGCGCGCTGGCTGGTGGGGGCGGACCACCGCTGGTCACTGCCCGTAACCCTGTTGGCAACCCCTTCTCTGTTACTGATTGCCGATATCATCGGTCGCCTGATTGTCCCCGGCGAACTGCGCGTGTCGGTGGTCAGCGCTTTCATCGGCGCACCGGTGCTTATCTTTCTGGTACGCCGTAAATCGCGCGGAGGTGGCGCATGATGCACCTCTCCCGCCGCCTGATAATCAGCAGCCTGCTGCTGGTTGCAGGTTGTCTCGTCATTGCTTTGTGGAGCCTGCGTAGCGGCGTTGTCACGCTGGAAACCGAGCAAATTATTGCCGCCCTGCTCGGTGATGCGCCGCGCAGTATTACGCTGGTGGTAACCGAATGGCGTTTGCCACGCGTGCTCATGGCGCTATTGATTGGCGCAGCGCTCGGCGTGAGCGGCGCAATATTTCAGTCGCTGATGCGCAACCCGTTGGGCAGCCCGGATGTGATGGGTTTCAACACCGGGGCCTGGAGCGGCGTGCTGGTGGCTATGGTGCTGTTCGGACAGCATCTCACCGCTATCGCGCTGGCGGCCATGCTGGGTGGGATCCTGACGTCTCTTGTGGTCTGGGCGCTCGCCTGGCGCAATGGCATCGACACCTTCCGGCTGATTATTATCGGTATCGGCATTCGCGCCATGCTGGTGGCATTCAACACCTGGCTACTGCTGAAAGCATCACTAGAAACCGCGCTGACGGCCGGGCTGTGGAATGCCGGATCGCTCAATGGCCTGACCTGGGCCAAAACCTGGCCGTCTGCCCCACTGATTATCATCATGCTGGTGTGCGCCACGCTGCTGGTGCGCCGGATGCGCTTACTGGAAATGGGTGATGACAGTGCTTGTGCGCTTGGCGTCAGCGTAGAGCGTTCACGCCTGATGATGATGCTGGTTGCGGTAGTACTGACCGCTGCCGCCACCGCGCTGGCCGGTCCTATCTCGTTTATTGCCCTTGTCGCGCCGCATATCGCACGACGTATAAGCGGCACATCACGCTGGGGATTAACCCTGTCAGCACTGTGCGGCGCCTTGCTGCTGCTGATGGCAGATTTATGCGCCCAACAGCTGTTTATGCCTTATCAGCTTCCGGTGGGCGTTGTCACCGTAAGCCTCGGCGGTATTTATCTTATCGTCTTGTTAATTCAGGAGTCCCGCAAAAAATGATCGAATCAGTAGCCCGTTTGCGTGGCGACCAGTTAACGCTGGGTTATGGCAAGTTTACCGTAGCGGAAAACCTCAATGTGTCGATTCCCGACGGCCATTTCACCGCGATTATCGGGCCAAACGGCTGCGGAAAATCAACGCTACTGCGCACGCTGAGTCGTCTGATGACGCCCGCGAACGGCAAGGTCTGGCTCGACGGCGAGCATATTCAGCACTATGCCAGCAAAGAAGTCGCCCGCAGAATAGGTTTGCTGGCGCAAAACGCCACCACGCCGGGAGATATTACGGTACAGGAGCTGGTTGCCCGCGGGCGCTACCCGCACCAGCCGCTGTTTACCCGCTGGCGGCAAGAGGATGAAATTGCGGTCTCAAACGCCATGCAGGCGACGGGAATTACCCACCTGGCATCACAAAGCGTGGATACCCTTTCCGGCGGACAACGTCAGCGTGCATGGATTGCGATGGTGCTGGCGCAGGAAACGTCGATTATGCTGCTCGATGAACCCACCACCTGGCTGGATATCAGTCATCAGATCGATCTGCTGGAACTACTGAGTGAGTTAAACCGGGAGAAAGGCTACACGCTGGCCGCCGTTTTGCACGACCTCAATCAGGCCTGTCGCTATGCGACGCATCTGATTGCGCTGCGGGACGGAAAAATTATTGCCGAGGGTGCGCCGAAGGAGATAGTCACCGCACAGCTTATTGAAAAAATCTATGGGTTGCGCTGTATGATTATCGACGATCCGGTTGCCGGAACGCCGTTAGTGGTACCGCTCGGACGTAACAAATAACAAGTGATACCGTATGGCGGCCAACTTGCCGCCATACGACAATTCATCACACCAGTTGCTGATCAATAAACGTCATTTTTTGCTTACGCGACATCATAGCGTAGTTCAGCAGTACGCCACCACACGCCACCATTCCACCCAATAATGCGGCCAGAATAACGATCATTGATTTAGCCGGACCATCTTTTTTCACCGGCAGCGAAGGCGTAAGTTGATATTTAAACGGCGTGAATTTTACGTCGCTCACATTCATCGCTAACAGTTGCTCAACGTGATATTGGCGATTACGTAATTCACCGTTAATTTCAGTAACATCCGTTACTGATTTTTCTATTTCTAATTTACGTGCGATGCCGTCAGCACCCAGTGAAATAGAGAAATCGGGGTCATCCTTCACCGCCTGGCCATTACTGTAGACCGGCTTTTTAATCCCGGCAGCATTGGCAATCTCCAACGAGTAGTTGAGTCGCTGAATATTTGCTTCCAGCTGGTTCTTGAGCCTGACGCGATCCATCTCCAGTCTTTCTTTCTCATAGCTGGTTTTGATGGACAGCTTGTTGCGAATATCTTCCAGCGTTTCTTTCACCACAATGTCAGAAATATACTGGATATACCCCTTCAGCACAGTCTGGGCTTCTTCAGCCTGAGGTGCGGTAAAGCTCAACGTCCACGCGGTATACAGCGAGGTTTCATTCTTCTTACCCTGGTTAGTATCAACCGCTTTCATTTTCTCACTGAGTCTGACAATTGCCCGATGCAGATCCATTTCGTCGATATCTGCACCTTTCAATTGCTCCATCACGTAAGGCGAAGAGCGTAGATACTCTTCTAACAATGAAGGTGACTGGAATTTTTTGATAAACAGATTAAACACATCACCACGACTCACGCTGATATCCATATCCAGCACGCGCAATTTTGTCAACGTATTCTCAAGATCCTGCCATTGAACCGGTTCTGCCGGTGTCACGATAGCCTCGCTGGTCCATTTTTGCGGCAGCAGGAAAGAGACCAGAATACCCACACAAGCAAAGGCGAAAATGGTCGCTATAATTTTTGTTCTGGCGCGCCATAAAATTTCGATGAGGTTAACTAAATCGATTTCATTTGCGTTTGCCGTTGGCTGAGGATACCCAGTAAATTCCGAAACGTTATCTTGCTTTATATTTAATGATGACATGTTGCGTGACCTGAAAACTTTCCTAAAAGAAAAACATTCCTGTGGGAGAAGTCTACCAGCTAGTCAGAATTATCCGAAACACTCTTTGTGCTTGTCGCCCTACCAAAAATTATATTCGGAATTTATTCACCCCTTTCATCACTTTGCATCACATGAAAAATAACAGCTTCATAACATATCATTTACATCATGAAGCTGTTCGATCACCGCGATAGCATTATTCGTCTTGTTACACAGATTTATTAATCAGTGTATTTATTACAGGCCCTATCGACTCAAACGCAGTGGGCGAAATAATATCAACATGCGCGCAGTCATGGCGGTATACATCCAGGCTGGATATCCACGGCGACCAACTGCGTTCAGGGCTCACACCCGGTACTAACGTGCGCTCAGCAACGAACAGCGTGGCGTGGCCTGCAAACGGCACGCTGTGCGCCGTGGTGAGTAGACGAACCGCATCGGCGTAGTTGCCTTCGATAGCGTTAAATAAAGCCTCTGACGCATTCCCCTGCTGCGCCGCCAGAAACGCTTCGCGTTCACGCTCGATCTCCGCCAGTACCGCTGGATCCAACCCATTAGCCTCTTTTTCTTGCCAGTTTTGCGTTTCTGGCGGCCAGGTATCCAACAGTCCGAGGAATGCAACCGTCTCTCCTCTGGCATGTAGGCGCGCGGCGATCCCCTGTGCCAGCGTGCCGCCCAGCGAATAACCTAATAAATAGTAAGGCCCGTGAGGTTGTTGACTGAGCAACGTTGCCAGGTGATGTTCGCATACTGCGTCGAGGTTTTCCGCCGTCTGCATAGGCCCATCCGGTCGTGGCGACTGAATACCTATAATCGACCACTGCGGGCTAAGATATCGTGACAGCACGCTAAACTGCCAGGCAAAACCCGACGCCGGATGGAAACAGAACAGCGTAGGGCCATGACTTTCACGCAGTGGTAGCAGCGTCTCAAATCCCAGATGCTGCGACTGTTCATCATCAGTGGTCTCCAGCAGAGCGCTCAGTTGTTCAACGGTAGAGGCCACCATAATCTGCCCCGGCGTCACCTGACGCTCAAAAACCCGGCTCAACTGCGCTGCCAACTTCATCGCCAGCAGCGAATGCCCACCAAGCGCAAAGAAGTCTGCCGCCGCGTCATTCACCTCGCAATTCAGCAAAGCCGCAAAAGACTGTGCGATGGTGGTTTCAGTCCCTGCTCGCGGTGCGCGCCCGGAAACACGCGACGTCAACTGCGGCATCGGCAGCGCTTTACGATCAAGTTTACCGTTCGCGCTAAGCGGCAGCTCCGCCAACTGCAACAATACCGTCGGCACCATATGCGCAGGCAATTTTTCACGCAGCTTTTCCCGCAACGCTGACGTATCCAGCGGTAAACCCGATTGCGACACCAGATACCCCACCAGTTGACGCGCATCGCCACCTGTCGCCGCCGCCTGGTTGAATACGCAGGCGTGGGCAACGGCATGCTCGACATCAGGCAGCTGCTGCATCACCCGGTCAATCTCGCCGAGCTCAATACGCTGTCCGCGAATTTTAAGCTGGTCATCGCTGCGCCCAAGATATTCCACCGCGCCATTTTCCAGCCAGCGCGCCACATCTCCGGTACGGTACATACGTTCACCAGCGTTAAACGGATCGGCGATAAAGCGGCTTGCGGTCAGATCCGGACGGCCCAGATAACCTTGCGCCAGTTGGATCCCAGTCAGATATAAGTCACCAGCCACGCCGAAAGGCATCGGGCGCATCATGGCATCCAGGATACGTAAACCGGTATTCCATACCGGATAGCCAATCGGTACGCTGTTGCCAGTTATGGCTGCGAGATCTTCTCCCCAGGCCGGATACCAGCTCACATCAACCGCTGCTTCCGTTGGTCCGTACAAATTGTGCAGCGGCGCATGAGTTAACTGTTCCCACTCTCGGCATAAATCTGCAGGCAAGGCTTCACCGCTGCAAAATACCCGTTTCAGCGAGGCACAACTCTCCCGCGCGGTTTCCGGCGTCAGTGAAGCGACAAAAGCGGCCAACATAGAGGGGACAAAGTGCGTGGTCGTCACCCCATAACGAGCAAAGAATTGCTGCATCGCCAGCGGATCGCGGTGCGCCTCAGGTTCTGCCATTACCAGTTTTGCCCCAGCAATAAACGGCCAGAAAAACTCCCATACCGAGACGTCAAAACTGCACGGTGTTTTTTGCGCCACCACATCATCCGCAGTCAGCGGATAGTGATTTTGCATCCACAGCAGACGGTTAACGATGGCGGTTTGCCCAACCATCACCCCTTTTGGTCTACCAGTAGAGCCGGAAGTAAAAATGATATAGGCCGTATGATTGGGTTGTGATAGCGCCAGCGGAGCAGCATCTTCTGCTGGCAGCGGCGAGTCATAGCACAGACTTTCCAGCCCTGGGATATCGCTAAAGCGCGCCAGTTGCTCATCGGTCGCGATCAACAATTTTGGCTTCGCGTCTTCGAGCATCATCCGCAGGCGATCGTCCGGGTATCCGGTATCCAACGGCAGCCAGGCAGCTCCGGCTTCCACAATACCGTGCAGCGCCAGCGTCAGGAACACAGAACGTGGTAATGCCACAGCTACGCTGTCGCCAGGCTTGACACCGCGTTCACGCAAAAGGCTCGCCAACGCCACAACCTGCTGGCGCATTTCACGATAGCTAAACTGATAACGGGCATCGGCCAGCGCCGGGGCATCCGGCGTTTTATCGGCCTGCTGTGCCGCCAGCGCGCTCAGTGTAGTGGAGGGGATCTCCACGGTGGTTTCATTAATCTTCGCCAGCCGCTCATGTTCTGTTGGCAACAGCATCCCGACGTCACCGCAGCATAGCGCCGGATTGTCAGCAAACTGCTCGATAAGCCCGATTAAACGCGAGGCATGCTGCGCCAGCGTTTCTGCATCGTAGCGCTGTTTATTGGCCAGGATTTCAATACTCAGCCCACCGTTTTCATCCGGGAATAACGCCAGTTCAAGATCGTTCACCGGCCCTGTCGCCAGCGTGTGGGTTTGCGCCTGAACGCCGGGAATATTCAGCTGATAGTCGAATATTTTCACGTTCAGCACCGGGCCAAACAGCGGCTCTGCACCGGCTGCACGCCCGCTGTCACGAACGATTTGTTCGGCATCATAACGTTGATGCCGACGCATTTTCTTCAACTGTCCGGCTAGTCGTTGTGCTAACGCAGGCAAGCTTTCTGCCGCATCCAGCCTCACACCAAATGGCAGTACGTTTAAAACAGGTCCAGTGGACGTCAACGCCGCCGACCCCATGCGCCGCATAAAGATAAACCCGGCGGCATAATCCATTCGGCTGCATAAACGTCCCAGCCACAATGCCACCAGCGCGAGGGCCAGATCCGCACGCTGAACGTCAGGCATACGTGCCGCAAGCCGGCGAAACGCCCCTTCAGGCGCGGTTAACTTCATACGAATAATATCCGCACTGGCCGACCGTCCCGGCAACGGATTGTTTGACAGCGAAGCAGGAGGCGGGAGTTGCTTTCGCTGCTCGCTCCAGAAGGCACCGTCGCGTTGCCAGGCATCGCTTTGACGGTACTGTTGATACTCTTCCACCACCTCGGCGAACGGCGTAAAAGGCGAGTCTGGCGTAGGCTCGCCGTGTAGCCATGCGCGATAAATTGCGGCTATCTGGCGGGTAATGGCCGGAAAACTGAAGCCATCGACCAGCAAATGATGGTAACGTTGATACCAATACCAACGCTTTTCTCCCACCTGTATAAGCAGGTGAAAAACCAGCGGCTTATTGCCGTCAGCACGTATGTCCTGCTGCAGATCTGCCTGCATCAACGCACGCGCTGCCTCATGTGGAGCAGATTTATCGCGCAAGTCGATAATTTCAGGTTGCGCAAAGGCGAGCGCAGAATCCACCCATTGCCAGACCTCACCGTTATCTTCGCTAAACCGCATCCGCAGGGTATCGGCCTGCTCCAGGCCCGCCACAACCGCTTTCGCCAGCAACGACGCATCCAGTTCGCCGGTTAATTCTACGTAGTGCGCCACGCTCCACGCCGAGGGCAATGTGGAGAGTTTTTCCGCCATCCAGATCCCCGGCTGAGCCGCCACTAACGGTAAACGCTGAGTCATGGAGCCTCCTGTACATCAACGTAGTTCGCTGGCGTCAGCGTGGTCCAGTTTGCTTCCAGCCATTGCTGGCAGGCTTCCTGGGATTGGGGTTCGCAAGCAATTTGCCAGCCAGCAGGAAGTGAACACTGCTGCGGCCACAGGCTAAACTGACGTTGGGGATTTTGCAGAATGTAAAACTGACCCTGCGGATTATCGAAGGGGTTACTGAATTCCATACTCAACTCCTGTCGTGGAACATCGTCCGGTTAAATCGTGTCGGTAAGCGGTTGCCAGAGCGTCATTAGCCCTTGCATCAGACCGCCGCGCCAGCAAAGCGCATCGTGTCCGCCATCAACCTGACGCCAGAAAATAGACTGTGGTGCAGAAGGTAACTGGGCATATAACGCCTGATTAGCGCGATAAATAATGGGCTCGCGGATCCCCGTTTCCAGGACAATACGCAACCCCTGAGCGCTGATGCTCCCGGTCTTCAGTTGCTCGACGATCGCCCCGTCCTGATGACCACCACGATGCGGCCACCAGTAAGAACCCGACTGGCTAAGTACACAGCCAAAGCGCGCGGGCCAGTTCAGCCCGGCATACAGCGATGACAACCCGCCAAAACTTTGCCCGGCGACGACGGTATGCTGCGGGTCGTCACTAAACGCGGTCGTCGTCTTCACCAGTGGTAATAGCTCCTCCTGCACCGCCAACCAAAAATCCGCATTACACGGTAGCTCATGGCTACGATGAGACGTATCAATGGCATCAATCAGGAGATAAACGGCAGGAGGAAGGTGTCCGCGATGGGTGAGCGAAGTCAGTGCAGGCCAGACCGGCATACTCTGTGCCCAAAACTGCCCGTCCAGCAGGATAGCCAACGGGCGAGAATCCGGTTGAGCATCACCAGTGGTAAACACCCATACGCGACGCGTATTGCCGAGTCTGGCGCTACGCCATTGCAGACAAACAGCGGGCGAGTCGGGATTTTCAGGGCGATCCCATCCGGGCTGTACGGGCGCCTCCGGCATTTCCAGCGCAGACACCGCATGGCCGCGACCGCCCCGCCAGCTCTGCGGATTAAGGGGATCGGCAATGGCCTGCGGCAGCAATTGCCGCCAGCCTTCACGCAGTACGCTTCGGTCAGGCGCTGCGCCCACCGCCAGCGAGGAAAAGATATCGTTTCGTGCTGTTGGGATAAAACAGTAGCTGCCGCGCCAGTTGGCGCTGAGGGAAACACTCCAGCACCAAACATTTGTTCCATCAATGCGTCGCATCGACTGAGGGGTGGCATTTTGATGGTGGTCGGTGACGCCGGTGATATAAACCCAAACGCGATGAATGGCTGACTCTTTTTCCGTTCCCTGTGGGTCACGCCACCAGAAGGTTACCCGATAATTTCCGTTGTCTTCACGCTCCCATTCCGGGCCTTTTTTCGACTGCCACCACGCCTCGCTTCCCATCTTTAACGTCGTCACAGCCATAACCCCATGTTTATTGTGAAATTTTATGATCTAGCGTGAAATATATTGATAATATTATTGATAACTATTTGCATTTGCAATAGCGTATTGTCGCGCTGTGGGAAGCGCGTACAGTTTTTCACCACTTATAAACCGACCTGGCGCTGCGTACTTTTTCTGGAATGGATAGTTTACGCAGATGCGGGCGACATCAGACCAAATGCCGCACCACGGCACATTGGTACTCGTGGCTAAAAGAACAGCAGGACATACAATGAACAACAAGATTCATTCACTGGCCTTATTGGTCAATTTAGGGATTTACGGGGTAGCCCTGCCAGCAATGGCAGAAGATCAAACCGATAGCGTCGCTGTCTCTCATGAAGACACCATCGTCGTTACCGCCGCCCAGCAGAACCTGCAGGCGCCGGGCGTTTCAACCATTACCGCTGATGAAATTCGTAAGAACCCTCCCGCTCGCGACGTGTCGGAAATCATCCGTACCATGCCTGGCGTTAACCTGACCGGTAACTCAACCAGCGGTCAGCGCGGCAACAACCGCCAGATCGATATTCGCGGCATGGGGCCAGAAAACACCCTGATTTTGATCGACGGTAAACCGGTTACCAGCCGTAACTCCGTGCGCCAGGGCTGGCGCGGCGAGCGCGATACCCGCGGCGATACCGCATGGGTTGCTCCGGAAATGATTGAACGTATTGAAGTGCTGCGCGGTCCTGCCGCAGCACGCTATGGCAATGGCGCAGCTGGCGGTGTGGTGAATATCATCACCAAGAAAGGCGGCGATGAGTGGCATGGTTCCTGGAATACCTATTTCAACGCCCCGGAACACAAAGAAGAAGGTTCAACCAAGCGTACCAACTTTAGTCTGAATGGCCCGCTGGGCGGAGATTTCAGCTTCCGCCTGAACGGTAACCTCGACAAAACCCAGGCCGATGCCTGGGACATCAACGACGGTCACCAGTCAGCACGTACAGGGTCATATGCCGATACGATGCCTGCGGGTCGTGAAGGGGTAAAAAACAAAGATATCAACGGTCTGCTGCGTTGGGATTTTGCCCCAATGCAATCGCTGGAGTTTGAAGCCGGCTACAGCCGTCAGGGCAACCTGTATGCGGGTGACACTCAAAACACCAACAACGATAACAAAACTAACGGGCTGGTAAAAAAATACTACGGTAAAGAAACTAACCGTATGTACCGCCAGAACTATGCGCTGACGTGGAACGGCGGCTGGGACAACGGCATTACCACCAGCAACTGGGCGCAATACGAACACACCCGTAACTCCCGTTTGGGTGAAGGTCTGGCAGGTGGCCTTGAAGGGTTATTTAACAGTAATCAATTTACCGACACTGACCTGGCGGATGTCACCCTGCACAGCGAAATTAGCATTCCATTCGACCTGTTGGTTAACCAGAACCTGACGCTCGGTACCGAATGGAACCAGCAGCGTATGAAAGACATGAGTTCCAATACCCAGACCTTTATGGGCGGGAACATACCTGGTGCCAGCAGCACCGATCGTAGCCCGTATTCACAGGCTGAAATTTTCTCCCTGTTTGCAGAAAATAACATGGAGCTGACCGACAGCACCATGTTGACGCCGGGTCTGCGCTTCGACCACCACAGCGTCGTTGGTGACAACTGGAGCCCGTCCCTGAACCTGTCCCAAGGTCTGGGCGACGACTTTACGCTGAAAATGGGTATCGCACGGGCCTATAAAGCACCTAGCCTGTACCAGACTAACCCGAACTATATTCTGTACAGCAAAGGCCAGGGCTGCTATGCCACCGGTTCTGCGACGGGCATTGGTTGCTACATGATGGGCAATGATGACCTGAAGGCCGAAACCAGTATCAACAAAGAGATTGGTCTGGAGTTCAAACGTGACGGTTGGCTGGCCGGCGTAACCTGGTTCCGCAACGATTACCGTAACAAGATCGAAGCGGGGACTGTACCGCTAAGCAGAACGTCAATTACCCAGAAAAACCCGACTACGGGTAAAGAAACAACAACCTACACCGATATCTATCAGTGGGAAAACGTACCTAAAGCGGTGGTGGAAGGCCTGGAAGGGACGTTGAACGTACCGGTTAGCGAAACCGTTACCTGGACCAACAACATCACTTACATGCTGCAAAGTAAGAATAAAGAGACCGGCGAACGCTTGTCGATTATTCCTGAATACACTCTGAACTCAACGCTAAGCTGGCAGGCGCGTGAAGATTTGTCACTGCAATCCACCTTTACCTGGTACGGCAAACAACAGCCGAAGAAATATGATTACCAGGGTAAACCGGTGACCGGCAGTTCAGCCCAGGAAGTGAGCCCGTACAGCATCGTCGGCCTGAGCGCGACCTGGGATGTGACGAAAAACGTCAGCCTGACCGGCGGCGTGGATAACGTCTTCGACAAACGTCTGTGGCGTGAAGGTAATGCCCAAACAACCAGTGATATCAAAACTGGCGACTATATGGCGGGCGCTGGCGCGTACACCTATAACGAACCGGGCCGGACGTGGTTCATGAGCGTTAACACACACTTCTGATAACGCTTTCCCTCTCCTCGCTGCGGGGAGAGGGAAACCATAACTATGATGCACACAACGCACACACCGCTCACTTTCGCAGGACACACGCTGCACATTGTCGAGTTCGATCCCGACAGCTTCCATGAGCACGACCTGCTCTGGCTCCCCCACCACTCTCAGCTTCTGTCCAATGGACGTAAGCGTAAAGCTGAGCACTTAGCAGGGCGTATTGCCGCAGTACATGCATTACGTGAATACGGTATCAAAACCGTACCCGGCATCGGCGCGCAACGCCAACCGCTGTGGCCACAAAAGTTGTTTGGCAGCATCAGCCACAGTGCATCAACTGCGCTGGCGGTGGTATCGACGCATCCCGTCGGGCTGGATATAGAAGCTATTTTTACGCCACAAACCGCTGTTGAGCTGACTGACGGTATTATCGATAACCACGAACGACCGATTTTGCATCATTCTGAACTGCCCTTTCCGCTCGCCTTAACTCTGGCATTCAGCGCCAAGGAGAGCCTGTATAAGGCGTTTTCCACTCAGGCATCCGGATTACCAGGTTTCACCAGCGCAAAAATCACCACACTCACGACTCAGCAATTAACATTGCAAATCATGCCATCATTTTCGCCTAACCTCGCCAATCAGGAAATTAGCGTGCATTGGTTTCAACGCGATAAAAACATCATAACCCTGTGTGTACCCACGCAGTCAGGATCGTGATCCTTTTCTCCTTTTAAGAAATTAGCTGCGCAAATCGTAGACAGTTCGATTATCTCGACTTATCGTTATCTTGAATAATAAATCATATTTGAATAAATATTCAAAGTGGAGAAAAAGATGAACAAGACCCTGATTAAATCCGTATTACTGGCCTCGATCCTTACCACATCGGGTTCGCTGTATGCTGCTGACAACGGACTGATTGCGATTATCACCCCTTCACACGACAACCCGTTCTTTAAAGCCGAAGCCGACGGCGCGGTCGCCAAAGCGAAAGAGCTGGGATATACCACGTTGGTCGCCTCTCATGACGATGATGTCAATAAACAAAACCAACTGATTGAGACCGCCATAGCCCGAAAAGCGAAAGCCATCATTCTCGATAATGCGGGCGCCGATGCCACCGTTGGTCCACTGGAAAAAGCCAAAGCGGCGGGCGTGCCTGCATTCCTCATCGATCGTGAAATTAATAAGACCGGCATCGCAGTCGCGCAAATCGTGTCGAATAACTACCAGGGCGCGCAGCTCGGCGCAGAGAAATTCGCCAAACTACTGGATGGAAAAGGCAAGTACGTTGAGCTGCTGGGACGCCAGTCCGACACCAACGCGCATGTGCGCTCACAGGGGTATCACGATGTGCTCGACGACTATCCGGACATGAAAATGGTCGCCCAGCAAACGGCGAACTGGAGTCAAACTGAAGCCTTTACCCGTATGGAAGCTATTTTACAAACCAACCCTGATATCGTCGGTGTCATTTCCGGCAACGACACCATGGCGCTGGGCGCAGAGGCAGCCCTGAAGGCTGCTGGGAAAAACAATGTCATCGTAGTGGGTTTTGACGGCAGCGACTACACCCGAGATTCCATCATCAACAAAAGCAACATTAAAGCGACCGTCCTTCAGCCCGGCTGGCAGCAGGCACAAATGGCGGTTGAGCAGGCTGATTACTACCTGAAAAACGGCAAAGCACAGAAAGAAGAAAAACAGCTCATGGATTGCGTGCTGATTGATGAAACCAATGCCAGCAAGCTGAGTAAATTCAACCTGAGCCACTAAGCGGAGGCACTATGTCGTTAACACAATGGGGTGCTGCACTGGTTGGGTGCGCCACCCTGTTGCTGACGGCCTGCACGGTAGTTGACCTCGACGAAAACGGCAACCCCATTATCCCGGCCGACCCACAGGCCAAAGCCAGTTTCGACAATCAAACACCCGAGCAGATCGCGCAACAAACCTGGCAATCCCGCGTCCTGGATGCGGCAAAGCAGCACGCTCTGGATGCGTCAGCGCTGAGCGCACGCCTGAAGACGCCCTCACCCACTGCCGAAAGCGTGTTTGTGCGCCTGACCAGTCAGATTGAGAACGTCGACACCACCAATGGGCGCGAGAAAAGCATTGTGATGAAGGTCAATGACGCCCCTGTCACCATCCAAATAGGCCCGGTGATGCGCGGCAATGCGATTCGCGATGCGAGTGGGTTTAAGTTTGAAGACTTCACTAACCAGGTTCAGTTTGCCCAGCTTTCCCGGGCGTATAACCGCGAAGCAGTAAAACACTTTCCCGCAGTGGACGAAAGCTGGCAAGGGAAGCGTGCCACGGTACTGTTCGCCGTAACGCTGAATGCCGGAAAAGCGGAAAACGCGGCAGCCTTAGCGCTGGAACAGGAGGCACACTGATGAATAATTCCTCAGCAGATGACATCATCCTGCGCACACATGCCATCTCAATGCTGTTTCCCGGCACGATTGCGCTGGACAGCGTGGATTATCAGGTGTGGCGCGGTAAGGTCAACGTGATTATTGGCGAAAACGGTGCGGGGAAATCCACGCTGATGAAGATCCTCGCAGGCGTTCAGCAGCCCAGCAGCGGCGAGATGACGCTCAATGGCAACCCTGTTCGCTTCGCCAATACCCGGGACGCCGCTGCGCACGGGATTGGTATGGTGCATCAGGAGCTTAACCTGTTTGAGAATCTCACCGTCGCGGAAAATATTTTCCTTGGCCGGGAGATCCAAAAAGGCATGACCCCCATTGATGAGGCCGAACAGGAGAGGCGTACTGCGGAGCTGCTAACCCGGCTCGATCAGCCCATTTCACCCCGCGATCTGGTCGGCAATCTCAAAGTCGGACAGCAACAGCTGGTTGAAATCGCCAAAGCGTTGGCAGAGGACGCTGACATTCTAATCCTCGACGAACCCACCTCCGCACTGAGTAAAACCGAAGTCGAGATCCTGTTTCGCGTGATTCGCGAACTGACTCGCCAGGGCGTTTCGATAATCTACATCTCTCATCGACTCGAAGAATTGATGGCGATTGGCGATGTGATCACCATTTTACGCGATGGAAAATTCCAGGCCGAAGCCAGGGTTAGCGATATCGATGTGCCGTGGATTGTGCGCGAAATGCTGGGCAGCGACCCGGTGAGTAATTTTCTTGAGCCAGGCCGCACGTTCGGCGCGCCGGTTCTCGAAGCGGAACATATTACCTGCGTCAATGCCGCTGGCAATGCGGTGGTCAACGACGTCACCTTTAACGTCCACGCGGGCGAAATTGTCGGTATCTATGGACTGATGGGGGCAGGACGAACCGAATTGTTCGAGTGCTTGCTGGGTACTGAGCGCAACTACCTCGGTAAACTGTGGCTCGACAGCAAGCCAGTTCCACAGCGCTTAACCACCGCCGACCGCATTCGTATGGGAATGAGTCTGGTACCGGAAGATCGCAAGCGCACAGGCATTTTCCCCATTTCTTCGGTTGCCAGCAATCTGACTATTGCCAGCCTGTGGCGTCGCCTGCAGCGCGGCTTTGCCATCGCCCGCAAAGATGAGGAGGCCGTCGTCGCCAGCACAATTGGCAATCTGTCGATCAAGGTGTCCTCACCGGATGTTGAAATCCAGGCGCTGAGCGGGGGTAACCAGCAGAAAGTGGTGATTGGTCGCTCCCTCCTTACCAATCCCAAAATTCTGTTCCTTGATGAGCCCACACGCGGCATTGACGTTGGAGCGAAAGCCGATGTGTTTCGCATGATGGTACAGCTTTCACAACAGGGTATTGCTGTTGTCTTCTCCACCTCGGATTTAAAAGAAATTATGGCGGTATCTGACCGCATTCTGGTGATGTCTGGCGGCAAGCTCACGGCCGATATTACTCGCGATCGTGCCGAAGAATCGGCGCTGGTCACCGCAAGTGCTCAGGGGTTCTGATATGAAAACACTACAATCTGCCGTCGTCGCACCGCGAGCCGGCGTCACCTTCTCGCGGGAAAATATCCTGCTGCTGATACTGAAATTACGTACCTTTATTGCGCTGTTTCTGATTGTCGGATTTTTTGCCTTCACCGTCCCCGGATTCCTCTCTGGCGGCAGCATGGTCATTATGATCAAGCACATCGCCATTAACGCGTTTCTGGCGCTGGGAATCACCTTTGTCATTATTACTGCCGGCATTGATCTCTCGATTGGCGCTACGCTTGGGCTATGCGGCATGATTGCCGGATGGTTGATCACCAAAGGCATTGTATTGCCCATGTTTGGCATCGCTATCTTCCCCAGCGTCTGGGTGATTGTACCTGTCGTACTGCTGATTGGCGGATTGATTGGCGCAGCAAATGGCTGGATTATTACGCGCTATAACGTCGCACCTTTTATTTGTACACTGGGCACCATGTACGTGTTGCGCGGTGCGGCGATGCTGACCTCTGACGGACAAACGTTCCCCGGACTTTCCGGTAATCCACAGTTGGGTAACACCGGTTTTGATGAAATTGGCGCAGGAACACTGTTTGGTATTCCGTGGGCCATCTGGATGATGATTGTGCTGGCGCTGGTTATTGCTTACGTTGCTCGCCGTCTGCCCTTTGGCCGTCACGTGTATGCGATCGGCGATAACGAACGCGCTGCTGAACTGTCCGGCGTAAAAGTGAGGCAGGTAAAAATCTGGGTGTACACCCTGTCCGGACTGTGCGCTGCAATTGCCGGAATAGTTGTTTCGGCACAACTTTCAGCCAGTCATCCGGCCAACGGTACAGCATTTGAGATGAACGCCATTGCCGCCGTTGTACTTGGTGGTACGTCGCTTGCCGGCGGTCGTGGCACCATCTTAGGCACGTTGATTGGCGCTTTCGTTATCGGTTTCCTGGCCGATGGTCTGGTGATGATGGGCGTCAGCGAATTCTGGCAAATGGTGATTAAGGGCATCGTGATTATTGTCGCGGTCATTATCGACCAGATGCAAAACCGGATGCAGCAAAAAGCCGCCGTGGTTGCGCAAAAGGCGGCGATGGAAAGTCAGTAGCCCTGAAATTACGCCAGTTGCGGAGGGTTATCAACAGAGTGACAAGCAGGATCTACCGGCTAAGCCATGGATTGCACTACGCTTAACAAAACTCTGATGACGACAGCCAGCCCCAGGGGCTGGCGATAACTTAACTCACCGCGGCGTCACCCTTTAACCAGATTGCGCGCTGTCGGGTAGTCGGTGATCAGTACGTCGATATAATTCCCCTGCAGCGCGCCACGGATCGCATTCTGTTTTTCTACCCCGCCCGCCAGCGCTATCACATGGTTGCAGTCGCGGATCTGCGCCAGCTCCATACCGATAACCGGGTCTTCCTCATGGCTGAGTACCGGATTGCCTGCCGCGTCGTAATAATGCAGACAGATATCTCCGACTGCGCCGCGTTCGGCCAGCAGTCGCAGCATCTCTTCGTTGTAATAGTTACCCGAGTTTTTCAGCAATTGAGAAGGTTCCAGCTCTCCGATGCCGACAATCGCCACATCCACTTCAGCAAATTTTTCGACGACCGCTGCCACGTCCGGGCTGTTAACCAGTCGAGAACGTTCTTCCACCGAATGCTCAATACTTTGCGAAGGCAACAGCCAGGCCGGGCAGCCGAGGTGTGCCGCCAGCTGTTGCGTCAAAATCGTGGCCTGCACATTGCCGTTTGGCCCCACGCCGCCCAGTAGTTGGATCACACCTGCCGCCCGGATATTTTGCGGGTGCATTTCATCAACCATGCAGCGAATAGTGCTACTCCAGGAGGAAATACCGACCAGATCTTCGGCGCGCAGACGAGTTTCAACGTAATGCGCCGCCGCACTGCCAATAGCATGCTTAATTTGCGTACTGCTGGGGTTGTCGCCAACATCCACGACAATCGCCTGGCGAAGACCAAACCGCTCTTCAATGGCTTTTTCCAGCTCGACAAAGATATTGGTCGGTTGTACGACGGTGATTTTCACCAGCCCTTCTTTCTGACAACGCGTCAAGGCACGGGAGACAAAGGACTGCGACAAATGCAGCAGCGTGGCGATTTCAGACTGTTTTTTATTTTCGGCGTAGTAAAGTGTGGCAATCTTAACCAGCAACCGCTGTTCATCCTGCTTTGACATAGCATTCCCCCTGGTAAACTACCTGTTATTTTTATTCATACCTGAATAGATAACAAGTCATCTGCGTCTTTCCGGTTATCGCGTTAGTGTGATCTTTTTCTCTTTTCGCCAAAATTTGCTGCCTTAAAGCGTAGACAAACCTTCAGACAAGGCATATCTTTAATCATGAATAATAAATCAGTAGTGAATATTTATTCTAACCAATAACGACAGACTGTTTTAGCTGCATATTACGCAGTGGATAGCGAGACAGTTGCACTACTGCACTCACATGGAATATTTATTCACCAAGGATTAAACATTCAAGAGGTGTCTTATGAATCCGTTTTCGCTCTCAATACCAGAGCTAGTCAAGAAAGCACGTGCGGTACGTCGTCGCATTATCGTGTTGAATGCAGAAAGCCCGGCGGGAGGGCATACCGGCGCTGACCTGTCGCAGGTCGAACTGCTGACAGCACTCTATTTTCGCATCCTGAATTGCTCACCAGAGCTTATAGCAAGCGATGAGCGCGACATCTACATCCAGTCGAAAGGTCATGCAGTGGGCGGTTACTACTGCGTGCTGGCTGAGGCTGGTTTTATTCCCGTGGACTGGCTGGCGACCTATCAGCACGCAGATTCACACCTGCCGGGTCATCCGGTGAAACACAAAACGCCTGGGATCGAACTGAATACCGGAGCGCTCGGTCACGGTCTGCCGGTCGCCGTGGGCATTGCGCTGGCCGCCAAACGTAACAACAGCAAGCGCCGGGTGTTTGTCGTTACCGGTGATGGTGAACTGGCAGAAGGAAGCAACTGGGAAGCCGCACTGGTCGCCGCCCACTATAAGCTGGATAACCTGATTATCATCAACGACAAAAATAACCTCCAACTTGCCGGCGCAACCAAAGAGATCATGAATACCGATCCGCTGGATGAGAAATGGCGCGCCTTCGGTATGCAGGTCTCAGAGTGCCGCGGTAATGATATGAGTGATGTGGTGCGCACGCTGGAAGCGTTAACCCCAGAAGGTAAACCACACGTCGTCATTGCCCACACCACCAAAGGGGCCGGGATCTCCTTTATTCAAGGCCGCCCGGAATGGCACCACCGCGTGCCAAAAGGGGAAGAAGTTGAACTGGCGCTGGAGGAACTGAAAGATGCGTAATAGTGAACACCTCGCCACCGTGATGGTGAATACCTTAATTGCCGCGGTCGAGCGCGGAATGGACGTTGTACCCGTCGTTGCTGACTCAACGTCTACGGCGAAAATCGCCCCGTTTATGAAGGAGTTTCCCGGTCGTCTGGTCAACGTGGGTATCGCCGAACAGACGCTGGTCGGGGCCGCCGCCGGTCTGGCATTAGGGGGCAAAATCGCCGTCACCTGTAACGCCGCTCCGTTCCTGATTTCACGGGCCAATGAGCAAATCAAAGTCGACATTTGCTACAACAACACCAACGTGAAGCTGATTGGCCTGAACGCGGGTGCCAGTTACGGCCCCCTTGCCAGCACGCATCACAGTATTGATGACATTTCCGTTCTGCGCGGTTTTGGCAATATTGAAATTTACGCCCCGTCCTGCCCGGTGGAATGCCGGCAGATTATCGACTATGCCTTAAGCCACGTCGGCCCGGTTTATGTTCGCCTCGACGGAAAAGCCTTATCGGAACTGCACGAAGAAAATTACCAGTTCACCCCGGGTAATATCGATATTCTGCGGAAAGGAAAAGATGTCGCGCTGGTAGCGATGGGCTCAACCGTCCATGAAATTGTCGAGGCTGCCACAGTGCTGGAACAGGCGGGTATTGATGCTAGCGTAATCAGTGTACCGTCAATTCGTCCCTGCAATACCCAACAGCTGTTGGCGGCATTAGCCCACTGCAAGGCCGTGGTCAGTGTGGAAGAGCATAACATTAATGGCGGCGTGGGAAGCCTGGTGGCGGAAGTACTGGCAGAAGCTGGCTGTGCCATTCCGCTGCGCCGACTCGGCATTGGCGATGGTCAATATGCCATTGCGGCCGATCGCACGGCAACGCGTGCCCGCCATGAAATTGACGCCGCCGGTGTCGTGAAAAACGCCGCCGCGCTGTTGCAGCGCCACACGATAAAACAATAACAACAGAACACTTACTGGAGAAAGCGATGTCACGAATTCCTCAACAGCTGACCATGGCGGTGATTATTGGTAATCGGGGATTTTTCCCAAGCTATCTGGTTGCTGAAGCCCGCGAACAGGCCAGCGTGCTCTTTGCGCGACTGGGCATTAAAACCATTATGCTCGACGATACGCAAACAGAACTCGGCGGGGTAGAAACCCGCCAGGATGCGAAAGTGTGCGCCGAACTTTTCCGCGCTCACCGCGACGACATTCACGGCGTGGTCGTGCTGTTGCCGAACTTTGGTGACGAAAAAGCAATAGCGGAAACGCTGCGCCTGTCTGGCCTGAATGTTCCGGTACTGGTTCAGGCGCAGGAAGATAACCTTGATAAAATGGGGCTTGCCACTCGCCGTGACAGCTTCTGTGGCAAAATCTCCCTGTGCAATAACCTGCGTCAGTACGGTATTCCATTTACGCTCACCACCCAGCACGTCTGCGATCTGGCCGGTGAGGTTTTTGCCCAGGATCTGAAACGTTTCGAACAAATTTGCCGTGTTGTCAGCAGCATGCGTGGCGTACGCGTCGGCGCTATCGGTGCTCGTCCGGCTGGATTCAATACCGTTCGCTACAGCGAAAAATTACTCGAAAGACTGGGTATCGCCGTTGAAACGTTGGATCTGTCTGAAGTCTTTACCCGCATCAAATGTCTGCGCGATGACGATATCCGCGTGGATGAAAAACGTCGTCTGCTGCTGGATAACGCCGATGCCAGCGCCATTCCCGCCGACAAACTCGTCACAATGGCAAAACTGTTTGTCGTCATCAGCGAATGGGTCATCGCTAACGATATAGATACCACAGCGATCCAGTGCTGGACTTCGCTTCAGGAAAATTTAGGCATCAACGTATGCTCAATTATGAGCGTGATGTCCGGGCAGTTAATGCCCAGCGCCTGCGAAGTGGATGTGATGGGCGCGCTGTCAATGTACGCCCTCGCCAGCAGCAACTTAAGCCCGGCTTCTATTGCCGACTGGAATAACAATTTCGGCGACGAGCGTGATAAATGTGTGCTTTTTCACTGCGGTAACTTTGCATCAGCCAGTCTGGAAAACCCCAAAATGGGCACAGCAGATATCATCGGTACCACCGTTGGGAAAGAGAACACCTGCGGTGCAGTACATGGACGCATGAAAAGCGGCACGCTGACCTATTTCCGCCTGAGCACCGACGATTTAACCGGTGAAATCAAAGCGTACGTCGGTGAAGGCCAATCGGTAGACGACCCGCTGGATACGGTTGGCTGTCGTGCTGTAATTCAGGTGCCGCGTCTGGAGAGTTTACTGGCGTGGATCTGTCGTAACGGCTTTGAACATCACGTGGCAATGAACCATTCCGCCAGCGCCGAGGTGCTGCATGAAGCCTTCACCCGCTATCTCGGGGTGGATACGTTGTTCCATCGCTAATACTCAGGGAAACAGAGGGGCTGGAGAAAACGATGTCAGCAACGAAAGACATTATTATTGCGCTTGATGAAGGCACCACCAATGCCAAAGCCGTTGCGCTGGACGGTCGGGGAAATGTGGTCGCGAAGTTCTCCCGCGCGCTGGCGATCCACACGCCTCGCGAAGGCTGGGTTGAACAGTCCGGCGACGCGCTGCTGGAGGCCTCTCTGGCTGTAATGGCGCAAGCAGTTGCCGCCGTAGGTACGCAGCGTGTGGCGGCGCTGGCGATCAGTAATCAGCGGGAGACGGCAATCGGCTGGTATCGCGCTAGCGGGCGTCCGCTCGGCCCCGCCATCACCTGGCAATGCTCGCGCACGGCTGATTTTTGCCGGACGTTGCGCGAGCAAGGTCATGAGGAGAAAATAAAATCCACCACCGGATTGCCCGTCGCCCCACTCTTTTCCGCCTCTAAAATGCGCTGGCTGCTGGAGTCCGTCCCCAACGGAACAGCGCTCGCGCAGCAAGGCGAAATTTGCCTCGGCACTATCGATAGCTGGTTACTGTGGAATCTGACCAGCGGTGCGGCGTTTCGTTGTGACGCCTCCAACGCTTCGCGCACGCAGTTGCTCAATCTGCACAGCGGCCAATGGGATAGCGAGATGCTGGCGCTGTTTGGTCTCCCACTACAGGCGCTGCCAGAAGTTTGCCCTTCCAGCCATCATTTTGGCGTGACGAAAGGTCTGGCAACCATCCCCGATGGGATCCCCATTCTGGCGATGATTGGCGATTCTCATGCTGCGCTCTTTGCCCACGGGTTAGGTGCTGAAGGTTGTGTTAAAGCGACCTATGGCACCGGCTCATCGGTGATGGCACCGGTATCTTCAACGCAGTCTGCGGTGAATGCGTTGGCAACAACGATTGCCTGGCATGATGGCGATACCCGGGTCTATGGTCTGGAAGGCAATATTCCCCATACCGGCGATGCCGTGGCCTGGATGGCCGACAGTACCGGCTTAAGCGAACTGCCGGAGGAGCAACTGTTACATGAGCTCAATACTCTGCCCGCCACGGTCGACTCGACGCTGGGCGTCTATTTTGTTCCGGCACTTACCGGGCTGGGCGCGCCCTGGTGGGATGAAAGCGCACGGGGGTTAATTCATGGCCTCAGCCGCGGCGTGAAACGCGCGCATCTGGTGCGCGCCGCGCTGGAGTCTATTACCTATCAAATTGCCGATGTGGTGCAAGCGATGCACCAGCACAGCGGTTTCAGCCTCAGCGCGCTGATGGTTGATGGCGGGCCGACAAAAAATGATTGGCTGATGCAGTACCAGTCCGATCTGCTGGGTTGCCCGGTGATGCGCAGCGACATTCCCGAGCTTTCAGCCATTGGCGCCGGACTGCTGGCACGCAAGGCGCTGCTCGGTACAGAAACCGCTCAGCTACGCCATTTTTTGCCCGACCACATATCATTTCAGCCAAACGCAGAGCGTCACGGTCGATTGCAAAAACGCTGGCACGAGTGGCAAAGCGCCGTTGAGCGTACGCGCTGGCAAACACCTTAGCGAGTCAGCAATCATGATAAATTCACCCGCAGCTACGACTGAGTGCGGGCGCTAATCACGTACAAAGTCACCAATCGCCAGATAGGTGGCCTGCGCCTCCTGCGGGACTTTATCTTCCAGCATCAGATAAGCGTGTGTCATCCCAGGAAAGTGAACATGCTGAACGGGTATCCCCGCAGTTTGCAGTCTGGCAACAAAAGCAAAATCTTCATCCCGCAACGGATCCAACCCACCACTGAAGACCAGAGTGGATGGAAAATCCTGGTTCAGCGGCAGATAAAGCGGAGACGTCTGTTTGCGATCTTCTCCATTACGGAAATACTGCTGAAAATACCAACGTATTTTGCTTTCATCCAGTAGCTTTCCTGTGCCGTTCTCCTGCACCGACGGCCAGTTCAGCGTGTAGTCCAGGCTCGGATAAATCAGCACCAGGCGATGAATAAATCCTGGCTGTTCGCGGGAAAAGTAGGCCGCCAGCGTCGCGCTAAATGCACCGCCACCGCTGTCGCCAATAAGCGTGAGCTGGCGAGCGTAAGGAATATGCTGACTATCGAGCAGCGACCAGATGTTTTCTATTACGGCTTTAGCATCGGAAAGACCAGCCGGATACGGGTTTTCTGGCGCACGTCGATAATCAACCGAAACAACGATATTTCCTGTCGCCATCGCCAGATGGCGGGCAACCGGGTCATACACCTCCACCGAACCACTCAGATGCCCACCGCCATGGATAAACACCACCACCTTCGGCTCTCCAGTCAGTGCCGGGCGATAAATCCGTACCGGGATGCGACGCTCTCCGGTATCCACGTCAGCATTAATAATCGCCGCCATCGGTTCTGAGGTGGACACATTTGCTTTTGTCAGCGCTGCTAACCCTGCTCTTGAGCTGAGCGTGTCGTAGCAAGGGTTGGGATTGCAAGGTTGCGCAGCGAGAAAATCAGCCAGAAGCGCGGGCGGAGTTTGCGTCAGCGAGCCGTTTTCCTGTTGCCAGCGCTGTTGATAACCTTGCTGTTGCATCTGCACAGTCTCAGCGTTGGCAGTCTCACAGGAAAAGCACTCTGCCATCGACCGGCGTTGCCGCCCGTGTTCATCAAAGTTCTCCGCGGCCAGCCAGCGCTGTAAAACGGCGTCACACTGGGGCCATTCGCTATCAATCATTGATAACCAGTCGCTGTCACGATTACGCCCCTTGCGCACAATCTTCTGGCGAAAACGTCCTTCGAAGATAAACCCAAGGCGTTCCGCTGCCCGACGGGAAGCGGTGTTCAGGGAATCGCATTTCCACTCCACGCGACGATAGCCCAACGCAAACGCCTGGCGCAGCAGCAGCCAGATGCATTCGGTGCCGAGAACCGTATTTTTCATACGCGGTGACCAGGTCACATGACCAATTTCGACCGAACCGTGCTCCCGTTCAATCGCCATAAAGCACACCAGTCCGACGGCTCGGCCTGAACGCTGTTCAATGACGGCATAGGGAACCAGAGATGCATCCGTGGATTTTCCCTGTACCCAACAAGCTGCGGCCTCAACGCTTGTGGGGCGAGAGCTTGCAAGCCAGGTCCAGTCGCGATCGTCTGGCGCCTGCGCGTAGGCATCAAACAGATCGGCGGCATGGCTGTCGGCATCCAGGGGAACCAGTCGACAATATTGCCCTATAAGCGTTTCCCGTGGCAGTACGGCAGCGCCATTCCAGTCCGGCACAACATCGCCGACGGTCTGCCCATAAAGATTTATTTCCGGCACGATTCAACCCCAGTTGCGAAGTAAAAAATAGTTATAACACCGCCCATTACACCTTCAAAGCGTCGCCTGGGTGATTTTGACGACGAACAGAAATCAACAGCCCTTCTATACTGATTAAAAATCAACGCTGAAGAGAACCCTATGCCACTACCCGATTTTCATGTTTCCGACTCTTTTACGTTAGGCATTGAACTGGAAATGCAGGTGGTCAATCCTCCGGGTTACGACCTGAGCCAGGATTCTTCCCGGCTGATTGACGCCGTAAAGCCGCTGCTTACAGCCGGAGAAGTGAAGCACGATATCACGGAAAGTATGCTGGAGATGGCGACCGGGGTTTGTCGCAATATCGACCAGGCGAGTGCTGAATTATCCGCCATGCAGCAGATAATTACGCGAGTTGCTACAGAGCATCACCTCGCCATTTGTGGCGGAGGGACTCACCCGTTTCAAAAATGGCAACGTCAGGAAGTCTGCGATGACGAACGCTATCGGCGCAACCTGGAAAATTTTGGCTATCTTATTCAGCAGGCGACGGTGTTTGGCCAGCATGTGCATATCGGCTGCGCAAACGGCGATGATGCCATTTACCTGCTGCACGGCCTGTCGCGATTTGTTCCCCATTTTATTGCGCTCTCGGCCGCTTCACCTTATATGCAGACGTCCGACACGCGGTTTGCCTGCGCGCGGCTGAATATTTTCTCCGGATTTCCCGATAATGGTCCGATGCCGTGGGTGAATAACTGGCAGGAATTCGAGGGGTTATTTCGTCGACTGGCTTACACCAGCATGATTGATAGCATTAAAGATTTACACTGGGATATCCGCCCCAGCCCGCACTTTGGCACGGTAGAGGTTCGGGTAATGGATACGCCGCTGACCCTTGATCATGCGGTCAATATGGCAGGGCTTATTCAGGCTACCGCCCACTGGTTACTCACCAAACGTCCGTTCAAACACCAGGAGCGTGATTACCTGTTATATAAATTCAATCGCTTTCAGGCCTGTCGCTTTGGTATGGCGGGAATCGTCACCGACGTCAATACCGGTGACGGCTGCCGCCTGTCAGAAGACACATTGCGACTACTGGAGAATATCGCTACCTCTGCAGATAAAGTAGGCGCAATCAGCGCGATTGAAGCTATACATCTGCAGGTTAAAAATGGCCATGATGAAGCACAAAATATGCGTGACTTTGTCGCCGAAGGTGGATCACTGAGTGGCCTGGTGAAAAAACATTGTGAGATTTGGGCAGGGTGGTAAGCGGGGAATTTGCGTTGCCCGCAGAGATCCCGGACAATGGCTTTTTAACTCAAGTTTAACAATGTCATGAAACACCCGCTTGAATCACTGATGACCGTCGCAGGGATCCTGCTACTGGCTTTTTTGTCTTGCCTGCTGCTGCCCGCCCCCTCGCTTGGCCTGGTGCTGGCGCAAAAACTCGTCGCCATTTTTCATCTGATGGATCTCAATCAGTTTTATACTTTGCTGTTTTGTCTGTGGTTTTTACTGCTGGGCGTGATTGAATATTTGGTGCTGCGCTTCATCTGGCGGCGCTGGTTCTCGCTGGCGGATTAGGCCCGCGAGAACCCTCTGCTGTTAATGCGTTCGGCTATGATTTTCTTTGCGATAAGCGCCCGGCGGCTGGCTGAACGTACGGGTGAAAATACGCGTAAAGGTCTGCTGCGAATCGAATCCGTATTTTAAACAGATGTCGTACACTTTCTGGTCGGTATCGCGTAGATCGCGCGCCGCCAGCAGCAGCTTACGTTCGCGGATGTAACGCCCGAGACTTTCGCCTTTGTACTGCATAAAAAGACGCTGCAGGTGCCATTTTGAATATCCCGCATGGCGTGCAATATCATCAATGCGCAATGGTTGATTCAAATTATCATCAATCCATTCAACAATCGTATCAATTACCTGAGCAGAAATCGTCATCATGCTCTCCCCTGTATTCATTGAGTCACCTGTTGCCACCAGGCCGTAAACGGTTGGTCCGGTTCGGACAGTATTACCGGTTCACCCAGCATTGGTGTCAGCAGTCGGTAATCCTGATGACGGCTGGCAAGCGCCAGTCGTTTGTAAGGATCATCCCAGGTATGTTTCGCCAGAACAAAACGGCCGGCATGCCCTGGCAACACGGCTTTCGCATGCAGATCTGCCGCAGCCTGTGCCGTCTCTTCCGGCATCATGTGAATAAACTTCCAGTCCTGGTCATACTGACCGTTCTCCATAATCGCCAGGTCAACCGAGCCAAACTGCTCACCGATGGCTTTAAAATGCGGTCCATAGCCGGAATCGCCGCTGTAATAAACGTTCTGCTCCGGCGTTTCGAACATGAAGCTCGCCCATAGCGTTTGGTTGCGCTTGATACCGCGTCCAGAGAAATGACGGGCAGGCAGCACATGAACGATCAGCGAATCCGTCACTCTGACGGACTGATTCCAGTCCCGCTCTTCGATTATCTCGCTGCGCATTCCCCAGTAACGCAGATGTGACCCGACGCCAAGCGGCGTAATCACGCGCTTAATTTTTGGCATTAGCGCCTTGATAGTGGCGAGATCCAGATGGTCATAGTGATCATGCGAGATGATGAGCAGATCGATCTCCGGCATCGTCTGCGCAGTCCATGGATAATCACCGGCAAAGGCTTTGTTCAGGAACGAGAACGGTGCGGCATAATTGCTGAACACCGGATCAATCAGGATACGTTGACCCGCCAGCTGTAAATACCACGAAGAGTGGCCCAGCCAGACCAGGGTATCCTGCTGCGGCGCAAGCCCGGCGAGATCGGTCGCCACCATAGGTAACGGTTGTGCTGGCCGTGCATTTTCACGCTTTGCGACCAAAAACTCCCACCAGGCCGCCAGCATACCTTTGTTGCCGGTATAGCCCGGTGTCGGCACCTGGTTATGAAACTGTCCATCACGATAGTGCGGTGACTGTTCAACCTGACTCAGTTGTGCCCCTTGCGGTGCCTGACCAAACCCGGCATTAAATACAAACGGTAAACTTGCAGCTGCAGCAATAAGCATAATAACAACCACACAAACTGTGAGACGCTTCATATCCTGACCTTAAACGCGCCCCCTTTCCGCTGGTTTGCGCGACTGACTCTTGATTATGAGTGAGTAAGCACTCATTATAGAAATCGAAAGTTCTCCGTCAAGATGATTTTCAATCTTTGACATTCGCCGTTGCGGCGCAGCAGAGGCCGTGATTCAATCATGTTTTTTACAGACTTAAGGGTAAAGTGTAGTGGCTCGTCCGAAGAGTGAAGACAAAAAACTGGCATTACTGGAAGCTGCAACCACAGCATTTGCACAATCAGGTATTGCGGCGTCTACCGCCGTGATAGCCCGCAATGCAGGGGTTGCGGAGGGAACGTTGTTTCGCTATTTCGCAACCAAAGATGATTTAATCAACGAGCTTTACCTCTTTTTGAAGCAAGACCTTTGTCAGTCGATGATGGCAAATCTGGATCGCTCAGTGACCGATGCCAAAACCATGACTCACTACATCTGGAACAGCTACATTAGCTGGGGCCTGAACCATACCTGCGGGCATCGCACAATTCGTCAGTTGGCGGTCAGCGAGAAAATAAGCAAAGAAACCGAACAACAGGCTGACGATATGTTCCCGGAACTACGCGATCTTTGTCATCGTTCCGTACGACCCGAGTTTATGTCTGACGAATATCGCGCCTTTGGTGACGCGCTGTTTCTTTCTCTGGCAGAGACCACTATGGAGTTCGCCGCCCGCGACGTTGCCCGCGCAAATGACTATATTTCGATGGGGTTTGAAGCCATGTGGCGCGCACTGACCCGCGAGGAACAATAATGGACGGCCAGACTCTACCTGCCTGTGCGAAACGTCTTGCGCTTGAACTGCCTTTTACCGAACACTGCTGGCCATTCGGCCCGGAATACGATGTCTTCAAGGTTGGCGGTAAAATTTTTATGCTGGTCACGGAGCTTCGCGGATGTCCGCTTATTAACCTGAAATCCGATCCGCAAAAATCACTGTTAAACCAGCAGATCTACCCCAGCATTAAGCCCGGCTATCACATGAATAAAAAGCACTGGATTTCGGTCTATCCAGGCGACGACATTACCGAGTCATTACTGGCAGAGCTGGTGAATGATTCCTGGCACCGCGTCGTCGACGGCTTGCCGAAGCGGGATCAAAAACGCCTGCGTCCAGGTTGATTTATCGCTAACCCCGATAAGTGTTTTTGCATTTTCCTGTCTTATCTTTTTCCTGCTAACCCTGTACCCTGCTGAAACAAAACGCACCCGCAGGGTATGGAAAATCACCAGGAGTAGTTATGGATATTGTTTCTGTCGCCTTAAAACGTTACTCCACTAAGGCATTCGATCCGAATAAAAAACTGACCGCTGAGCAGGCCGAAAAATTAAAAACGCTGCTGCAGTTTAGTCCGTCCAGCACCAACTCTCAGCCGTGGCACTTTATTGTCGCCAGCACTGACGAAGGTAAGGCGCGTGTGGCTAAATCCGCAGCCGGCGGTTTTGTATTCAACGAACGTAAAATGCTGGATGCTTCCCACGTCGTGGTGTTCTGCGCCAAAACGGCGATGGACGATGCGTGGCTGGAACGCGTGGTGGATCAAGAAGAGAGCGATGGTCGTTTCGCCACGCCTGAAGCTAAAGCCGCAAACCATAAAGGCCGCACCTTCTTTGCCGACATGCATCGCAAAGAACTGAAAGATGACAACCACTGGATGGCAAAACAGGTATACCTGAACGTCGGTAACTTCCTGCTGGGCGTTGCGGCGATGGGCCTGGATGCTGTGCCGATCGAAGGCTTTGATTCAGCGGTCATGGATGCAGAATTTGGCCTGAAAGAAAAAGGTTTCACCAGCGTAGTGGTGGTTCCGGTGGGTCATCACAGCGTAGAAGATTTCAACGCCGCGCTGCCGAAATCTCGTCTGCCGCTGGAAACGACGCTGACAGAAGTCTAATCCACCGCATTTGCATAAGCTCCGCACAGCGGTCATCATAGACCGCTGTTTATTAAGGAGACGTTATGCAGGAATTGATATCTCAGGTAGAAGAACTCGGCATTGAAATAAATCACACCACCTCGCTGGTGATGATTTTTGGCATTATTTTTATCACCGCCATTATTGTTCACGTTATTTTGCACTGGGTGGTACTACGCGCATTTGAAAAGCGCGCCAACGCCAGCTCCCGCCTGTGGCTACAAATCATCACGCAGAACAAGTTATTTCACCGGCTGGCATTCACCCTGCAGGGTATCATTGTCAATATACAGGCCGCACTCTGGCTACAGAAAGGCAGCGAAGCCGCAGAAATATTAGTGACCTGCGCACAGCTGTGGATAATGATGTACGCCCTGCTGTCCCTGTTTTCCCTGCTGGATGTTATTCTCAATCTGTCGCAAAAGCTCCCTGCTGCATCGCAACTGCCGCTAAAAGGCATATTCCAGGGCATCAAGCTAATCAGCGCAATTCTCGTCGGAATATTGATGATTTCCCTGCTGATTGGCCAGTCACCGGCAATATTGATAAGCGGCTTGGGTGCAATGGCCGCCGTGCTAATGCTGGTATTTAAAGACCCGATTCTCGGTCTGGTGGCCGGAATACAGCTCTCCGCCAACGATATGTTAAAGCTTGGCGACTGGCTGGAGATGCCGAAATACGGCGCAGATGGTGCTGTTATCGATATTGGCTTAACCACCGTCAAAGTGCGCAACTGGGATAACACTATCACCACGATCCCCACCTGGTCACTGGTATCAGACTCTTTTAAAAACTGGAGCGGAATGTCGGCTTCAGGCGGTCGGAGAATTAAACGCAGCATCAGCATTGATGCCACCAGCATCCATTTTCTTGATGAGGATGAGCGTCAGCGACTGCATAAAGCTCACCTGCTGAAACCGTATTTAACCACACGTCACCAGGAAATAGACGAGTGGAATCAGCAGTTAGATGCGCCTGAATCGGTATTGAATCACCGCCAGATGACCAATATTGGCACCTTCCGCGCTTATCTGAACGAATATTTGCGTCATCATCCGCGTATTCGCAAAGATATGACATTAATGGTGCGTCAGCTTGCGCCAGACGATCATGGTTTACCGATCGAAATTTATGCCTTTACCAATACGGTGGTCTGGCTGGAATATGAAAGTATTCAGGCTGATATCTTCGACCATATATTTGCCGTGATCGAAGAGTTTGGCTTGCGCATTCATCAGTCGCCAACCGGAAATGATATTCGTGCGCTGTCAGGCGCGTTTCAGCGATAACGCTCAGGTACTGGCGCGTGAAATATAGCGCCAGTCCATCATCACCCTCTCCGTCTGCGCGTCAGGATTTTCTATTTTATTCAGCAGCAATCCTACCGCTTTGCGGCCTATATCCCGTGAGGGCTGCTCAATGGTCGAAAGCTGTGGAGAAACCATTTCCGCCAGCTCCGTACCGTCGAATCCAACGACGGCGATATCTCGCGGGATCTGTAATCCGGCATCGAAAATAGCGCGCATCGCACCAGCGGCTAGCGTGTCCGATACGGCAAACACCGCATCGGGTTTCACCTCTGCGGCAAGCAATGTTTTCATCGCCGCAATTCCTGCGCTGGAACTTAATTCACTGGCGTATTCCACGGCCTGATATTCAAGCGACAGCGCATGTAACGCCGCTTTATAGCCGCGTTCACGCAAACGGGCATATTTATAACTCAGGTCATGATTGATTAAGGCAATTCGTCGGTAGCCCTTATCCACCAGGTGAGATATTACCGACTGTGCGGCATCAACATCGTTAATCCCCACGCAGGAAACCGCGCCTTTGTCAGCATATTCCGCGCACTGAACCCAGGGCGCATCGCCAATCAGCGTAGTCAGTTCCGGTAATTTTGAGAATGCATCCATGGTGATAATGCCATCAACAATTTTCCCCGACAGCAGCTTCAGCGCCGATTTTGAGCGGGCTGTATCCGAGCCGGAATTACACAGCAAAATGCGATAGCCATTCTTCTCCGCCTCCTCTTCAATGCCTTTAACAACCTCTGCACAAAAAGGGTTGGCAATGTTGGAAACCATCACCAGAATCATCGAACTACGTGCCGTACGCAGCTGACGCGCCAGCAGGTTGGGCTGATAATTGCTTTCTTTAATAGCCTGTAGCACGCGCTCGCGATTTTTGGCTTTGACGGTATCACTGTGATTCAGCACTCGCGATACCGTCGCCACCGACACACCGGCAAGCTGGGCGATTTTTTGAATAGACATAACGACGACACATCCTGCGGTTTACGCTTTGCGTTGAGGCTACCATAAAATCGCCGACTGGCGAACCGGATGCGTGTTTAGCGCTGTACTGATATCCAACGCTGCTGCTGGTGGCTTTTTATAATTGCATCAATGATATACATCACATCCGCGCCATCAGAAAATGACGCAAATCGACGCTCCGCCGTCGCGGGCATTTTGCCTGCCAACACCGCCTGATAAAACTGCTGCATCATATTCTTGAACGCATCCGGCCAGCCCTCAATATGCCCGCCCGGAAAGTGTGCACTGGCAGCAACATCCGCATTCATCAATCCAGGGTCGTCCGTCAGGATCTGGTTCGCCTGCTGACGGTGCCCAACCCAAAGCTGTTGTGGCGTTTCCTGATCCCAGTGCAGTGAACACTGGCTACCGTTAATTTCAAAGCTCAGGTGATTCTTGCGCCCTGCACTCACCTGCGAAACGCTAAAGCAGCCTTTGCTGCCATCATCAAAACGTACCAGCACCGATCCACGATCTTCCGTCGTAACCGCTTTCTCCTCAAATTGCACATCAGCCTTTTGCTGGCCAAACGTGGCGTTACTGGCAATGCTGGCTTTACGTACCGGCCAGACGATAGCCAAATCGGCCATCACCTCGACAATACGTTTTCCAGTCACGAATTGCACCGTATCACACCAGTGCGAACCGATATCCGCTACCGCCCGCGAATCGCCGCCCTGTGCGGCATCGACCCGCCAGTTGTAGTCAGTCTCCAGCAGCATCCAGTCCTGCAGATAGCTCCCCTGTACGGCAAACAGGCTGCCCACGCTGCCGCTTCTGACCATACTGGCCGCCTGCTGAACCATTGCAAACTGGCGATAGACAAAGCTTACGCCGTGCACCACTCCAGCCTGCTGTGCCAGCGTTTCCAGTTCACGAGCCTCATCCGGCGTCATACACAGCGGCTTTTCTGAAAACACGTGCAGGCCCGCGCGTAAGATCTGCCGATTGATGTCGGCATGCAAATGATTCGGCGTACAGTTATGCACTACCTGCAGTCCAGGATGCGCCAGCAGCGCTTCAACGCTGCCGTACGCATGAGAAATATGAAGAGCCTCTGCGCGTTCCTGGGCAACCGCCAGCGAGCTATCACAGAGCGCCACCACGTTCACACCACCGAGTCGACGCAACGCCTCAATATGTGCAGGCCCAATAAATCCGCTGCCAATAATGCCAACCTGTATCATTTGCGTACCTCATCGCCAGCGGCGAAATCATCAAATGCGCGTGCAGAAACCGGAATAATATGGCGGCGTATAAAATCACTCCCTTCATGCGCCCCGGTTTGCGCATCTTTCAGGCAACACTCCCATTCCAGCACCGCCCAGCCAGGGAAATCATATTGTGTGAGCTTGCTGAAGATCGTTTTGAAATCGACCTGCCCGTCCCCCAGGGAACGGAAACGCCCGGCGCGATCGAGCCACGGCTGATAACCGCCATAGACACCACTGCGGCTACTGGCGTGGTACTCAGCATCCTTGACGTGGAACGCTTTAATACGCGAGTGGTAGACATCTATAAATCCAAGATAATCCATCTGCTGCAATAACAGATGGCTCGGGTCATAGAGAATGTTGCAGCGAGGATGATTATCAACCAGCGCAAGAAAACGCTCGAACGTCACGCCATCGTGCAGATCTTCGCCGGGATGGATCTCAAAGCAAACATCCACCCCATGATGATCAAAGCGATCGAGAATCGGCCTCCAGCGGTGCGCCAGCTCCAGAAAAGCCTCTTCAAAGCGCTGACGATTATGCGGTGGCCACGGATAAAAGAAAGGCCAGGCGAGCGAACCTGAAAACGTGGCATGTGCCGTCAGCCCCAGCCTTTGTGAAGCCGCAGCGGCCTGGTGTAAGGTTTCGATGGCCCACGCCTGTCTGGCCTGCGGATTAGCGCGTACAGACGGCGGAGCAAATCCGTCAAAAGCATCATCGTAAGCCGGATGGACGGCAACCAGTTGACCTTCAAGATGGGTAGATAATTCGCTAATCACTAACCCATATCCGGCCAGCATCCCGCGAATATCATCACAATAGGCCTGACTTACAGCAGCTTGTTCGACATCAAACAGCGACTTGTGATTACACGGGATTTGTAATGCCTTATAGCCCAGCTCCGCCGCCCATTTTGCCACGCCTTCCAGGGTGTTAAATGGCGGGCGATCCCCGATAAATTGCGCCAGAAAAATGCCAGGCCCCTTGATGGTTTTCATAACCCCTCCTGAAAATTACGCCTGCTCTTTGTCGTCATACTTGAAAGAGAAAAGGAAAATCACGGCAATCACTGCGGCAGCTACTGCC
This sequence comes from Citrobacter sp. A316, assembly GCF_002042945.1. Classification (NCBI taxonomy): domain Bacteria; kingdom Pseudomonadati; phylum Pseudomonadota; class Gammaproteobacteria; order Enterobacterales; family Enterobacteriaceae; genus Citrobacter; species Citrobacter sp. A316. Next base: position 395,657 of record NZ_MVFZ01000001.1, read on the forward strand.
GGGATCCACCAGAATGAGGTCCACGCCTGAGGCACGGTTTGCCCAGCCACCAGCCGGTTGTAAAGCGCGCCTGAAATTTGCGAGCCCAGCAGCATACCAATCCCATAGGTAAACATGACGATCATGCTTTGCGCCTGACCTTTTACTTTTTCCCCGGCGATACGATCGGTGTAAATAAAGCCGACCACGAAGAAGAAGTCGTAGCACACGCCGTGCAGCAGAATGCCGAGATACAGCAGGAATCGGCCCTCTTCGCTGATGCCGAGGGCAAAGAAGGCATAACGCACGAACCAGGCGCACATCCCGATTAACAGCATGTATTTCACGCCCAGACGTCTGAACAGGAACGGGATCACCAGCATGAAGAATATTTCAGACATCTGACCAAACGACATCGCCGTACTGACGTCGCCGACGCCCGCATCAGCAAGAAACGACGCGGTATATGCGTAATAGGTTCCCAACGGTACAGAGATAAGCGTCGCGCAGAGCGAGAAGACAAAAAAGTGACGAACCTTGAGTAAGGCGAAAGCATCCGCACAAAACAGATCACGAATTTTCACCGGCAGTCCTTTCGCCGGTGCTGGCGTATTGGGCAGCGTCAGGCTGTAGAGCGCCAGAATCACAGAGATAATCGCTGCCAGCGTAAAGATGCCGGTGGTGTCCGAAATTCCGGTTACACCGATAAAGATCCCCGCGACAATCCAGCCAATGGTGCCAAAAACCCGCACCACCGGGAAGGTTTTATCCTTATCCGACAGACTATGAAAAGCAATATTGTTGGTAAGCGCCAGCGTTGGCATGTAGCACAACGTGTAACCAAACAGCAGACCAATCAACAGCGCACCGTTTTGTGCCACCAATGCCTGCGGAACAAACCACAGGATTGCCGCGCCAGCAAGGTGCATCACCGCCATCACCTTTTGCGAGGCAAAGAAGCGGTCCACCAGCATTCCTAAGACGAACGGCGACAGAATAGAGGCAATGGGCCCGGCTGAAAACGCATCGCCAATCAATAGCGACATGTTGTGCTGGCTCATCACCAGCCCCAGCGTAACGGACCAACTTCCCCAGATAAAGAACTGTAAGAACATCATTAGCGACAGCCGGGGCACCAGCAGCCGGTACTGTACGCTCTGTTTTCCACTACTTTCGGTTGTTGACACCATTTTTTGCCCCACCCTTAAAAAGTAATCGATTACAAAATAGATTCAATAGAAAAGTAATCGATTACAAAATAAAGATCCTGTCAGCAGCAGCAAAATTGCGAGAACGGTCACGATAAACGTTGAGTGAGGATCCGATCCCATCCTGACGATGGGATCGGTAACAACAAGATCGGTAGAAACTTAGCGGGACTTACGACGCAGCAGTTTGAAGGCAACAAACAGGAACAGGATCCACACCGGCAGCAGGATAGCTGACAGGCGCATCTCATCCATCGTACACATCAGCACCAGAATCATGCCAAGGAAAGCAATACACAGGTAGTTCCCTGCCGGATATAGCAGTGCTTTAAACTGCGTGTCACGTCCCTTACGACGCATCGCCGCCCGGAATCGCAGATGTGCCAGGCAGATCATAATCCAGTTCAGCAGCAGCGTCGCCACCACCAGCGCCATCAGCAAGCTAAAGGCCTTTTGTGGCAGTACATAGTTGATGAGTACCACCAGCGACGTAATAGCACCGGAAAGGATCAGTGAGTTCACCGGTACGCCACGACGGCTAACGCAGGTTAAGAACTTCGGCGCGTTACCCTGAACCGAGAGACCAAATAGCATACGGCTGTTAGAGTAGACGCCACTGTTATACACCGACAGCGAAGCCACCAGGATGATAAAGTTCAGCGCAGAAGCCACCACGTTGCTGTCAAGATTATGGAAAATCATCACGAACGGACTGCTGTTGGATTTCACTTCCACCCACGGGTACAGCGCCAACAGCACCACCAGAGAACCGATGTAAAACAGCAGAATACGGTACACCACCTGGTTTACCGCCTTTGGAATACTTTTCTGCGGATCCTGCGCTTCTGCGGCAGTAATTCCGATAAGCTCCAGCCCGCCAAAGGAGAACATAATCACCGCCAGCGACAGGATTAATCCGTTCCAGCCGGTAGCAAAAAAGCCGTTGTAACGCCACAGGTTATCGATGCTTGCATGTTCCCCGCCGTTACCGGAAAACAGCATCCACACACCAAAACCAATCATGCCGATAATAGCCAGCACTTTAATCAGCGCGAACCAGAATTCCGTTTCGCCATACAGGCGTACGTTGACCAGATTGACGGCGTTGATGATCACAAAGAATGCCGCGGCCCAAATCCAGGTCGGGACATCGGGCAACCAGTACTGCATGTAGATCCCGGCCGCAGTCAGTTCTGCCATGCCGACCAGCACAAACATCACCCAGTAGTTCCAGCCGGAGAGAAAGCCCGCGAACGGTCCCCAGTATTTATAGGCAAAATGGGCAAACGATCCGGAAACGGGTTCTTCTACCACCATTTCGCCCAGTTGACGCATAATCAAAAAAGCGATGATCCCGGCAACGCCGTAACCCAGTAACACCGCAGGTCCCGCCATCTGAATAGCCGGGCCAATGCCCAAAAACAGGCCGGTACCAATTGCGCCGCCCAGCGCAATTAACTGAATATGGCGGTTTTGCAACCCTCGTTGAAGCGTCGGCTCGTTCGTCGACGCGGCATCAGACACGCTGGTGTCAGATGCAGTTGACGCGTTTTTCACGCCCTTCCCCTGTGTGGTTTTTATTGAAGGGGCTTCTTTTAACATTTCAACCTGGTTGTCGCAAGGCGCAATCGATTGGATGCGCCGGGCTTCCTTGCCCAGCGCACCGAGGCTCGGGAGAAAAATCAGAAGTCGTAACTGACGGAAACCTTCAGCGTGCGTGGCTCACCCTGGAACAGATAAGTCCCGGTATCATCAATACCTGACCAATAATTCTCGTTGGTGACGTTATCCACCCCTGCACGCAAAATCATCTGATTCTGGTTTTGATTGAGTGACATACGGTAACGCACACCTAAATCCAGTGTGGTAAAACTGTCGAGTTTCTTGGTATTCGCCGCGTTGGCATATTGAGCACCAGAATGGTTCAGCCGCGCCGTCGCGGTGAGTCCTTCAACAGGTTTAATATCATATTCAGCACCCAGCACCGCATAGAAGTCCGGTACGCCGATTGCCGTCTTACCGTTATTGACACCGTTTTGATTTTTACTGAGCGTCGCATCCAGCCACGTTGCACTGGCGTTCAGCCGCAGTCCTAACATCGGCTCACCAAAAATATTCAGCTCCACGCCACGATTACGCTGCTCGCCGTTGATTGCGTAATAGCGGGTCTGGCTATCCAACTGTGCGACCGGCATTTTGATTTCAAACAGCGCCAGTGAACCGCCTACACGTCCAAAGTCTGTTTTAACCCCAATCTCATTCTGTTTTGCATGGATGATTCCGGTGCTTTGACCGTAGTTCACCGCACTGCTTGGCGCGGTGCTGCCTGGCTGTAGCGATTCGGTATGGTTCGCGTAAAGAGAGAGTTCCTGCCACGGCTTATATACAACACCGTACGTCGGCATCCAGCGGCTGTCGTCAAAACTGTTCTTAACGTTTTCAGCGCCAGTTTCTTTGTTGTAATCACGCACCACGACCTTTTGGTGGCGCGCGCCGACGGTAAACAGAAGCTGATCATCAAGCACACCCAACGTATCGCTGAGCAACCACCCCTGACTACGCGTACGCCCACTGGTTAGCGGATCGCTATAGTTGCCTCCCGTCGCCGTCACCGCCGGTTTTGGTACACTCTGTGTATCGTAGATATTGACGTCCGGGCGCGCGGCTCGTGACCCCATGCGCCAGGCGATTTTGTCTTCTTTAGTGACGGCGGAATAACCTACGTTAACCTTATGCGACACAAAACCCGTATCAAAATTCCCGCGCAGTCCTGCCATCCCGCTGAACGCATCAATAATACGATTGGTATCAAGGCGTCCGGCTTTCGCATCACCGGCCTGGTTGTATATTTCCGGGGCACTGTACAAGCCAATCTCATGCGCGTGCTGTGCTCCTAAACCGGCATAAGCGGTCCAGTTATCGGTCAGATCATATTCCGTACGCACCATACCGAACTCATTCTCAATATCGCTATAACCCCATCTCTGGCTATAGTTGTGCGTATTTTTCGGTAGATCGGGGACAAATGGCACATAGTAAATATTGATCCCCATGTTGCCACCGTGAAACGTCTTTTTCTGATACCCAACGTCTAATGAACTGCGGAAACGGTCGCCACGGTAATCCAGTCCCAGCGATGCCTGCGTGGTACGACGTTTATCGTCGTCAACCGCCCCCTCCCCTTCACGATGCAACAGATTCACACGGGCACCGAACTGGTTATTGTCACCAAAACGGCGTCCGGCATCGAGCGACGTTCCCACCTGTGAGTCACTGGTGTAATCCATACCGAGGCGTGTGATCGGCGTATCGTCTGCATGCTTGGGTTCAAGATTAATCATTCCGCCAACGCCGCTACCGGCAGCGCCATTGAGTAATCCATTCGCGCCTTTAAATATTTCAACGCGATCGATCATCTGCGTATCCACTACCTGACGCGGCAGCACACCGGATAATCCACCAAAGGTCATATCATCGCCGTCAAGTTTCAGACCGCGAATACGGTATGTCTCAGCATAGTTACCGTAGCCTTGTACCGCCTGCACGCTCGCGTCATTGGCGACAACATCGGCAACGGTCTTAGCTTGCTGATCTTCGACCAGCTTTGAGGTGTAGCTTATAACGTTAAATGGTACATCCATGGCATTTTGCTGACCAAGCATCCCCAGCCTGCCGCCATTAGCAACCTGGCCGTCAAGAAAAGCAGGCAGTAACGTATCGCCACCGGGTTTAAAATCACTTCTCTCGGCAGCCTGGACCACAATGGTCTCTTCCGCTTCTGTGGGAGTCTCAGCAGCATTCACCGTGCCGGAAAGCGCGCCAATAGTAGCGGCCAGCACAGTTTTTCTCATTAAGTGTGCGTATGTTTTAGTGTTGTCCATAGCCATGCCATTAAAAGTCTGACGACGTTGCCGGAGAGCCCCCGGCAACATGTTGTTATTATTTATTCAGTTCGATACGCACCACGTTATCTGGCGCAGAGGTGGAGTGGTCTTTATTAAATTTCTGTTTCACGGTGACAAACAGGGTTTGCCCATCCACTGAGAGCAGCAGGCTGTTAGGGTTAGGCGGTAAATCCCAGCTTTTCTTCACGCTGTAATCGGTCGCATTCAGGCTGAGCAATTTCCCTGAATCACGCTGGGTAATATAGATTTCGTTGCGTTTTGCGTTAAATTTCACCGCCAGCGAATCACCCACATCCAATTTTTTCAGCAGCTTACCGGTATGGATATCCAGCACCAGGGTGGTTTTCGCTTTTGAGTTGTCGGTAACAAACAGGCGACCCGTTTGTGCGTCCTCCGCCATATTCAGCAGCAGCGCAGGTTGTTCCCCCAGCGGTTTCCAGCGTTTTTCTACGCGCTGATTACGCGGGTTGATGACGAGGATTTCACCGCCGCCGTTAGCTGCATAAATTCGCTGCGTCACTTCTGAATAATGCAGTCCGGTCATCCATTTACCCGTATTCTTAATGCGGGTTTTTAGCTTCAGGGTTTTAGCGTCAACTACCCAAATCACCGCCGGATCCGCCACGGCGCCAATATAGAGCAAGCCGTTATGCAGTAGCACCTGGCGCGCGCCATACGGGAAACCTTCTGGGTTACGTTCCGGGAACAGTACGCGATTTTTCACTTTGCCGTCAGCGGTATTCAGCGCGCTCAGGCCACCATCCAGTGAGTTGGTGACATACACCGTTTTACCGTCCGGCGAGATAGCCATACCAAAATTTTTCATATCGGTATGACTCAAGCCGAGCGTTTTAAGCGTCTTCGGATCCAGCTTATAAACCACGCCGCCCTGCACATCTTTAAATCCTTCGGCGCTGGCAACGTACAACGCATCCCCTGCCGGGCTAAGCGCCATTTCATATAATCCATCCGCCAGCGCGCGTTGCTGCACATCACTGACGGCAGGTTGCGCTTTTTTTTCCGTAATGCTGGCGTTGCTGGCTGGCGTGGTATGCGCCGCACAACCGCTTAACGCCGCAGCAATCAGCAATGCCAGCGCGGATGTTGTTTTTTTCATTGTCGGGATCCTTACCAGAAGTAATACAGGGAGTTAATAACAAAAGAGAATGAGAACTATACGCATTATCTTTATTGAATCAAGAATAATTACCCGATAGTAAAAAACATGAAACAGAGGTTTAAAGATGCAGACAGGTGCGCGCGACTTCCGGTTTTTCATAATTACAGTGAATTATTCTGGACGAAAAGGCATCGCAGGCCACAGAATGCGCTTTACTGTTTTTCTAACATTTTCAAACGGGTGAACCTGTTGTACTTCAGCCACTCGTTTTTTAGCCAGGCCAGGCAACGACTGTCATGAATAAGATCATCAAACGACTGGAAATCGTCAAAAGCGCTATTGAACTGGAAGATGAGGAGATTATTTTCCAGCAGGTGGCGCATCTTAAAAATGAGCCTTTGTCAGTCGTACCGGTCACCATTGTGCAGGCGATCGAAGAACGACGCTTTAGTGATGCCCTGCGTGAAATCTCGGCCTGGTTGCAATCTCAACGAGCAGTCTCTACGTGGCAGGATCCAGCCATTGCCGCCAGTAAGCTGGAACTCAAAGCGCTCGAAACACAGCTGCGTGACCTGATCGATAAGCGCAATACGCGCATTCAAATCCTCGATGATTTCAACGATCTGTATCACCTTCGTCTTGGACCGCTGATGAGCCGCATTCTCGAACTGCGTAAACAGCTCGCCGCCAGCGCTCAGCGCAAACAGGAAGCGGAGCGAAAACGCCGGGAAAAAGACTATCAATCCTGTCAGCACTATATTTCCCAGGCAGTTGATCAACTGGCCAGACTCAAGCAGCACTGGATGAACCAGAATTCAGATTCGCGCGAATCGGTGGAAACACGCCAACGTATTCAGCAGCAAACGGAACTGATTACCGCCCTGCTGGCGGAGATTCGTGAGCTGGAAAACGACTTCTCTCGCCAGGACGACAGCGCAACCCGTCAGGCACAGGAAGAGGCCAGCCATGAATATGATGAATATCAGGAGCAGCAGCAGGATGCACAGCATCGTTTTAGCCGTGACCAGCGGCTTTCCTCTGATGAACGTAATGAGTTAAAACGCCTGTGGCGTCAGGCCAGCCGTCTTTGCCACCCGGACGTGGTAGCCGATGATCTGAAAGAGAAAGCGCATCAGATGATGGTGCAGCTTAACCAGGCACGCCAAAATGCCGATCTTGCCGCCGTCCGGGCGCTACTGACTCAATTGCAAAGCGGCCTCGAACCGATGATGGCGAGCGATCGATTGAACGATTTGCAGCATTTACGTAGCAAAATACAACAGCTCAGAGAACAAATTAACGCGCTGCTCAAAGAGATTACCGAACTGGAAGCTGAGAACGCCTGGCGGCTTGCCACCTCCGTGACAGATAAAGAAGCCTACTTCTCCGATCAACAACGGGCGCTTACTGAAATCCGCAATACACTGGAACAGCAGGTTCATCAGGTTGAACAGGAACTATTGGCGGGCTAAGTGTTATCAGCAATAGCAATCAGAAAAAATAACCTCTTCAAGTGAGTTTTTGAAATTAAGCACAAAAAGCTAAAAATAGGATAATTCCCTAAAAATTCAACAATACTAAGAATTATCAACTTGAATACTCGAGTTTCAGGTCGATAACTGCAAATCTAGCGATATTTCTCTCTTCCCCCTGACACCCCTTTTCTTTGTCCTGGTCTTGATTAAGAATTCTCCTGGTCACCAGTCATCCCATTAAGAAAAACGGTTATCCTTCTGAAATATAAGAATTTCCATATAAACCCCCTCCCAAATGGATAGGAATATCCTGTCTTTATAGAAATCACGCAATCATTATTCACGTGATCCATAAGCGAAATCTATCAATCATTTACACAGAGCTGAAATAAACGATTTATCTTAAATTTTAACAAAGTGTAATATCTACTTTAAGAATAGTTAATGATTCTAATAAATACAGAGAATATCTGTTTAATCTGGAATTAATAAGGATACGTTCACAGCACAGAACGTTATACGAGATTTAATTAACATTTCACGTGTCGCAAGAAACTCTTTTTTGACCTAAAAAAAAGAGGCGGCCGCTTGCATCAAAATTTCAAGGAGATCGTTATGTCAAAGGCTATTTTTTTGGGTGACTCAATTTACCCTTGGCTAGGCATGCGAGAAATCCTACGTGGCTCATCATTATATATTGATATCTCGTATTACTCCTCCCAGACGCTTTCTGCTGTCAAAATGCTCCCTTGTGAAACGGATTGCATCATCATTAATCCTGACAAATCAGATTTTTTAAAATATGCCAGGATTATCCGCAACATGGCTTTACGACCTGTCACCAAAATTATTGTTTTGGCAGATGAAGCTACTTTTACTCTTTTTCAAACCGTTTGCGGGAAGAACATGTTGTTTCTTGATCAAGATGCCAGTCTTGATCGGCTACACCATGCCGTCACACGTATCATAAAGAACACAAAACAACAAAATATCAAAGAATTACACAACAAGATCACAGCGAACGAATTCAACGTAATGATGATGCTTGCCCGAGGATGGTCACTGACACAAATCGCCGGGGCATCACAAAAAAGTGAAAAAACCATCGGGGCGTACAAAAGCAATATTGCCAGAAAACTCGGCAAAAATAACACCCGGCTCAAGTACACCATTTCCCACTATAGCCAGCCGTAACTGACTTATTTAAGGACAATTATCACGGTTATTATTTAAAAAGGTTCTCTTTCGACTCGCTTTTTTAATTCCGCATCGCACGGAAGGGAACCCTATTTCCAAAATCTATTACCGGGTAGCACATCCGCGTGCCAACCATAGCCAACAACTCAACGTATTAACACATACATAACAGGAATGTAGACGAGGGTTATATATGAACAAAGTTTACAGCATTATTTGGAACGCGGCGCTCGGTATCTGGGTGGTCGTTTCTGAATTAACCAAAGGAAAGAAAAAAAGCAGCTCGCGTAAAATGGTTGCAGTATTGGCAGCAGGTGCATTAAGCGCTGCATCAATTCAGGTTTCCGCTGATCCGATTATCGATATCGGTGATCACAATATTTTCACCGACTACCAGGCAGGTATTTTCGCTGGAGTTGATCCGGATGTGCATAATTACGGCTTCTTATATGAAGATAACACAGCTGGTCAGGCGCTCAATATCAGCGGGGCGATCCCAACGATCAGTCCGGGTCAAAGTGGTGTTGTCGATTCGACCACCATCAGAGAACTGCTGCAAAACGGTAAAATCACGCTTAAGGCCACCAGCCCTGACCAGAGCGTAAAAACGATTACTACCGCTGAAGAACTCGCGGAATACCTGACATACAACCGGTCGTTGACGCCTTCTCAGAGCACAGATTTTTCTATTAACGACCCGGCGTTTCCTGGTGAAGCAGCATCAATTAAAGTCTTTGATACCCAAGAGTTAAGTAGCTTTCTTACCGAATCACAGATCGGCGATTCGGTATTAAATACCTACGATGCAACGCGCACTGAAATCTATAAGCAATTTGGCATCGCGCTAGCGACGAATGGGGCCACGGCCAACCTGGATATTGGCAACGACACGCTCAATGTACGCGACAAAGCCAATACCATCGAGTTACTGGCCAAAGACTCCTCGTTGTTGGAAGCGCAAGGCACTGACAGCCAGGTGAACTGGCAATCCGATAACTATATAAAATTTAACGCCGCTCCCGTTATCCCTGAAAAAACGTTTGCTGGTTCAGCGCAAACCTCCGTGTTTGGCGATGAATTTTCGCTCATGTCCTACGGCTATGATGCAGACGGCAATGTCGTCGAAAAGGGTGAGCGCACATTTACCATTACCAGTACGCAGGATCTGGCCGATTTTAACGACTGGCTGTTGGGTAAAAGCAGCGACGCAGCGGAAACCCCTGAAGGGCAAAAGGTCAGCCAACTGCAGCTATGGCTGGATGTTAAGAACGGTGATATCACAACCGTCGCCGCCGCGCAGGCAAAATACGCGGAGCTGATTGATGGCTTGATCAACTCTAGCAAATATTCAGACGTGCTCACCTGGGATTACGACGTCTGGACCGACGGCTTGTCACATAGCAATAACGCAACCGCTGGCCGCGGTGAGCTGCATGCTATTTACGCCAACGGTGCAGGCACCTCCGGCACCCTGAACAAAGATGCGATTATTGCCGTTGACGGCAGTATCAATGGCGTCATGAAAGCCCTTGATGGCGGGGTTATCACCAACCTCGGCGAACTGAACGCATTACGCACATCTACCGGACAGAGTCTGGCGATTGGCATGCTGGCAAAAGACGCGACGGCAACCAACAACGGGATCATCAACTCCGGGCTGTTTATCGATAAAGACGGTAATCAAAACGTCAACAGCTATGGCGCATTTGGCATGCAGGGGCAAGGCGCCAGTCAGATTACTAACGATGGCACGATTAACCAGGCCATAACCACCGATAACTTCGGTACCGCTTCTGCAGCCGATCCCTGGAGTAAGGACGAACCCGATTCTTCGCTGACGCTGGCTATTGGGATGCAGCTGTCTGACGATTCACAAGGCATCAACAACGGCGATATCAACATCGTAGATGGGCGCAAAAACGGTGCATCCTTTGCCAAAGGCACCGCTTATGGCGTAGAAGTCGCCGGGAATGCCACCTTTACCAACGCTCAGGATGCCTCAATTTATCTTGGTCGCGACGCAAGCGATCCGTCTAAAGATATCATCATGGCTGGCGGCTCTAGTCTGAGCGCCGGGATCATGACCAAGAGTGCCAAAGAGGTGATTAACAACGGTCTGATCACGCTGGGAACTGGCATACGCAACGCCGCGGGGATTCTGGTCGGGAATGCCACGGGCAACGTCCTCAATACCGGCAATATCGTGATCAATGGAGGTTCTGACGGGGGCCCCAGTAAGAACTACGGCATTTCCGTACGCGACAGCGGCGCGGAAAATAATCAGGAAATCCGCAACGACGGCAAGATTAGCGTTAATGGCATCAATAATGTGGGGATCCACGTCAGCGCCAATAACAAAAATGCCGAAGTCACCACCAGCGCTGCAGGCTCTATCGTGGTGGACGGTGAAGGTGGCGTTGGTAGCCGTAACTACGCCATCTGGGCTGAAGGTGGCAACAACGGTAAGGCTGTGGTCAACGTCTACTCCAACATTGCGCTGGATAAGGCCGGTAACATCGGTGTGCACGTACGTGATAACGCCATCGCTAACGTTGACAGCCTGAGTAGCCCGTCATTTAACAGTACCGATCAAATTGGTTATTACCTGTATGGTAAAGGCGCTACCGCCAATATTGGTCAGGCGGTGATGAATGACAATGGTCAGGATCGCACCACTATTTTCCGTATTGCTAATGGCGCATTGCTGGCCGGTAACACGACTAACCCGAAAGATCAGTCCAGTTCCAACCTGAATCTGACTCTCAGCGGTAACAATTCTGTTGGCGTTCTCGCCACAGGTGCTGGCAGTAGCGTAGATACCGGTGAAGCAACGTTTACCGTTAAGGGTACCGACTCCGCGGCACTGGTTATCGAAGGCGGCGCGAAAGGGACTATCAGTGATAAAACCACCATCAATTTAACCGGCGAAAGAACCATTGCCGGGGTTGTGGATGGTCAGGCGCATCAGTTAAATGGTGACACGGAAGGTAATGCCACGAGCACTACCCTCACCTCGAACGCGAATATCACCTCTGAAACCAGCGGCAACAAGGTTATCGCCTATGTGGCGAGGAATCTGGGTAACCTGATCCTCGATACCAAATCGATTATTGATCTGGCCAGTGTCGACAGCATCGGCGTTGATGTGCAAAAAGGCGGGAGCTTAACCAATAACTCTTCCAGCGCCCTGCATGTCAGCAACGGCATCGGTGTACGGGCTTCAGGCGCCAGCGCTCAGATTAAAAAACTGGGCCAGGTAGCCGTTGATGATGGAACCGCAGGGGTTCTGCTGACCAATGGTGCAAGCCTGAGTATTACCGGTAATACCGGCGATGCCATCACGACCAATGGTACGGCCGATGGTATTCGTCTCGATACGGGAGCCGGTAAGCTGTCTGCAAAAGGTGTGACTATCAGCGCGAAAGGGACTGGTGCTGGCATTCAAAACGATGCCAACAACACCGATATCACGCTCAACGACGTGACCATCAATGCCAACGATGGCCCAGGGATCCGCACCAGCGTGGCGCTGAATATGAAAGATGGGCTGAACAATATCCTCAACGTCAACGGGAAAGGTACCGGATTCGCTTTTGAGCAACGCGATGGCGGTTCGGTGACGGGCGATCTGACCATCGGCAAAGGCTATACCATTGAGGTACTAAACAGCGAAGGCAGCGGTATCCGCGCAAATACCAGCGGTCGTATCACCACCAATGCCGACATCAACGTGCATAGCAGCGCAGGCGGTTCGGCGATCATCGCGAAGAACGTCAGCGCGGTCACCAACACCGGCAAGATTATCTCTGCCAGCACCACCTCGCCGGTGATTGACGCCAGCGGCGACCGCAGTAAAACCGTTACCAACAGGGGAACCCTGCAGGCTACCAACGACACGGCCGTAGCCATTCAGTCCGGTAAAGGCAATGACACCATTGATATTAGCGGCGGTGTGACCAGCGGCGTAATCAATACCGGCGAAGGCCGGGACACCTTTATCTGGCGTAACGGCACCTATGCTGGCGAAGTGAATTTCGCCGGTACTGGCGGTAACAATAAAGCTAACATCGGCAATGTGACGCTGGATAAAACACGCCACATCACTACTGAAGCAGGTAGCGGCAACGCCCTCACCTTCACAGATACGAATGGTGCGAAGATTGGTACGTTGGCTAGCGACAATCTGACCACTGGCACCAACATCGGCACCGGCTGGGATTCGCTGACCATCAGCGGCTCAAACGCAAATGTCCGCGTCGTAGAAAACCTGACGCTGGCAAGCAAAACCATCGCCGTGAACAATGGCGCAACCCTGAGCACCGGCGACCACGTCGAGCCGACCAGTACTGCGGCAAGCATTGGCGATTACGATGTCACCACCCAGGGCGTAGAAAGCAAGGTTATCTTCGATACCCAGGGTGATGCTTCAGCGGCGCAAATTTATCGCGGTATCATCAGCGGTGACGGGAAGTTCGAACGTGCGGCGGGCGGTACCACGGTCTTTACCGCCAACAATACCTACACAGGTTCTACCACTATCGCTCAAACCGGTACGCTGCAGTTGGGTGACGGTGGAAATACAGGCGAAGTCAGCGCCGTGTCTGACATTATCGACAACGGCATATTGACGATTAATCGCGCCAACACCGTGCTGCTCAACGGCGTGATCTCCGGTATCGGTGCGCTACAGCAAATCGGTGGCGGCATTACCCGTCTGAACGGCAACAACACCTATGCAGGCGACACCACCGTTACCAACGGCACGCTGCTGGTGAATGGCGATCAAAGCGCGGCGCGCGGTGCCACCACCGTTAGCGGCACGTCCACACTTGGCGGTAATGGCACTATCGGCGGCAACGTACTGATGAACGATGCCACGACCCTCAGCGCCGGTGACGGCGGTGCGGGTACGTTATCCATTAACGGTAATTTGCAGCTTGGCAGCAAAACGACCTCCGCTTTCGAACTTGGTCAGGCCTATACGCCAGGCGGCGCGCTAAACGATCTGATTAACGTCGCAGGCGATCTGCAACTGGACGGGACTCTGGATGTCACCACTTCACAGGGCGGTAACTTCGGACCGGGCGTGTACCGTATCTATAACTACGGCGGCACGCTGGATAACCAGACGCTGGAATTAGGCGCGATACCGGATAGCCAGGATAAGAGCAATATTTTTGTCCAGACCTCCATCGACAAACAGGTCAACCTGGTGAACGCCAACGGCGTTACCCTGCAGTTCTGGGACGGCGCAACCGTTAATCAGAGCCACGGTGCGTCGGGCATTGAAGGCGACAGCAAAATCGACGGTGGCGATGGCAAATGGATGGCGATCGGCAGCCAGGGTGATAACAACTGGACCACCGCAACCGGTGAAGGTAACGCCCCTTGGGCACAGAAGTCCTTCGCCGTCTTCACCACCAAAGACGGTACCGTTACCGTGGATAACGCCGCGGGAGAAGTTAACTTCTCCGGGGCACAGTTTGACGCCGATGGCTATGTCGTGAAAGGCGATGCGCTTAACGCGTATGCCACCACAGAAAACGCGACCCATGCAGGCCAGACGCCGGGAACAGGTGAACTGCTGCTGCGCGTTGGCGCCGGCGGCGCGGGGCAAAACTATACCGCGACCATTGAGTCCGTTCTCCGCGAAGCCAGTACTGCTGACAAGTTGACGCTGGTAAAAACCGACCTTGGCCGTCTGATCCTCAGCGGTGACAACGAGTATCGCGGCGGCACGCGCATTGATGGCGGCACGTTGCAGATCTCCTCTGACAGCAATCTCGGGCAGAGCGGAACTGACCTGGCAATCAATAACGGTTCAACGCTGCAACTGGGCGCGGACCTGACCAGTAATCGCACCATTGAGCTGGGAGCGAATGAGAACGCAGCGGTGTTCGATCTCAATTCGCACCACTTCACGCCAACCGGCGAGATTACCGGCGACGGTAAACTGAAAGTCACCAGCAGCTCTAGCGATGCGGGCAGCACCTTGTCGCTCGACCGCGCCAACAGCTACAAAGGCGACACAGAAATTGCCGGTACCGGAAACGCCAACAATGTGACGGTCAACGTCAGCAAAACCGGAGCCTTTGGCAGTAATGAAAGCAGCACCGTGAATGTCAATAAGGGCGCGACGCTCAACGTCAGCGGGACAGATACCAGCCTGAAATCCCTGACCATGAACATTGCCGACAGCCTGTTAACGCTGGCAGATAACGTCACCGCAGCGAGCGCAATGCTGAACCTGACGGGCACGGCGAAAGCGGTATTAACCAACAACGCCACCGCAGGCAACGCTACGGTTAACGTGTCAAAAGACAGTACTCTGGCGCTGGAAGAAGACTCCAGCGGCGGCAATGCCACTGTGAACAACAGCGGTTTGATGACCTTCGCAGATCAGGCGATGGCAGAAAATACCGTCGTTAAAAACCTGGCGGGCGGTAAGGTCGATATCAGCGCAGTCGACAGCGCAACGTCTATCGGCTCGTTGTCCGGTGCGGGTAATGTCGAACTGGGCAATAAAGAACTGTCGCTGGGTAATCTGCATCTTGATGACACCATCAGCGGCATTATCAGCGGCAACGACGGTAGCCTGGTGAAAATCGGTGACGGCACGTTAACGCTGACCGGCGACAACACGTACACCGGTACCACTGACGTCAATGAAGGTGTGCTGCTGGTCAACGGTAATCAGTCTGCGGCTACCGGCCAGGTGACGGTGAAATCCGGGGCAACGCTCGGCGGTAACGGTATTATTGGCGGCGCGGTTGATGTGCTGGACGACGGCCATATTACCGCAGGTGCGGCCATCAACAGCGTGGGTAAACTGACTACCGGTTCGTTGACGCTCAGTGATAACGCACAGCTGGATTATCAGTTTGGTCAGGCTTATACCCCGGGCGGCGCCTTCAACGACTTGATTGACGTAAACGGCGATCTGACGCTCGACGGTAAGCTCAACATTGAAACCTCACCGGGCGGAAGCTTTGATGTGGGCGTCTATCGTGTCATCAACTACACCGGCACATTGACCAACAATGTGATGGATATTGCTAACGCGCCGGAAGCGGCAGACAGCCTGTACGTGCAAACGTCGGTGAAAAATCAGGTCAACCTGGTCAACCACGCCGGACTGACGCTGCGCTTCTGGGACGGCACCGGCGGTGAGAATGGCGAGCTGAAAAATAACGGGGTCATCAACGGCGGCGACGGTATCTGGCAATCCAGCCAGGGTAACGACAACTGGACAACCGATGAATCAACGCCGGAAGGCGCGCTGAACGCACCGTTTACTGATGCCGCGTTTGCCGTGTTCCAGGGTGAGGCTGGCAACGTGACCGTCGATAACAGCAAAGGCGACGTCATTATCAGCGGCGCGCAGTTCGCTACCGATGGTTATCGTGTGGGCGGCGAAGCCATTACCACCGATACGGCCAACACCCTGATTCGCGTTGGCGATGGCACAGTAGACGGCGCCAACTACACCGCGACTATCGACAGCGTTATCCGCGGTACCGGCGGCCTGAATAAAGGCGATCTCGGTACCCTGATCCTCACGGGCGACAACACCTACAGCGGTGGAACGACCATCACCTCCGGGACGCTGCAGGTAGCGGGCGATACCAACCTGGGTGCGGCAGATACGGGAATTACCTTTAATGGCGGTACGCTGAAGTATGGCGAAGCGTTTGATACTGCCCGTCAGGTGACGCTGGAATCCGGAGGCGGGACATTCGACACCAACGGGCATGACGTTTCTCTGCTGACGGAAGTCGAAGGTAACGGTCAACTGACCAAAACCGGTAAAGGCTCCCTCACCCTGACGCTGGATAACACCTACACCGGTGGCACCACCATCGAACAAGGCGTTTTACAGCTGGGTAACGGCGGTAATATCGGCAGCATTCAGGGTGATGTCGTTGATAACGGCGTACTCAACGTCAATCGTGGCGATACCCTGGCGCTGACCGGTAATATCAGTGGTAAAGGCCAGTTGCATCAGACCGGTAGCGGCATTACCGAGCTGCAAGGTGAAAACAGCTACAGCGGCGCGACGCTGATCGCCAACGGCATGCTGCAAGCGGGTAATGCCAACACCCTGAGTGCCGCATCACACCACTATGTGGTTGCAGACACCACCTTGAACACGCAAGGTTACAACCAAACGGTAGCGGGCCTGAGCAACGGTGGTGATGTTTCACTCATCGGTCAGCAGACTGGCACAACCTTAACCGTCAAAGGGGATTACACCGGCGAAAAAGGGACTATCAACATGGCGGCTATCCAGAATGGTAGCGGCGCAGGCATTGCCGACCGTCTGATTATCGATGGCGGTAAAGCCAGCGGTAGCACGCTGCTGGATGTCGATGGTTCTGGTCTCGGCGCGCCGACCATTGGGGATGGTATCGAAGTGGTGACAGCGCTCAATGGCGCAACCACCACCGCGCAAACGTCGCGGGATGCCTTCCACCTTGCCGCCGATCGTATGGCTGCAGGTGCGTTTGAGTACCAACTGCATGCGGGTAATGCTCAAGGCCAGGGTGAAAACTGGTATCTGAGAAGTGAATACCGTCCAGAAACCATGCTGTATTCTGGCCTCGCCAGCGTCGTACGCCAGGGTGATATTAGCCTGTTGGGTAACATGCACCAACGTATGGGTGACGAGGTTAAACCGGGCATTGATGAAGACAATCGCGCCTGGGCAAGAATGATTGGCTACTCCGGTAAAACCAAACTGGATGATGCGGCCGGTACGCAAACCAGCTCCCATACCATGGGCATTCAGGTCGGCGTTGATATGTATGCTAACGAAAGCTGGAAAGCCGGGATGTATACCAGCATCCTTGATATCGACAGCAACGTGAAAGGCACGAAGACAGGCAGCGATGGCAAAGGCGGTAACATCGATGACAACGCATTTTACGTTGGCGGTTATGCGACCTGGTTCTCGGGGGACGGTATGTATGTTGATAACGTCCTGCAGTACGGTAACCATAAATCCCGCCTGGAGGCGACCGGTAACAACGGCTCGTATACCGTCAGAGGCAACACGCTAACGGCGTCGACAGAAGTGGGTAAATCGTTCCGTTTAGGTGCCAGCGCATGGAGTCTGGAACCTCAGGCTCAGTTGATCTACCAGTACAGCGACTTTGATAACAGCACGCTGGATGGTGTGACCCCAACGAAAGTGAAAATGGATACCGCGGATTCCTTTACCGCGCGTCTGGGCGTGCGTCTGGTCGCTGACTATGACACCAACCATGGCAAATTCCAGCCGTACGGCAGGGTTAACGTCTGGCAGGGTCTGGGTTCAAAAGACAAAACGCACTTTAGCAATGCGGTAGCCACCACTACGCTGGAATCTTCACAGCAGTACTCCAGCACTGAAGTTGCTGCCGGCCTGTCATGGTCTATCGACAGAAACCTGCAGGTCTACGGTGAGCTGGGTACGCAATTCAGCAACGGCGGCAGTAAGTCGCAGGTAGAAGCGCCGGTCAATGCCTCTATCGGCTTTAAGAAATCGTTCTAAGCTGACATAAACTCGCCAGCCCCCTGTTCAGCAGGGGGCTTTTTTTTGCCGTTCAGGGCCGCCTGATGCGCTACGCTTATCAAGCCTACAGACTTAGCAGCAACGCGGAACAATCAAGGATTTGGGAAACGTAAATAAGGAGGGATTAACGATTATATTGTGCTAAGAGTGAAGGGATCTCTTCTGCCAGCACCGGGGGAGAAATGAAAAAGCCTTGAATTTTGTCACAACCAATCTGCATCAACCGCTCCAGTTGGGACTGGGTTTCCACCCCTTCGGCAAGAACTTCAATACCAAAATTATGCGCCAGGGAAATAATACCCTCAACAATCTTTGTCGATCGAGTGTCGGGCTCAATACCGGTGACAAATTCCTTATCAATTTTTAAGGTATCAAAAGGATATTTCAACAGGTAATTAAGATTAGCATGGCCGGTGCCAAAATCATCAAGCGCAAGCTTGACCCCTATCGCCTTTAATTCCGTCATATTTTTAGCCGCAATCTGACTGTCGCACAGCGGTGACGTTTCCGTCACCTCTATTTGGCATCGATGGACCGGCAATCCGGAAGAGGCAAGGTTTTGTCTAACACGTTGGGGTAACAGAGGATCGCAGAATTCAAGCGCGGAAATATTGACGGATAATACAATGGGGTCAGGCCAGGAAGCTGCAACATCCCACGGAGAGTGAGTAACCATATCTTCAATAGAAATAATATTGCCGCTATCTTCCAGTAAGGTAATAAAGACATCGGGAGAGATCATACCCATCTGAGGACTATTCCAACGCATTAATGCTTCAAATCCGCTTATACGCTGGGCATGCAAATTGAAAATAGGCTGATAAACCATATAAAGTTGACTGGTATTCAAAGCCTTTTCAAGCGCAGTTAGCACCTCGTTGGAATTAAACATTCCCCTCTCCCTCTACAAATCATAAAATTAAAAACCAGTCAAAATCACTCCCGAATTGTATCTACTATTAGGTGTATTACATCAGAAAATAATGGTCAGGTTAGGGTAAAAAAGACATACGATGGGTAAATCTGACAATTAACTTATTTAAATCAGAGGTATTGGTCAGGCCAAGCTTGGCGACGACCCTCATCTTATGTGCCTGAATCGTTTTATAGTTCAGGCTAACTAACTCAGAAATTTCTTTGGCTGTATAACCACTTACCAGTAAGTTCAGGATCTGCTGTTCTCTTTCGGTTAATCTCTTCTGCGAACGATACAGTCGGGGGTTCCATTTCCCGACTGATAATGTCGCCAATTGACCAAAATCACGCAGTGAAGATTTTTCAGTCAAAACTATTGTTTTCTCTACATATAATAACTCTACGCATAATTTCGCCACCAAACTATCAGCAACAATCACCACGATGTTATTATAAAATTTGAATCGGTTTTTATTCAAAAACTGAACAATGTCCGAACACGCTTGTTCATTATCAATGATATTAAAAACCATGGTTTGATGCTGGCATAATGATGACTGATGCAACATATCCTCAAACTGGAATGTTTTTATCGGCACATGTTTGCTGGTCAGGTAGGCAAACATACCATTGCCCACAAAATTATCACTGCCACACATCAACATCCTGTTCACCGTTCCTTATAAGCTTCTAATCTTGTTACTCATTAAAAATTTAATAATAATTTTCTCGACTTCAGTCTCTTCACGACGATTTTTAAAATCGAACTCACATGAGATCTGATGACAGGAATACAACTGGTTATCCTCATCAAACTCATTGATCGGGACAACATCGATCACTTTTAAATCCAGTTGTAAACTGCCAAATGTATCGAAATCCAGAGATGCATTTTTAATCACCGCATCTTTATAAAGAAAACGGGCGTTTACATCTTTAACAATTAACGCACAACCACCCTGCGAGATATTTTTAATCTTGAGAGAGTAGTTTTCTCCATTTTTGTAACGACCAAAACAGAAAAAGTCATAGCCCTTCAGGAATGAAAAACGCTGATTTTGTCTCTGCTGGGCAAAGAAAATCATATCCGGGATGAAGTAGGATAATCCTGCTTCCGCACCTGCTGCTGGGGTTTGTTCGAACCTGGCACTAAATTTTACAATCCCGCTTTCGCTGTGCAGGATAAAGTATTGGACCTTTTCAGGAACAATGTCTCCGTGTCCGGAAATGACAAACCGTTCGAAATCAACCTTCTCTAACTGCGTGATAACGCTACTGTCTCCACACAAGATTTCCAGTTTCGTTTTCTTATGCAGCTCTTCACGAAGGATAGCGATGATTTCAAACTTGTCTTCCTTTGCTAAGCCAAAGCTCATTTTAATACCCTTATTTCCATATTTAAGATATGTCCCGCCTTTGGTTACTCACAAAACGCGAGATCAGCATCCACCCCTGGTGCTTAATTACCATAGTGGATTCCATGTCAAACAGTTGGTTAAAAGTTAAGTTTTTAACTATCTTTAGTCATTTATTGATACGTAAAAACATTTAATCAGGATTAATTCTAGCTTAAGACATGCCTAAAACCACGCGAACTTGTTGATTAACTATAACAAAAATGAATAACAAACTTTTTTGAGATATGGTTTTGAGATAACAAATAGCAAGAATTGCACAGAAAAAAATAGAGAAAAATGGAGCTTTCGTGGCCGGAAGACTACGCAGTCTGCGGGGTGATGCGCTTTCACAGGAAGGAGGAAAAATGCTTACAACACTATATCATTAACCAGGAAGATAGCTCTGATTAGTTATTCTTCTAAAGTGAATAATTGTATATTTATGATAAATTTGCCTTAAGACAGAAAAAAAGCCAGCATCCTGCTGGCCCGGTAAGTACCGAATCGAACTATAGTGGCTTACTATCTTACAGAGGGCACAACGTTAAAAATTCAATACTGCTGCTTAATTATTGATCGGGATGAATCTGCGATAATCATCACTGCTCCCGCCAACATTAACGTATCTTTTAACACCAACCGCCCGGCACCTGACAAGTATGGAAATCCGTGGTGTAAATCACCCAGCGGCATTACCCATGCTTCTGGCGTGGTTATTAAAAATGATAAGGTTACAATTGGTGTGGCAAATGCCAGAACGCCGCCAATTAATCCCAACCAACGGCTAACAGGATTAGCCAGCACCAGCAAAGCGATGAGAACTTCGACTACTCCCAGACCATTTGAGAATGTATACGTGTTATTCGCCGTCTGCCATTCACGAGCCTGTGGTTTGAATTCACCTTCGTGGGTTAAATGTTGTTTGTATTCTTCTGGATGCTCATAAAAAAATGACATTACCGGACTATTGGCGACAAACGGTGTAATGCTGTCGGCTTCGTAAGGTACAAATTTTAATAAGCCAATCCAGATAAAAACAATCGCGATACTCAGGCGAATCAAGGTTAATCCAACCCTATCACCTTTGCCCAATATACGAAGATATTTTTCCATTCCGGCGCTCCTCACTTGTACAAAATTGCCGTTGCGTGAGTGCTGCTATCAATGCGCATTGAGGTAATTTTCCAGGAAGTCGCATTCTTTTCCTGCGCCAGTTTAGCAATGGCATCTTCCACCACGGAAGGAGAGCCAGACACGGCTGATACGCTAACGTGGGCAACCTCGGTTTGCGCTAACGCGGAAAATGTCACCGGAGCAGTCAGTAACGTAGTCATTAGTAACGTAGTTTTAAGCATGTTCATTTCTATTTCCATTAACGAGTCATTTCAGTGGGAATATAATAAAACATGTCACTTAATTTTATTTCATCCGTAACGCCAAAATAACTGTCAATTAGTATCAGGAACATAAAAAAACAAATAAAAAAAGCCCCACACGGGTGGGGCAAATATGCAGACTACACTATTATCATTTAATGAGAGAAAAGAGATCGTTTAGTGATTCGCTCATGCTTGGATGGGTAAATATTTGGTCACGCAATGTGGTATAAGGTAACCCTGCATCCATAACCGTCTTGATGATATTAATCATTTCATGAGAATCCACGCACAGCAGCGACACGCCTAATATTTGTTTCGTTTCGCTATCCACCACTGCTTTAAGAACACCACGCGTATCATTCATCACTCGCGCACGGGGGATAGCCGCTACCGGCAACGTCACGACTTGCACCGCCGCACCGCTGGCGCGAGCCTGTTCTTCAGTCATTCCGACGCGGGAAAGCGGCGGCGTCATAAAGACGGAATACGGTACGTTTTGGCGATCGCCCGTGTTACGTAATCCCTCTCCTAGCAGGTTGTCGCGCACAATACGGAAGTCATCCAGCGAGATATAGGTAAATTGTAATCCACCAGTGACATCACCCATTGCCCAAATATTGTCTGCCGATGTACGCAAATATTTATTCACAACAATGGCACCACGATCGTTTACATCCACACCCGCTTTCTGCAATTGCAGGTTTTCTGTCGCCGGTTTGCGACCTGATGCTACCAACAGCGCATCCACCGTCTGGGCACCTTCCGGCATGTGCAGCTGTACTGCACCATCATGAGAGGAGACCGACTGCACGTTGGCATTGAGGATCAGCTCAACACCTTTGTCGCGTAAAATGTTGGCGATAGCGTCAGCAATATCCCGGTCTTCACGAGGCAAAAACTGTGGAGCTGCTTCATAAATGGTGACTTTGCTACCAAAGTTGGCAAACATCGATGCGAATTCAACGCCGATATACCCGCCGCCCAAAATGCCCAGACGCTCTGGACGTTGCGTCAAATTCAACAGCCCGGTGCTGTCAAACACGCCAGGTGTCGTGGTTAATCCCTCAACGTTTGGAATCGTTGACTGGGCGCCAGTATTAATAAAGATTTTCTCACCGCTCAGTTCAACCTCACCTGTTGACTGCACGACTCGCACAGTATGGTTATCAACGAATTCAGCACGACCTTCAATCACATCCACGTTTTCCAGATCGGCAAGATTATGGAAATTTTTATCGCGCAGAAAACTGACAACGGAGGCCTTGCGTTGCATTGCCTCGGCAAAATCATGCTGAAGTTCAGCATCATGTACCAGGGTTTTGGTTGGGATACAGCCGATGTTGATGCATGTCCCGCCATACATGGTGTTTGACTGTTCAATAATCGCTACCCGCCAACCCGTTTTGGCCAGCGTTGCCGCCAGCGTTTTACCCGCTTTGCCAAATCCAATAACGATCGCCTGATACTGATTCATGCTGTCTCTCCGCCAAGTCACTGTTCGTTTGATGAACTGAAGTATAGGTTGAACTCTGCGAGAACAATGTATCCACAACTCGGCAATAACTGTCAAATCGTCTAAATTAGCCTTTAAGATGATTAACATTTCGAAAACGAATTATCGCCATAATACTTTGAAGGTATTAATATAATAATAAATTAAAGAGATAATATCGTTTCAATAAACGACATCACAAAATGTTCAGGAGTCTCTATGGATGCCCTTAGCCGATTGCTTATGCTTAACGACCCACAAGGCTCGATCGATCAAAATTGCCTGCTGAGCAAAGACTGGCAACTACCGCATGCTGCGGGTGAGTTGTCCGTCATCCGCTGGCATACGGTCACACAAGGGGCAGCCCAACTGGATATGCCCGATGGGTCCTCTTTTACCCTGCGGGCCGGTACTATCGTGATCTTGCCGCAAAACTCTGCACATCGGCTTTGCCAGACTGGCGATGAACAAACGCACATTGTTTGCGGTAGCCTACGATTGCATGCTTCCTCACGCTATTTTTTAACAGCGTTACCGGAGGTATTAGTTCTGGCACCTGATGAAAATAGCCCTGTCGGCCATTGGATTAAGGCTATGATTGCGTTGATGCAGCAGGAGTCCATGAGTACGCTGCCGGGCTCCAGTGTAGTCTGCAGTCAACAATGCGCCACACTGTTCACCTTGGCCGTTCGCGAGTGGCTAACCAAAGCGACGCCCGCAGAGAACGTGTTGAATCTACTGCTGCATCCCAAACTAGGGGCCGTCGTCTTCATGATGCTGGAGTCACCGGCGTTTGCCTGGACCGTCGAAGAACTGGCGAAACGTGCGCATATGTCGCGAGCCAGCTTCGCGCAGCTATTTCGTGAAGTCTCAAACTCCACGCCGCTCGCTGTATTAACCACTTTACGCCTGCAATTCGCTGCCCAGATGCTGTCACGCGGGTCGCAGCCATTGGTTGTGGTGGCCGAGTCGGTGGGCTACGCCAGCGAATCGTCATTCCACAAAGTCTTTTTACGGGAATTTGGCTGCACGCCGGGCGAGTACCGCAAACGCGTAAAATCTTTAGCGGCATAACGCAACGCCCGCGTCGGCGACCAAACCGACGCAGGCGAGCGTTTCAAGGCATTACTTTTGGCTACGGTGCCTGTGAAGCCACATCAGCTTATAGGCTGCCGGGATAATGAACAGTGAGAGCAATGGTGCGGTGATCATGCCGCCAATCATCGGCGCAGCTATGCGGCTCATGACTTCTGAGCCTGCCCCCGTTCCCCACAAGATTGGTAGCAGACCTGCGATAATTACCGCCACGGTCATCGCTTTTGGCCGCACGCGCAGCACGGCACCGTGATACAACGCGTCATCCAGCTTATCCGCCGTAAAGGTTTGCGGATTTTCCAGCGCGGGTTCGGCTTCAATAGCGTGGCGCAAGTACATCAGCATCACCACACCAAACTCCGCAGCAACACCTGCCAGGGCGATAAATCCGGTTCCGGTTGCAACCGACATATGGAACCCCATCCAGTAAAGGAACCAGATGCCTCCCACCAGCGCAAAAGGCACACTGGTGATAATCAGCAGCGCTTCGCCAAAGCGACGGAAAGCCAGATAAAGCAGAACGAAGATAATCATCAGCGTCATCGGCACCATCAACTTGAGCTTATGGCTGGCGCGCTCAAGCAGCTCGAACTGTCCGGAAAACGCCACGCTGGTACCCGGCTTTAACTGGACCTTTTCAGCAATAGCCTTTTTCAGATCGTTCACCACGGAGACCATGTCACGATCGCGGGCGTCGATGTAAATCCAACTGGTTGGTCGCGCATCTTCGGTTTTCAGCATTGAAGGACCCGAAACCACCGTCACATCGGCGACATCCGCCAGCGTGATTTGCTGTTTCATGGGCGTCAGAATAGGCAGATTACGCAATGCTTCCGGGCTATCACGATAGCTCTGCGCATAGCGCAGATTGATAGGGTAGCGTGCAATCCCTTCCACCGTTTCGCCCACCATTGCCCCTCCTACCGCAGAAGTGACAAACAGCTGCACAGCACCTACGGTCATGCCGTACCGGGCCGCTTTTTCACGATTAATATCTACGTTGAGATAGCGTCCACCCACCAGACGCTCAGCCAGCGCCGAAGAGACTCCCGGCACGGTTCTGGCCACCTCTTCAATTTGCTCCGCCGTGGCGTCGATATCTGCCAGAACGTTACCTGACACCTTAATGCCAATTGGACTTTTGATCCCCGTAGAGAGCATGTCGATACGGTTACGAATCGGCGGAACCCACAGATTCGCCAGCCCCGGCAAGCGTACGGTTTTGTCCAGCTCAGCAATGATTTTGTCCATCGTCATTCCCGGACGCCACTGGTCCTGTGGCTTCAGTTGGATCGTCGTTTCAACCATTTCCAGCGGCGCGGAGTCTGTTGCGGTTTCTGCCTTACCGGTTTTACCAAACACGCGCGCCACTTCCGGAACGGTCATGATCAGCTTGTCGGTTTTCTGCAGCATGTCCGCTGCCTGCGCCGCTGAGATCCCCGGCAATGTCGAAGGCATATACAGCAGATCGCCTTCGTTAATCTGCGGCAGGAATTCACCACCGACTTTATTCAGCGGGTAGATAACCGTCAGTATTGAAAGCACCGCCACCAGAATGGTGGTCTTGGGCCAGTGCAACACCTTCAGCAACAGCGGATGATAAATACGGATCAGGAAGCGGTTAAGTGGGTTGCTGCTTTCGGCCGGTATCTTGCCACGGATCCAGAATCCCATCAGGATCGGAATGACCACAATCGCCAGAAACGCCGCGCCTGCCATGGCATATGTTTTGGTGAACGCCAGCGGCCCAAACAGTCGCCCTTCTTGCCCCTCAAGTGTGAAAATGGGGATAAACGACAACGTGATGATCAACAGGCTGATGAACAATGCCGGGCCGACTTCTACCGAGGCATCAGTAATAACCTTCCAGCGCGTTGCGTTATCGAGCTTTTCATTCGGATGCTGATGCCCCCACTCTTCCAGCCGCTTATGGGCGTTTTCAATCATCACGATTGCGGCATCAACCATCGCCCCGACGGCAATGGCAATTCCCCCTAACGACATGATATTGGCGTTCAGCCCCTGGAAATGCATCACGATAAACGCGATACACAGCCCCAGCGGCAGGGAAATAATCGCCACCAGCGCCGAACGCAGATGCCACAGGAACAGCGCACACACCAGCGCCACGACGATAAACTCTTCCAGCAGCTTGTAGCTGAGGTTATCAATGGCGCGATCGATGAGCTGACTGCGATCGTATGTTGTAACTACCTCTACGCCTTCCGGCAGGCTGCTTTTCAGCGTGTCGAGTTTGGCTTTAACGGCGGAAATCACCTCACGCGCATTTTTACCGGAACGCAGGATAACCACCCCGCCCGCGACTTCGCCTTCACCATTCAGTTCGGCGATCCCACGGCGCATTTCCGGCCCAATCTGTACGCGCGCCACATCGCGCAGGTAAACAGGGACACCGTCGGCCCCCGTTTTCAGGACGATGTTATTGAAATCATCAAGCGTTTGCAGATATCCACTGGCGCGGACCATATATTCCGCTTCAGCCATCTCAACAGATGAGCCGCCCGCTTCCTGATTTGATGTATCCAGCGCCGATTTCACGTCCGCCAGGCTGATGCCATATTGCGTCAGCTTCATCGGATCGATAACGACCTGATACTGTTTAACCACGCCGCCTACCGAGGCGACTTCCGCCACGTTAGGAATCGTTTTTAACTCATACTTTAAAAACCAATCCTGAAGAGAACGTAATTCCGCCAGATCATGTTTCCCGCTGCGATCCACCAGCGCGTACTCAAATATCCAGCCGACGCCCGTGGCGTCCGGTCCCATTTCCGCGCTAACGCCAGCCGGCAATTTTCCCTGAACCTGGTTGAGGTACTCCAGTACGCGCGAGCGCGCCCAGTAAGGATCGGTGCCATCTTCGAAAATGACGTACACGTAGGAATCGCCAAACTGCGAGAAACCGCGCACGGTTTTCGCGCCCGGTACCGACAGCATGGTGGTGGTCAACGGGTAGGTCACCTGATTTTCAACAATTTGCGGCGCCTGACCCGGATAGCTGGTTTTGACGATCACCTGAACATCAGAGAGATCGGGCAGCGCATCAACCGGCGTATTGATGATGGTCCAGGTTCCCCAGACACTGAGAAACAGCGCCCCCATCATCACCAGAAAACGGTTTGCCACCGAACGATGGATAATCCATTCAATCATTTATCATATCCTCAGTGTGAATGGGTCGCCTGGGCTGGCATGGCGGGTGCGTCTTGCGTCTTACTGTTCTGGGCGCGCATACGGTCCAGTGCGCCAGAGATATTCGCTTCGGAATCAATCAGGAACAGGCCACTGGACACCACTTTTTCGCCTTCGGTCAGGCCGGAGCGGATAGCCGTCAGCCCCTGAGATTCATGGAATACCGCAACCTGTTTCGGTACAAATCGGCCTTCGTTATCAACGGTGATTACCCGCTGCTCGGTACCCGTATCAATCAGCGCTTTAGACGGGATCAGCAGCATTGGCTCGCTTTGTGTTTTCAGTTGCAGGTAAGCATTCATCCCAGGCTTAAGCGCCTCATCGGGGTTATCAACCTGCAAACGGATTTGCAACGTCCGCGTGGTAGCATCAACGCTTGGTAAGATACTCCACTTGCTGATGGTGAAAGGCTTATCCGGCCAGGCGGGCACGGTGATGGTAAATTGTGAGGCGTCTTTAATCAGCCAGGCGATAGATTCCGGGACCGACGCGCTGACCCAGACCGGGTCCATACCCTGAATTTTCGCGACCACATTGTCTTTAGAAATGTTCATACCGGTACGCAAATCGAATGCGGTGATCACCCCATCGATAGGCGCTTTCAGGGTAAAGCGAGTCTGAATTTTACGCGTCGATTTTAAGCGCTGAATATCCGCTTCAGGCATTCCAGCCAGACGTAATCTCTCCAGAATCCCTTCCACCTGCGTGGCGCTGCCGCCAGTTTCCCGCAGCAATAAATATTCGCTCTGCGCCTCAACCCAATCAGGAATAGTCAGGTCGATCAGCGGAGAACCCTTCTTAATTTTGTCTCCCACGGTCAGCGGGTAAACCTTCTCGATAAAGCCTGCAGAGCGTGCCTGGACAATAACAAACTGGTATTCGTTATAACTAACATTGGCCGGGAAAGTTTGCGCATAATGCAGCGGTCCACGACGAACTGGCTCTGTTTTCAGCCCCAGGTTCTGGGTCTGGGTGGGATCGATGCGCACGCCAGGCGCTGACGCGCTCGCGGTCTCTTCATCGGCATATTTCGGGATCAGATCCATATCCATAAACGGCGATTTACCCGGTTTATCAAAGCGCGTGTTCGGATACATGGGGTCATACCAGAACAACACTTTCCTGGCTTCTTTTGGCGAAGCCTGCCCGGTTTCAGCCGTTGCTTTTGCGGATGAATAATAAGTATAAATACCGACAGAAATAACCCCTCCGGCAATCATGCCAGCGAGAATAAGCGCGGTATTTTTAATATTTAAAGACGCCATAGTGATTTCCATTGCGCGATAGTCTCACCCGCGTTTACAAAAAACCGGGCAAGAATAAAAGAGACCTGCGAGAACGTTATTTACTGATGTGAATATCGCGTAACACAGAGAGATTTCCCTGCTGAACAAACGTAAATGCGACCTTATCGCCTGGCTTAATATCATCAGCCTTCGTATCAGCAACCAGCGTAAAACGCATTGTCATGGCCGGCCAGTTCACCGCAGGAATAGGGTCATGTTTGATCGTGATTTTTTTACTTTCCATATCAACAGCTTCAACCACCCCGGTAGCGCTAATGAGTTGTTCCTGTTGAGCCGCAGGCTGCATATTCATCATCTCGCCATGCTGATGCTCACTGGCCTGAGCGTTAAACATGACCACAGAGAAAAGGCTAAACAGCACGGCTTTGGCGGTAGTATTCATACATCATGCTCCTGAAAAGTTAATATTAAGGATTACTCCACCCAACCGCCGCCTAAGGCAGCAAACAGCTTAATTTCATTAACCTGTTGGGCGTAATTAAGATCGAGCAGCGATTGCCGCGTAGCGAATAAAGAACGTTCTGCGTCTAATACTTCGATATAGCTAACTGCACCATTCTGATAAAGCGCTCTGGCGCGTTGTAGTGTGATTTGCAACGAATCCAGGTAACGCTGTTGCCCGCTAATTTGATCGGCAATGCTTTGGCGCAACACCAGTGCATCCGCCACTTCTTTAAATGCGTTCTGAATTTTCTGTTCGTAATTCACTACCGACTGTTGTTGGCGAATTTCTGCCAGGTCGAGATTGGACTGATTACGTCCGGCGTTGAAGATTGGAATATCTATTTTGGGGACAAAATTCCACATGCCGCTGGCGGCATTAAATAAACTGGAAAGATCGCTGCTGCTACTGGACACGGAACTGGTCAAGGTTATAGACGGAAAAAATGCAGCCCGCGCAGCACCGATATTGGCATTTGCCGCCAATAATCCGTGCTCAGCTTCCATAATATCCGGGCGCTGCAACAGTATTTGCGATGAGAGCGATGGCGGTAGCGTTACCGGTTTAATATCCCCACGGCTGCGTGTCTGGTCATTGGGTAATTTCCCGTATGTACCCAGCAACAGTTGCAGCGCGTTATTGGCCTGTGCCAACTCACCTTTACGCTTGGCAATTTCGCTACGTGTACTTTCGATCACACCGCGCGCTTGTTCCAACGCCAGTACGTTGGTGCTACCGGTTACCAGTTGCTTCTCTACAAAAGCGTAAGAGCGCTGGTAGTTTTGCAGCGTTTCTTCGGCAACTTGCAGCTGCGCGTAAGCCAGACGCTGGTTAAAATAACTTTGCGACACGTTGGAAATTAATAAGATATGCACCGCCCGGCGCGCCTCTTCGCTGGCAAAGAAGTTCTGTCGTTCGGCTTCACTCATATTTTTAAGCCGCCCAAAGAAATCCAGGTCGAAACTGAGATTGAGTCCAGCTTCGAATTCACGATCGGTGCTGCTGTCACCTTTTAATTTACCGCTGTAGGTACCGCTGGAGCCTGCCGTGATTTGCGGATAACGGTCAGCGTCCGTGACGCCATACTGCGCTCGCGCTTCCTGAACCTTCAGCGTCGCCATGCGTAAATCGCGGTTATTGATCAGCGCCTCGCCAATCAACGCCTTCACCTGGTCGTCAACAAAAAAGGTTCGCCACCCCGAGTCCTGGTATTCACCAGAAGCTGACACCAGGGCATTCTGGCTTAAAGAAAATTGCTGTGGCACCGGCAAGGCCGGGCGCTGATAGTCCGGCGCCAATGAACAACCAGCGAGCACGAATATAGCGCTGAGAGTAAGAAGCTTAAATTTGCTCATAGTTCTTCTCGTCCTGACCGGACTGATGTCCCTAAAATAAGTAGGAATTTATAGTCTTGTACTTTAACGAAGTGACTCTGTTTAACCGGTGACAGGAAAATGACAAAACTGTCATTTTCCCAATAACCGATTGCTATCCGATCCCGCTTCCCTAGAATTGAAAGTCCGCACAACCAGTGCGAGAAGGAGAATGCGATGAAGGTTTTGATAGTCGAAGATGAGAAAAAAACCGGTGAATACCTGACGAAAGGCCTGACGGAAGCGGGTTTTGTCGTGGATTTAGCGGATAACGGCCTGAACGGGTATCACCTGGCGATGACCGGCGATTACGACCTGCTCATACTCGACATCATGCTGCCGGATGTGAACGGCTGGGATATCGTGCGGATGCTGCGTTCCGCCAACAAAGGAATGCCCATTCTTCTCCTCACCGCACTGGGTACCATTGAACATCGGGTTAAAGGTCTGGAATTGGGTGCTGATGATTACCTGGTTAAACCGTTCGCCTTCGCCGAACTGCTGGCACGGGTCAGAACGTTGCTACGTCGAGGCGCGGCGGTGATTGTCGAAAGCCAGTTTCAGGTCGCGGATTTAATGGTCGATCTGGTCAGCAGAAAAGTCACCCGCAGCGGTACGCGCATCACCCTGACCAGCAAAGAATTTACGCTGCTGGAGTTTTTTCTGCGCCATCAGGGGGAAGTTTTACCCCGCTCGCTGATCGCCTCCCAGGTCTGGGATATGAATTTTGACAGCGATACAAATGCCATCGACGTCGCAGTTAAGCGTCTGCGCGCCAAAATTGATAACGACTTTGAGCCGAAACTGATTCAAACCGTACGTGGCGTGGGATATATGCTTGAGGTTCCTGATGGTCAGTAAACGATGGCGGCGCCCTTTTTCGCTGGCGACACGACTGACCTTTTTTATCAGCCTGGCGACAATTGCTTCATTTTTCGCCTTTGCATGGATAATGATCCACTCCGTAAAAGTCCACTTCGCCGAGCAGGACATCAATGACTTACAAGAGATTAGCGCCACGCTGGAGCGGATTATTAGCCAACCCAACGAGCCAGAATCACGCCGCCTGGAAACGCTAAAAAATGTGGTGGCGGGTTACTCGAACGTCATTATTTCTCTGGAAGATAGCAACCAGAAGGCCATTTTTCATTCGCCCAATGCGCCGGATCTCCGGCAATTTATCGCCAGCGCAAGGCCGGATAAAAATGCCCATGCCAGTGACGTTTTTATTATCTCAGGCCCAACACTGCAAACCTCCAAACATATCCACGGACAGAAAACATCGTCTAACTGGCGAATGATTCGCCTGCCGGTAGGACAGCTTGCCGATGGAAAACCAGCGTATACCTTGTATCTGGCATTATCGATCGACTTTCATCTGCACTATATTAACGATCTGAAAAACAAGCTGATTATGACGGCATCGCTGATTAGCATGATGATTGTTTTTATCGTGCTTTTCGCCGTATACAAAGGCCATGAACCGATCCGTAATGTCAGTCGTCGCATCCAAAATATCACCTCGAAAGATCTCGATGTACGCCTCGATCCGCAAGCGGTTCCTATTGAACTGGAACAGCTGGTGAGTTCGTTTAATCACATGATCGAACGCATCGAGGACGTATTTAAACGCCAGTCGAACTTCTCGGCGGATATTGCTCATGAGATCCGCACGCCAATAACTAATCTCGTCACCCAAACGGAAATTGCGCTCAGCCAGACCCGCAGCCAAAAAGAACTCGAAGACGTACTGTATTCCAATCTCGAAGAGTTTGGCCGTATGTCGAAGATGGTGAGTGATATGCTGTTTCTGGCACAGGCGGACAACAATCAGCTGATTCCAGAAAAAAAAGCGCTCAATCTGGCTGATGAGGTCGGTAAAGTGTTCGACTTTTTCGAAGCCTGGGCAGAAGAGCGTGAGGTTGGTTTACGGTTTGAAGGACGCGCATGCTGGGTTTCAGGCGACCCATTAATGTTACGCCGGGCAATGAGTAACCTGCTGTCAAATGCCATGCGCTATACGCCAAAAGGCGAGTCGGTAACCGTGCGGGTGAAAGAGGCGGATGGCCAGGTCCAGATAGTCGTTGAGAACCCCGGAAACCCCATTCCCCCGCAACATCTTCCGCGACTCTTTGACCGATTTTATCGGGTAGACCCTTCACGACAGCGTAAAGGCGAAGGCAGCGGCATTGGTCTGGCGATTGTGAAATCGATTGTGATTGCTCATCAAGGAAAAGTCTCGGTGACTTCCGACCATCATGCCACTCGCTTTATTCTGACGCTGCCCAAGCACGCGATGTAATTTATGGTGATGACGCTTATATCTGTCATCACCTGTTGTCTGACACAACCGTCATAATCCTGTCACGCCACTGACAGCCCCTATTAATTATACTTTCTTCCGTAAACCCAAACAGGAGAAATATGATGAATAAGATGTCCTCTTTTTTAGCTATCGCGTTTTTTATTTCAGCAGGCGTTAATGCGGCAGAAACACCCAAAATGCATCAACAGGCCGCAATGGCTCATGAAATGATGAATAACAGTGATGCCCCTGCACACCAACAAATGGCACAAGCACACGCCGCGCAGGCAAATAATTCATCGTCAACATCAACCAATGCGCAATCATTTTCACAAATGAATGAACATGAAAAAGCGATGGTCGTTCACCAGTCAGTCAACAACGGCCATTCGTTTGCCCATGAGGTACAGGCCGAGCAGCACCGCGCACAGATCTCCACTCAAGGGTAAAGACGAACTGTATTGACGACGATATCCATTAATACGCTAAGTTTGAATATTGTGGACTACTCTCCCCACGCGGGTCTGTTTATAGACAAGCCCGCGTCCTTGATCACTGTTAATGTCAATATTAATAATTCATTAAATCCTTCATATAAAAGTAATCACCTCTTAGTTCTCTATCCAAATTGTACAAAACAAGTAAATAAACTGCTTGTTATGTTGCGTATTACAACATTTATCACCTCACCCTAATTATAAATTAGGATTCCCCCTGGTATGCGTCGTTAATATTTAATGGGAGACTGCCGTCGTCGTAAACATGACAGCCAAAAAGTTCGTATTCCTATAAATAAGCTTAATGATGATAGTGAGTGAAAAATGAATAAACGTCTGCTGACCCTCCTGGTCCTTGGCCTGACAACGGCCACAACGGCATGTGCAATTACCCCGGCAATGCAGAAAAAGTATGAACGTTCAGGTTGTACGCAAATGAGTGAACTCAATGGCTGTGATGTGAATAAATCCTATCAGTGGAACCGCGATCATGGCTTTATCGGGAACGATAACAGCCAGCAGTATCGTCATCATCGCCATGGTGAAGAGCAGCAAAATACCGCAGACCGGGATAACCACGATAATGCCGGTATTGATGGCAAATTCAGCGGAAATTACGTAGCCAAATTTGCCAATGGTCAACGCAGCGTTGATATTCACGTCGAAGATTCCGGCGTTTACGTCAATGGTAATGAAGTGCGTGACGTAAATACCTATAAGGATACGATGACCTTCCGCGTCGGCTATGCCACTTACACGATTAAAACAAATGGTCGCGGTAGCTGGAATGACAGCGATGCAGGAAACGCTGGCAAAATTGTGCGTGAATAACAGATACCGCTAAAGAGCGCTGCGATCACAGCACCCTCAACAGCCATGCATTACAGTATGCCGTTTTAATACTGGAGTCAGACATGGCTTTGACCCTCACGGTGCTGCTTGAAAACCGACATGCTGCTGGCGCTGGAAAAACATTACTGGCAAAGCCTGGATTAAGTCTGTTAGTTCAGGATGAAACAACCACAATATTATTTGATACCGGGCCGGATGACAGCTTCATGCATAACGCTGCGCAAATGGGCGTGGACCTGACGCACTTAACCGCCGTAGTTCTGTCGCACGGCCATTACGATCACTGCGGCGGCGTGCCGTGGCTTGCGGATAACAGCCGTATCATTTGCCATCCCCAAATAGCCTGCGAACGATATGCCTCAGTTACGGTTGCGGGAACACCACGAAAAATTAAAAAACTCTCGCGTGATAACAACTACTCTCGATTCATCATGGAATACACCCGTGAGCCGCTGGCTATCAGCGATCGCTTTTTGTGGTCCGGGGAAATTAGCGTCCCCACGCCACAGTCCTATGGTGTGATTAGCGAGAAAACTCTGCAACCAGATTACATCAGTGACGAAGGCGTATTGATCTATAAATCTGAACGCGGGTTAGTCATCATTACCGGTTGCGGGCATCGGGGAATAGAGAACATCGTACGCCATTGCCAGAAAATCACCGGGGTTAACCAAATTTATGCCCTCGTCGGTGGGTTTCATTTACGTGCAGCCTCCCCCACTAAGCTATGGCGGACCCGACAATTTATTAAGCAACAACAACCCGAAAAACTGCTCGGCTGTCATTGTACCGGTTCGTGGGGGCGATTGTGGCTACCGGGAACTGACGCCCCGGCAACGGGAGATGTAATTGTGCTGGCAGAGTAACGACAGTCAACGTTGCCAATACAACAATAAAAAACGGGAACCTTGCGGCTCCCGTTTATCAGCCTTTATTACATAGTGACAATTGCTGGCTCATCAAAGACGGTGAGTTTTGGCGCTTCACCGGTGTATTTTTCTGCGTATACCAGGCTGGTATTCCCCGCACAACCATTCGCCAGCCGTGAAGTCGGGATATCCGCCGTCAGTACGTTCGCGCCGCCATTTTTACAGATACCGTTTTCAATATCCGGCCAGGCGCCTTCATGAATACAGATAATGCCCGGTTTGATGCCGTCGCTGACGTGCGCCCCCACCAGAACCTGTCCGCGAGCATTCCATACGCGGACCAGATCGCCCTCGACAATCCCTCTGGCTTTCGCGTCATCCGGGTGAATGGTTACCGGTTCGCGATTGGCAATGGTGTACTCTTTGCGTAGAGACGCGTAGTTCAGCTGGCTGTGCAGACGATGTGCCGGATGCGCCGTCAGTAGCTGCAGCTGATCTTTATCCGCAGTTCCTTTCCATTCATCCGGTTCAATCCAGGACGCATGCGGTGGACAGTCTTTATACTGATAGCCTTCAATCGTTTTCGAATAGATTTCTATCTTGCCGCTCGGCGTTCCGAGTGCGTTCATCACCGGATCGCTGCGGAAATCCGCGTAGCGCACGTATTTGTTGTTCTTTTCATTCTCACGCATTTCGATCAGTTTATTCTGCTGCCAGAATGCGTTGAATTGCGGCATGGCGACACGCTGGGCGCGGGCGGCTTTTTGCGCGGCATCGTAGAACTGCTTCAGCCACGCCATTTCGTCTTTGCCTTCGGTGTAGACCGCTTTCCCGCCCGGCTTGAGCATCTCAGCCAGATCGGCAAATACGTCAAAATCACTGCGCGCTTCAAACTGCGGCTCAATAACCTGCTTCATCGGCACCAGATGCTGGTTACTGTAATCACCGGTCATGGTCAGATCGTTACGCTCAAACGAGGTGGTGATTGGCAGAACGATATCGACGTGTTTGGCCGCGGCGGTCCAGTAGCATTCAGAGATGACAACCAGTTCAGGCTTCTGCCAGGCTTTGATTAAGCGGTTGGTATCCTGATGATGGGTAAAGTTAGCGCCGCCCGCCCACCAGATCATTTTGATATCCGGGAAGGTTTGCTCTTTACCGTTATGCTGATATTTGCCGCCTGGGTTTTCCAGCGCTTCGACAATTCGCGCTACTGGCAGGCTGGTCACCGCATCGGAAACCGCCCAGTCGTTACCTGCCGATGACCCACCCTCAATTTTGGCGGAGATCGCCGGCAAGACCCCACCTGTGCGCGTTGGGTTACCGCCGTTGGAATAATGATAAGAGAACCCGAAACCGCCGCCTTCGGTACCTATTTGCCCCAGCATCGCCGCCAG
The DNA here is from genome assembly GCF_002042945.1 of Citrobacter sp. A316. Taxonomy (NCBI): domain Bacteria; kingdom Pseudomonadati; phylum Pseudomonadota; class Gammaproteobacteria; order Enterobacterales; family Enterobacteriaceae; genus Citrobacter; species Citrobacter sp. A316. The sequence continues at coordinate 432,627 of NZ_MVFZ01000001.1, forward strand.
CGTCACCAGCATCCAGTGTTTTTGCTCACCGTATTGCTGGCGCTGAATCCCCCAACCTGCCATGAGCATGGTTTTGTTGCTGGAGAAAATTTCCGCCAGCTTTTCCAGTTGCTCAGCAGGCACGCCACACACGCCAGATGCCCACTCGGCGGTTTTCTCTACTTTATCGCTCTTGCCAAGCAGGTACTCTTCAAACTGCGGATATCCGGTGATGTATTTTTCCAGGAAGGCTTTGTCGTGAAGATTTTTCTTCACCAGCGTGTGGGCGATCCCTAACATCATTGCCACATCGGTCCCCATATGTGGCGCAATCCAGGTCGCATTATCACCAAAGAACTCGATGGTTTCAGAACGCATCGGATCGATGGCGATGACGCTTTTCCCTGATTTCTTCAGCAGATTAAAGTATTCGATCCCTTGTTCATCCGTGCTGCTCCAGGCAATCTTAAGGGTGTTGAGCGGGTTCATCCCCCACAGCACCACGACCTGACTGTGCTCAAGCACCATCGGCCAGGTGGTTTGCTGCTCGTAGACCTCAACCGATCCCACAACGTATGGCATGATCACCTGCGCGGCACCGGTTGAATAATCTCCGGTATGCCCGGCGTAGCCACCGGCCATGCTCATATAGCGTTGCAGTAAGGTTTGCGCCTTATGCAGAACGCCGCTGGATCGCCAGCCATAAGAACCGGCAAATATCGAAGCCGGGCCATAGCTGCTGCGGATCCGGCTGTGCTGTTCATGAATGAGCTTCAGCGCCTGTTCCCAGCTAACCCGCACGAAAGGATCGTTACCACGTTTACCATCCGCTTTACCCGGGTTTTCCAGATAGCTTTTACGCACCATCGGATACTTAACGCGGATATTGGTATGAACCTGATCCGGCGCGGTTTGCTGTAATGAGTTCGGCACCGTTTTCGGCAACGCACCTTTTGAGGAAACCACTTTACCGTCTTTTACTTCCACGTATACCGCGCCCCAACGTGCAGCCGTCAGAATCGCTCCGCCATTCTGGCCTTCGGCCCAGGCCGGCATTGGGATCACCGAAGAAATCGCCATTGTCCCGGTTGCCGCGCCAGCCGTCTTGATAAAGTCACGTCTTGTGAGTTTCATGATTTCTCCTGATTTATCGCTTATTTGTTCATGTCTTTAGCGTTGTACTGGAAGTAACGGCTCAGGATATCCAGTTCGGTTTCACTGATATTGGTGCGAGCGCCCATCCCTTTCGCCACTGAAGGCCAGGCGTTAAGCGTGAAATGATTCGCCGGAATTGGCGCATGACAACCCGCGCAGTACACATTGTCGAGTTGGCGTGCGTAATCCCACATCGGCTCGCGACTGGCGAGAGCGGAACCGCTCCATTCGCCCTGCAGCACGACATCTCGCCACGCATTGCCGTAATCATCTTTTTTCCAGTCGGAGAGGAGCTTCAGCGACTGTTGACCTTTTTCACTCAGACTGGCGAGAATCAAACGCTGTCCTGCCGCGTAGTAAATAACCTGTTCACTTCCCTGCATCTGACTACCGCGGATCTCGACCAGTCGCGCATTGTCCGTTGTTTTCAGGACCTGCATTTTGGTTGCCGGGTAAACGGTTCCCAGATCGCCAAGTGCGGTGTTGCTTACGGCATAAAGCTCAGTTGCCGAGGCTGGAGTGGAAGCTGACTGCGCTTCAAGCCCTTTAAGCGCGCTGTCATCCATTTTTATTTCAGGTGGGAAATGGGCGACGCCTTTATGGCAATCAATGCAGGTTTGCTTTTCCGCGATGCCCATTTTGTGCATCTTCTGGGCATCCGCGCTTTGTGCGGCAAGATCCATCGCGTCCATGCTGTGGCAGCTCCGGCAGGTCGCAGAATCATTAGCCTTGAGCTGCGCCCAGACGGTTTGCGCCATCTCCAGACGGTGTTCTTCAAATTTTTCCGGGGTATCGATTTTTTTGGTTATGAACTGATGGTAAACATCTTTTGAGGCCCGCAGCTTAGCCACCAGATAATCCAGGCCGCCCTCGGGGATATGACAGTCAGCGCACTCTGCACGAATGCCTTTCTGATTCTGAAAGTGAACCGATCCGGTATATTCCTCGTAGGGCGCCTGCATCGTATGGCACGACAAACAAAATTCGGTGCTCGAGGTTTTGTGTAATGTCCATTGTCCTGCCAACACAATAATGGCCCCAAGCGCAATGCATAGCAGCATCGACCAGAGGATGGTTTTATTTATTTTTCTCATCTTTTATTCCCACAAGACGAATACCCTTTTATAGGTAGGCAATAAATACACTAAAGCAGCTACTTATTGATATTCATCAAGCGAAGAGAGAAATTAGAATCAACCAACGGGTAAGTTTGAAGGGGCTCTCATAATTAGTGAGAACGAAATGCAAATATCAAATTTCGTTTAAAATTAGAGTTTTATACCGCATATAAAGTTTGATTATCTATTAATATTACAAACTTCAGAATAAAAATTTAATAAACACTAAAAGTCGCTGAAATTAATCCCGTGGCAGTA
>NZ_MVFZ01000020.1:0-111628 GCF_002042945.1 Citrobacter sp. A316
CAGAATTTGCCTGGCGGCTGTAGCGCGGTGGTCCCACCTGACCCCATGCCGAACTCAGAAGTGAAACGCCGTAGCGCCGATGGTAGTGTGGGGTCTCCCCATGCGAGAGTAGGGAACTGCCAGGCATCAATTAAAGTGAAGAAGCCCATCCTGACGGATGGGCTTTTTTGCGTCTGTGCGGGGTAAAAACCGCCGGACTGAACGTATTCTGCAGGCCTGATAAGCGCAGCGCATCAGGCAACACATCTGCACATTGCCGGATGCGGCGTATTGCCTTATCCGGCCTACAGGCGCTGGACTGAATGTATTTTGTAGGCCTGATAAACGTAGCACATCAGGCAATCCCGCATCATACTGCCGGATGCTGCGCACAGCCTTGTCCGGCCTACAAAAGCCTACGCTATTTCTGACCGATAACTTGGATCTCTCCCTCGAAAATATCTGAATCCTTTCTCTGCTAATTAAAATCGTGATCTTTCCCGCACAATAAGATATAACAATTATATAACATTTAATTCACTAAAAAACACACAACCATCATTGATAAATTCACGCGATCGTTGGCAGGGGTACAATTCTAATGGCTGATAGTAGTGTAACTGAGAACGGGGCGCTGGCAGACGGCGATACCCGTCGTCGTATATGGGCGATTGTCGGAGCATCCTCAGGGAATCTGGTCGAATGGTTTGATTTCTATATCTATTCATTCTGTTCTCTTTATTTTGCTCATATCTTTTTTCCCTCCGGAAATACCACCACGCAACTCTTACAAACCGCGGGCGTGTTTGCCGCAGGCTTCTTGATGCGACCAATTGGTGGCTGGCTGTTTGGTCGCATCGCAGATAAGCACGGGCGTAAAAAGTCTATGTTGCTGTCAGTTTGTATGATGTGTATGGGATCGTTGGTGATCGCTTGTCTTCCTGGATATGAAACTATCGGTACCTGGGCTCCTGCGCTATTACTGCTGGCCAGACTATTCCAGGGGTTATCTGTCGGTGGTGAATACGGAACCAGCGCGACCTATATGAGTGAAGTAGCCGTTGAAGGTAAGAAAGGTTTTTATGCTTCATTCCAGTATGTAACGTTAATTGGCGGACAGTTACTGGCATTGCTGGTTGTGGTCATATTACAGCAAACGTTAGAAGACTCAGCGCTCAGAGAGTGGGGTTGGCGTATTCCATTTGCGTTGGGCGCCGTGCTGGCTATTGTTGCGCTATGGCTGCGTCGCCAGTTGGATGAAACCTCTAAACAGGACGTTCGCGCGCTGAAAGAAGCGGGCTCTCTGAAAGGTCTGTGGCGTAATCGCAAAGCCTTTGTCATGGTGCTTGGCTTTACCGCCGCGGGTTCGTTGTGTTTTTACACGTTCACAACCTATATGCAGAAGTACCTGGTTAACACAGCCGGTATGCATGCCAACGTAGCCAGCGGGATTATGACGGCGGCACTGTGTGTGTTCATGCTGGTACAACCGCTGTTCGGCGCCTTGTCAGATAAAATAGGCCGACGTACTTCAATGCTGTGTTTTGGCGCGTTGGCCGCGATTTTCACCGTTCCCATTCTGACAGCATTGCAAAGCGTGACATCCCCTTACATGGCTTTTGCTCTGGTGATGTGTGCCCTGTTAATCGTGAGTTTCTATACGTCAATCAGCGGTATTTTGAAGGCCGAAATGTTCCCGGCGCAGGTGCGCGCTCTGGGAGTTGGCTTATCTTATGCGGTGGCCAATGCGCTGTTTGGCGGTTCAGCTGAATATGTGGCGTTGTCCCTGAAGTCTGTTGGTATGGAAACGACATTCTTCTGGTACGTCACTGCGCTGGCAGTAGTTGCGTTTTTAGTATCGCTAATGCTGCATGGGAAGGGGAAAGGTCTGCGCCTCTAGTAATGTGCCAGTTGCCAGACAGCATAGCCGGTAGACGCGCCTGCAACATCCCAGGCGAAGTCCTTCCAGCTCCAGCCGCTCCCAGCTGGACGGCTGTCCCACAGCTCTTTTGACGCGCCCAGGCTGACTGAGAACATCAGGCCGATAGCCGCACTGCGATTGCGGCTGTTGCCCTGATGTTGGGCATATTCATTGCCGGCTGCGGCAAGCATGGCAGAGGCGATGAAGTGTTGAGCTTTGTCTTGCCCGCTCCACTGGTCGTTAGCCATGTGGCTGCAGCCAGAAATGGCCAGGATACTGGTAAGAATGAACAGGCGCACCGTTGCCTCCATATGAAAAACCCCGTCACTGGACGGGGTCTTGATTACAGAATTCGGCTAATCAATCTGTCGATACGAATACGGCGTAGTCGACGGATGAGCTTGCGTACTTTTACCGGATAGTCGGCAATGCTCTGCAGGTCGCGATAGTGCTTAACCACTGTCGTATGCGTACGGATAAGCTCCAGCTCTTTATCGCGCTGAGCGGTGAGCTCTTGCTTAGGATCGTGGATAAGGATGGCGTTTTCCAGATCCAGACGCCAGGCGCGAGGGTTAAGGTTGTTGCCGGTGAGCAGCATCCATTTATCATCAACCCACATACCTTTCAGATGATAGGTGTTGTCATCATCTTTCCATAGGCGTACGACCAACTGGTCGGTATTCACATAATACTGCAATCTGCTCAGGAAGCGGCGCAGATTTATTTCATACAGATAAGGCAGCGCGCCGATGATCTTGAATGGCTCATCTTCCGGAATGAAAAAGTCGTTGGCAGTTTTATCACCGACAATGATTTCAACCTTTTTCCCTTCACGCAGCAGTTGAATGATATTGCGCACGAGTATGGCGGGCAGGTTGAAATAAGGGGTACAGATTGTGAGCTTGTGCTCCGCGCAGGGCATAAGATGGAAAATGGTCTTATTTAACAGACTGGATTTCCCAAGGCCCACCAGAGGCGTCACCGAAAGCTGTTCGTTATCAGCATCACCCTGAAAATGGAATGACGCATCGCGCAGTTCCTGACGGTATAAGCGGATGTCGTTTTTAATTTCCGGGCTTTTCGGGCGATTAACATCATCAAGGCGGTTAACGCCGCGACCCTTCATCAGGTTCTGCGCGACCCAATCGAACATGATATCGGCCATTTGCGCATTGCGAATCAACTGATAACGGTCATATCGATATTTATCATGCTGATGCAGGTAAACATCGTTCAGACTTGCCCCGCTGTACAGGACGCTGTCATCGATAATAAAGCCTTTGAAATGCAGGACGCCAAGCGCTTCACGGGTGTTAATCGGAACGCCATAGACAGGAATATCGATACCAGGGTTTTCTTGCGCCATTCGGCAATACCAGTCAGCATTGGTATTGGATGCCGCAGCCCCAATACGACCGCGCTGGGCTCGGTGCCAGTCGACAAGCACTCGGACATCCAGTTCAGGACGCTGCCGTTTTGCCGCATAGAGAGCGTCAAGTATGCCTTTACCACCGTCATCCTGTTCCAGGTACAGCGCAATAATGCAGATCCGTCGCGTCGCGCTGGCTATTTTTTCCAGCAGAGTCTCCCTGAAATTAGCGGGAGCATAAAAGAAATCTACATCATCAACTGACTGAGAAATCTTGGGTAGTTGGGCAAGGTGTTGTTGATGTTTATTACGCTTAAATTTTGACAACATCACAGTGCATTTCTTCTCTGTTCATTGAAGGGTCCTCTGTGCTATGCAGACGACATAAGCGGGCAATGATACCACCAGTGCCCATTAATGTGGTCAACATTTCCAGTACCTTACTCACGATTCCTCACATTGGGCCAGATTAAGCGTTAGCCCAACAATTCCCTCTTCGAGCTGGACGTCAACAACAAACCCGAGTTTTCGGGCCAGGGCGACCATCCCACGATTGTTCGGCATCGTAATACCATTCAAACGTATAAGTCCGTGATCTCGAGTGTAGGCAATTAATTTTTCCATCAATCGGCGACCCAGTCCAAGCCCTTTGAGATCGGAACGAACCAATACGGCAAACTCGGCGTCAACGTTATCAGGATCCGAGATCGCTCGCGTTACGCCGAGGATCTCTTCATGATTATCTTTACAACGCACCGCAACAAAGGCCATTTCCCGATCGTAGTCGATCTGCGTCATATTGGCTAAATCTTCGTGGGTAAATTCGTTGATCTCACTGAAATAGCGATAATAAAGATCTTCTTTTGTCACTTGAGAAATGAACTGCTGTAGATGAGGTTCATCCTCCGGCAAAATGGGGCGGAACAGACAGCGCTCGCCGTTTTTCAACTCCACCCACTCTTCAAGCTGATGGGGGTAGGGACGTACAGCCAATCTGCTTTCGTTATCTCCCGTGAAAGGGGCAATGTCCAGTGTGACATCCAGTGCGGTAAATTCACCGGCGGAGGCCAGCAGCGGATGAATATCCAGACGCTGAATTTCCGGACAGTCGACGATCAGGTTGGAGACCTGCACCAGAAGTTGGCTCAACCCGGCGATATCCAATGGGCGCAGTGCGCTACGCGCGCGGATCTTTTTATTTTTGATCCCCTGGATCACCAGATAACGCGCCAGATTCATATTTAATGGCGGCAATGCCACCACGGCTTGATCTTCCGGTCGCCACTCAACACCACCTTCACCCAGCATAATCAACGGGCCAAATACCGGGTCGTGTTCAACGACGACGCGAAGTTCCTGAGCACCAGCGCGATTCGCCATACTTTGTACTAATAAACCGTGAATGCGTGCTTGTGGCCAGGCCATTTTTACCCGATCGAAAATGGCATTGGCAGCCTGCTGCACTTCTGTTGCTGTACGCAGGTAGAGCATTACCCCCTGAACTTCCGACTTATGCGGGATATCAGGAGAGCGCAGCTTGAGCGCCACAGGGTAGCCGATTTGCTCCGCGATGTGTACGGCTTCCGCGCTGTCGCTGGCGATCCACGTTGGCAGCGTATGTAAGCCATAAGCCTGTAAAATCGGCTGCACTTCATGGGTATCAAGCGATGTTGCGCCTTCAGCAATCGCCCGCTGTAACAGATTATGCGCTTCGGCGGTGTTGGAGGTCAGGCTGTCAGGCAGCGCAGGCGTTTCCCGCAGCTGCTTCTGGTTACGCCGATACTCCACCATATGCATAAATGCGGTGATAGTCCCTTCTGGCGTACGGTAGGTAGGCAGTCCGGCTTCGCTAAACAGTCTGCGGGCTTCCTGAGAGGAAAACTCTCCGCACCAGTTGGTCAGCAACGAGACGAATTTTCCTCGCGGATGATGCTTTACCGCTTCAATCAATGCCTGTGCGCTTTCGGTTCCGGGAGCGGCTGCGCTGGGTGAATGAATCACCATCAACGCGTCGAAATCCTGGCTGGCGAGCAAAATATCCAGCGTCTTAACGTAGTGTTCGCTGCTGGCGTCATCACGCAGATCCAGCGGGTTGGCGATATCAACATGTTCAGGCAATGCATCGCGTAATTTCTGGCAGGTGTCTTCACTCAACGTTGCCAACTTGCCATTTTTTGACCACAGTTCATCTAATGCCAGTGCGGCAGGCGCGGCCCCATTGCTGATGATCATCAGCCTGTCGCCACGTAGTGGACGCATGTGGCTCAAGGTTTCGACTGCTGAGAACAGCTCATGAGTGTCTTGTACGCGTAATAAACCGGCGCGCTGAATAGCTGCATCCCACGCAGGATCCATCCCGGCGCTGGTATGCAGTAAACGCTGCGCTGCAGGGCTGCGGCCGCTCTTAATCACCAGAATAGGTTTATTGCGCGAGGCGCTGCGGGCGGCGGAAACAAAGCGCCGGGCATCACTTAAATGTTCGAGATACAGCAATATCGCGCTGGTTTTGCTGTCGCGCGCGAGGTAATCCAGCAACTCATCAACGTCGATATCCAGGCTATCACCCAGCGCGATAAAGTAAGAAAAGCCCATTTCTCTCTGCTGTGCCCAGTCGAGTATGGTATTGGATACGGCGGCGGATTGAGAGATAAAAGCCAGCTTGCCGCGCTTAATCGGGACGGGGGAAAAGCTGGCGTTAAGTCCCTGCCAGGGCGCGAGAAGCCCCAGGCTGTTGGGGCCCAGCAAACGTATGTTGTAGCGTGATGCGCAGGCCAGCAGTTCTGCGTGCTGCGCCGTGGGAGCTGAGAGAATAATGCAGGTTTTACAGCCTTTCTCGCCAAGCGCTTCGAGTAACGCCAGGTTACGGCTGGCATTGGTACACAACACGGCGAGATCCGGGCTAAAAGGCAGGCTGTTGATATTGGGCCACGCCAGTACGCCCAACACCGCTTTCCATGCGGGCGTCACCGGTAAAACAGGTCCATTGAAACCGCCGGCAAGCAGGTTACGCATCATCAGGTAACCCGCGCGATTAGGCTTCATTGATGCCCCAATCACCGCAATGGATTTCGGTCGCAGTAGTGCTTCCAGACCACGCTGACTCATATCGGCTTCCTTAATGACACCAGTGACCGAATGATTTTAAACGTTTTCTGATGAATCTGCTGTGACGCTTCCCTGATGTTGAGTTTTTCCTGCCAGGTAGCGGGTTTTAAAGCGAGTAAAATGATCGCTTAACCCTTCCGCAGCTTGCGTATCTCCCGCCAGATCCAACAAGGCGATGGCCACTTCGGCAGTGCAATATTGCCCTTCGGCGTGAACGCCACGCAGGTGGTAAGCAGAAAGGCGTGATAAATCAACGGAGATTACCGGCAGGTTATCAAGGTACGGGCTTTTGCGGAACATTTTACGTGCCTCAGGCCAGGTACCATCAAGCATAATAAATAACGGTGGTTTACCGGCTGGTGGCGTGAAAATTACTTCACGCTCTTCACCCGCATAGGAGGCCGGGAATACAACCATCGGCTGGTAATCCGGATTTTTCACCAGTTCCAGCAGCGCCTGCGGCGGCTCGGTGCGTGACCACTGAAAAGCCGTGGTATCGGGCAGAATATCAGCAATTAAACGCCCCGTGTTGCTGGGCTTCATCGGCTCGGTATCAAACATCACCAGACAAAAGCGACTTTTTGCCTCAGAGGGCACCAGCGTTGCGCACAAGCAGAGTTTCTGCGGCAGCAGGCAGCGCTGACAGCGGCGAACGCGATTACCTCGGGCAAGGAAAGGACGCGTGGCGCGCGCGAGGCGCTCAGCGCGTAACTGAAGAACAGCGTTATCGGTCATGGGGAAACACGTTGAAAAACGCTATTGTCGCAGAGGTGAAAACGGGGCACAAGATGTGCCCCGTAGAGATTATAATGATTCGTTAAGCCAGCTATCAAACGGGGCTTTTGGTACAGCGCCGTTAAGCATGTCGACGATTTCACCTTTTCTGAAGATCATGATGGTCGGAATGCTGCGGATACCGAAACGGGCGCTGAGTTCACGCTCGGCTTCCGTATTCACTTTAACGAAACGCACTTTACCGCTACGCTCTTCCGCGACATCTTCAAAAATTGGGGCGAAGTTACGACATGGACCACACCAGGGGGCCCAAAAGTCAACGACCACCGGGAGATCGTCTTTTAACAGTTTATCCAGTGTTTCACCGGTCGCATTGATCACCTCCCCATCAAACAGGTCGTGACCACAGCGTCCGCATTTAGCCGCTTCCTGGACACGATCGTCGGGGATGCGGTTGATAGCCTGGCAGCTGGTACAAACGGTATTCATAACTAACCTCTGGATGAGTGGAGTGGACTTCACGGCAGGAACGCCGATATGTTTCTATTATGTTACATATTATCGGGGAGTCTGTTCTAAACAACAATGCGTTTTATTCAATGAGTACAATAGTCCTTAGCTTTTAAATGAAATAATGGCTAACGACGTGCACATCGGGTAATCTGCGCGCTTCGCGCAGAGCAGGTGGAGAAAAACATGAGCGACGAACTGAAGAACAAAAACGGCAAGGTCAAAGTGATGTACGTCCGCAGTGACGATGACTCGGATAAACGCACCCAAAATCCACGTACTGGCAAAGGCGGCGGTCGCCCCGGTACTTCCCGAGCCGAAGGCGGTCGTCGCCCTGCCCGTGATGACCGAAAGGGTCCGAACAGCGAACGCGGTCGTGAACGTGGTCGTGACCGCGATGTAGAACGTGACCGCAGACGTGAAGATTCACCGTGGCGTACCGTGTCCCGCGCACCGAATGATGACGCAGCGGATAAAGCCGATCACGGCGGTATTAGCGGTAAGAGCTTTATCGATCCTGAAGTATTACGCCGTCAGCGCGCGGAAGAAACCCGCGTTTACGGTGAGAATGCCTGTCAGGCTCTGTTCCAGAGTCGTCCGGACGCCATCGTCCGCGCCTGGTTTGTTCAGAGCGTAACCCCACGCTTTAAAGAAGCATTACGCTGGATGGCGGCAAACCGCAAAGCCTATCACGTGGTTGACGAAGCCGAGCTGGCGAAAGCCTCTGGCACAGAACATCACGGTGGAGTCTGTTTCCTGATCAAAAAACGTAACGGTACTACCGTTAAGCAGTGGGTCGGACAGGCAGGGGCGCAGGATTGCGTGCTGGCACTGGAAGATATCGCTAACCCGCATAACCTGGGCGGCATGATGCGTAGCTGCGCGCACTTCGGTGTGAAAGGCGTGGTGGTACAAGATGCGGCGCTGCTGGAATCAGGTGCGGCTATCCGTACCGCTGAGGGCGGGGCTGAGCACGTTCAACCTATCACCGGTGACAGCATCGTTGATGTACTGGACGACTTCCGCCAGGCGGGTTACACGGTTGTGATGACCTCAAGCGCGAAAGGCAAACCGCTGTTTACTACCACGCTGCCGGAAAAAATGGTGCTGGTATTAGGGCGTGAGCGTGAAGCTCTGCCAGAAGCAGCATGTTCAGCCGACGACCTGTGCGTTGCAATTGACGGCACTGGCAAGGTAGAAACGCTCAACGTTTCTGTGGCAACAGGCGTGCTGCTCGCGGAGTGGTGGCGTCAGAACAAAGCCTGATAATAAAAATGCCAGCGAATCGCTGGCATTTTTTTACTCACTTTCTGCGGGTAATACTGGCATCCAGTCAATCGGCTTTTCACCTCGTTGTTCCAGCCACTCATTCGCCAGAACAAAGTGATTGCAGCCAAAGAAACCGCGATGCGCAGAGAGCGGTGATGGGTGGGGCGCTTTCAACACATGGTGACGCTGCGTATCAATAATCGCGCCTTTCTTCTGTGCGTGAGAACCCCAGAGCAGGAAAACCACGCCTTCCCGATGTTGGTTAATCAGGCTGATGACTTTATCGGTAAATGTTTCCCACCCAAGGCTGGCGTGAGAATGTGCCTGACCGGCGCGGACGGTGAGTACGGTGTTGAGTAACAGTACCCCCTGGCGTGCCCAGCTTTCCAGATATCCGTGCGCTGGGCGCGTGAAGCCTGGAATCGTTGCCTCCAGCTCTTTGTACATGTTCAGCAACGAGGGTGGGGTGGCAATACCTGGGCGGACAGAGAACGCGAGACCGTGTGCCTGGCCTGGACCGTGGTAAGGATCCTGACCCAGGATGACAACTTTCACGTCGCCAAGCTCGGTAAAGCGAAAAGCGTTAAACACATCTTTTTGCGGCGGATAAATTGTCATACCCGACTGACGCTCGCCGGCAACAGTATGAAGCGTGTTAACAAAATAAGGCTGCTGTTTCTCTTCAGCCAGCACATCGTGCCAGGTTAATTCGGTGGCCATCTCGCTCTCCTGCGAATTTTCAATCCCCCTAGCTTAACTGCTTCTTTCGACGTCGCAAAATTCTGTACGTTTCTCAATGGTCTACCCCTTAAAGATAGTTGAAAATTTATGTAAAAAGTTTAGCTGTGTACATGGCGTAAGTTGATGTAAAACAATAAAATCCACCTATCACCACTTTTCATGTGTGGTTTTTATTGATTTAAATCAAAGAATCAAGGGTGTGTGAGGGGTATATATACACTCAAGCAACAATGGTTTTACCAATTGGCCGGATGACGGCCAACCGAGATCAAATAATTTTGCCGGGGAGGCATCAAATGATTACAGGTATCCAGATTACTAAAGCTGCAAACGACGACCTGCTGAACTCTTTCTGGCTGCTGGACAGCGAAAAAGGCGAAGCACGCTGCATCGTTGCGAAAGCAGGTTTCAATGCTGATGAAGTCGTTGCAGTCAGCAAACTGGGCGAAATCGAATACCGTGAAGTACCGGTAGACGTACAGCCGGAAGTCCGCGTGGAAGGTGGTCAGCACCTGAACGTAAACGTTCTGCGTCGCGAAACGTTGGAAGATGCTGTTAAGCATCCGGAAAAATACCCGCAGCTGACAATCCGTGTTTCTGGTTATGCAGTGCGTTTCAACTCTCTGACCCCAGAACAGCAGCGCGACGTTATTGCTCGTACCTTTACTGAGAGCCTGTAAGGCTCACGGGGAATAACCCCGTTTAGCAGAGAATCTGAAAGCGGAAGATGCCAGCGCGTCTTCCGCTTTTTTACGTCCGTTAGTAAAAGATCCTCACCGCACAATACACCAACAGCAGCGCCAGAATGATATTCAACTGTCGACCGTAACGGCGAAAAACGCGCTGAAAAAGATGGCCTGCCAGCGCCCAGCATGCATTCCCGAAGGTGCCGATCAGCGCCAACAGAATACTTACCCCAATCAGCCAGTGTGCGTCCTGAGTGTACGGTAATACAAACGTGGATAACGCGGTAATGCCGTACAAAATGATTTTCACGTTAACAAACTGCAAGCCAAAGCTTGCCCAGAAGCTAATAGGCTCTGACTGCAATCTATCGTTTGAGATCGGGCTGGTGGCGATCTTCAGCGCCAGCCACAGGATATAAGCAGCTCCCGCCCAACTGAGCCAATGGATGATGGCTGGATCCATGACCGCCAGTGAAAATGAAATCCCGGCGCACATTAGCATGACGAATAAAAAGCCCAGACTCATTCCGGCCAGTACGCGTGTACTCTGACGAAAACCGTGTGACGTCGCGGCACTGAGCGCAAGGATGTTGTTTGGTCCGGGGGTTAGCGCGGTAATCAATGTATAGGTCCAGAATGCACTTAAAAGCGTGGAGGTCACTTGTTATCTCCTGTGTTTTAGTAGACAGTACCCGAGATAAAACATTTAAAAAAATGAATGTTTTTGCATTCTGAGTTCGATATTTTCGATGGGTTGGTGCGGATGGATTTACGTCGGTTTATTACGCTAAAAACGGTGGTGGAAGAGGGCTCGTTTCTGCGGGCATCACAAAAACTGTGCTGTACGCAATCAACAGTTACCTTTCATATTCAACAGCTTGAGCAAGAACTTTCGGTGCAGTTGTTTGAAAAAATTGGTCGCCGGATGTGTCTCACCAGTGAGGGGAAACGGCTGATGCCGCATATCCATGACCTGACGCGCGTGATGGCATCGATTCGACAGTCGGCACAACAGGATGTGCAGCCGAGCGGCGATCTACGTGTCGCGACAGGCGAAACGCTGCTGGCGTATAAAATGCCACAGGTTTTACAGCGATTTAAACAACGTGCGCCTCATGTGCGGTTGTCTTTACAGTCGCTCAATTGTTATGTCATTCGTGACGCGTTGCTCAGTGATGAGGTCGATCTGGGGGTGTTTTATCGGGTAGGTAATGACGATGCCCTGGAGTTGATGCCGCTTGGCGATCAGTCACTGGCATTAGTTGCTTCGCCACTGCTTCAGCACGTTGATTTTACCCAGCATAACCAGCACATTCCTTTCAGTTTTATCATTAATGAGCCGCAATGTATTTTCAGACAACGCTTCGAGGGGCTACTGCGTAAACGACAGATTACGTTGGAAAACACCATTGAGTTATGGAGCATTGAAAGCATTAAGCAGTGCGTATCGGCAAATCTTGGGGTCAGCTTTTTGCCGCGTTTTGCCGTCGAGAAGGAGCTACGTTCAGGGGAATTGATTGAATTACCGTTCAGTGAAAATCCTGAGCTCATTACTGCATTGTGCGGTTATCATGCCGGAAAAGTCGTTAGCCCGGCGATGCGGGTGTTTCTTGAGTGTATTGAAGAGAGTTTTACATTACGTGAAAAAATGCCGGGCTAAATCGCCCGGCATTCGGTTTACTCTTTGTCGGACTGCTGAGTAGCAGCTCCGCTCGGCTTACGACGTTTGCCGATATTTTTGGCGTCGCGGTGACGTTTTTTCACCCGCGGCTTCTCTTTCTCTTTCGCCTTCTTCTCAGCGCGCTTCGCCAGCACTTTCTTAGATGGCTTACCGTTAGATTTCTCACTTGGCGCGCGCGTGGTTGGACGCAGTTCGTCTATGACGCGTGCTTTCAGCGGCTCGTCAATATAGCGGCTCGCTTTGCCGAGCAGCAGATGATCGTGCGCTTCAACCAAAGAGATCGCAGTGCCTTTACGGCCAGCACGACCGGTACGGCCAATACGGTGCAGATAGGCATCGCCACTGCGCGGCATGTCGAAGTTAAACACGTGGCTGACGTCAGGAATATCGATCCCGCGAGCGGCAACGTCGGTTGCTACCAGCACGTTCACTCGGCCATCGGTCAGGCGTTTGATCGCTTCGTTACGTTTGTTCTGCACCATCTCGCCTTCGAGATAGCAGTTATTAATGCCTGCCTGGCGCAGCCAGCCTGCCAGTTCGTGCACACGCTCGCGTTTGCGTACAAAGACAATCGAGCGAGTCGCTTCCGGCTGTTTTAACAGGTGGATTAGCATGGCAGTTTTGTGCTCGATGTCATCGGCACGGTAGTAAAACTGATGGATCTTCTTGCGTTCGCGGGTGGACGGATCCGCAGAGACTTCAACCGGATCTTCCAACAGACGCTCGGCAAAATCTTTAATCGCATCGCCTTCCAGCGTGGCAGAGAACAGCATGGTTTGCTTACGCCAGCGGGTTTCACCGGCGATATGCTCGATGTCCTGGGCAAAGCCCATGTCCAGCATACGGTCAGCTTCATCGAGAATTAGCGTCTCAACCGCATGGCAGTCGAAGTTTTCTTCTTTAATGTATTGCAGCAGACGACCCGTGGTGGCAACCACGATGTCCTGGTTTGCGCTAAAGACTTCCATGTGGTTCATGTAAGCCACGCCGCCGGTAATCGTAGCGATATCCAGATGCGTATTCTTCGCCAGTTCACGAGCGTGTTCGGCAACCTGCATCGCCAGTTCGCGCGTTGGCGTCAGGATTAAAATGCGCGGCGGACCAGATTTCTTGCGCGGGAAGTCGAGCAGGTGCTGCAACGCTGGCAGCAAATATGCCGCCGTTTTACCGGTGCCTGTCGGCGCAGAACCGAGTACATCACGGCCATCGAGCGCAGGCGGAATGGCGGCAGCCTGAATGGCGGTCGGGCGAGTGAAACCTTTTTCCTGGAGGGCATCCAGAAGGCTTTCATCGAGTTCAAGTTCGGAAAAAGTCGTTACAGTCATGTTCTACCTCTGAGTGGGGCGCTGATTATAGACGTTACGGCTGCAATCTTCATCTGTTTGTATGGATATACCTTCTCAGGTATTGTTTTTATCCTATGTTATCGTTTTTTTTCCAGGAAGGTTGTTCTTCATGCCCCAGTCTACATCCGTACTGAGACGTAATGGATTTACTTTTAAGCAGTTTTTTGTGGCACACGATCGCTGTGCAATGAAAGTCGGAACAGACGGTATTTTATTGGGGGCCTGGGCTCCCGTTGCGGGCGTAAAGCGGATCCTGGATATTGGTACCGGGAGCGGCCTGTTGGCGCTGATGCTGGCCCAGCGCACTGATGAAAACGTCATCATTGACGCCGTGGAGCTTGATGTCGACGCCGCGCAGCAGGCGCAGGAGAACATCGCGCAATCTCCGTGGATGCATCGCGTGAGTGTTCATACAGAAGATGCGCAGCAGTGGATACCGCGTCAGACCGTGCGTTTTGATTTGATAATCAGCAACCCTCCCTATTATGAACAGGGCGTGGAATGTGCTACACCGCAGCGCGAGCAGGCGCGTTATACCACCACGCTCGATCACCAGGCGTTGCTTACGCTGGCGGCGGACAGTATTACGGAAGACGGTTTTTTTTGTGTCGTGCTGCCGGAACAGATTGGGAACGCGTTTACCCAGCAGGCATTAAGTATGGGCTGGCATCTGCGATTACGTACGGATGTAGCAGAAACGGAAGCCCGACTACCGCATCGGGTATTGCTGGCATTCTCCCCGCAGGCCGGGGAGTGCTTTAGCGACAGGCTGGTGATTCGTGGGCCAGACCAACGTTACTCTGAAGGTTACACGGCGCTGACCCAGGCATTTTACCTGTTTATGTGATGACTTAGCGGCGAGAGAATGGACGGGCCTGCTTCTGGAAGCTGCTCTGGATAATCCAGCGTGTAGTGCAGGCCCCGACTCTCTTTGCGCATCATTGCGCAGCGGACAATCAGCTCGGCAACCTGCACCAGGTTACGCAGTTCCAGCAAATTGTTCGACACGCGAAAATGGGCATAATACTCGTCGATTTCCTGTTGCAGCATGGTAATACGGCGCAGAGCGCGCTCCAGGCGCTTGGTCGTACGCACAATACCGACGTAATCCCACATGAACAGCCGTAGCTCATGCCAGTTATGCTGGATAACAACCAACTCATCCGGATTTTCTACCCGGCTTTCATCCCAGCCCGGGAGCGTGCTAACGCCGCGAGCATAAGGCATGCGCCTGTCGATATCTTCAGCCGCGGACCAGCCGTAAACCAGACACTCCAGCAATGAGTTCGATGCCATCCGGTTGGCGCCATGCAGGCCGGTGTAACTTACTTCGCCGATCGCATACAGTCCGTCGACATCGGTACGGCCAAAGTCATCAACCATCACGCCGCCGCAGGTATAGTGCGCGGCAGGCACGATGGGAACCGGCTCTTTGGTTAAATCAATGCCCAGTCCCAGCAACTTTTCATAAATCATCGGGAAATGCTGACGAACAAATTCTTCCGGCTTATGGCTGATATCGAGGAACATGCAATCGGCACCCAGACGCTTCATTTCATGGTCAATGGCGCGGGCGACAATATCGCGGGGAGCCAGTTCGCCGCGCTCGTCAAAATCGGGCATAAAGCGTGAACCGTCAGGGCGCTTCAGGTGCGCGCCTTCGCCGCGCAGCGCTTCGGTCAGCAGAAAATTGCGCGCCTGCGGATGATACAGCGCTGTCGGGTGAAACTGGTTAAACTCCAGGTTGGCGACGCGACATCCCGCGCGCCAGGCCATTGCAATTCCGTCACCCGATGAAATATCCGGATTGGTGGTGTATTGATACACCTTTGACGCACCGCCGGTGGCCAACACTACCGACTTCGCATGGCAGGTTTCGACGGCTTCTTTATTACGATTCCAGATCCATGCGCCGACAACCCGACGCGTTCCCGGCAGACCGATTTTATCGGAGACAATCAGGTCGACAGCATTACTGCGCTCAAGAACCCGGATATTGGGATGATTTTGTGCCTGGCTGACGAGGGTGGTTTCGACTTCTTTGCCGGTAGCATCCGCAGCGTGCAGGATGCGTCGATGGCTGTGACCGCCTTCACGGGTCAGGTGATAACTCTCTTCGCCGTTAGGCTGAACCTGCGTATCAAATAAGACGCCCTGATCGATAAGCCATTGAACGCAGGTGCGGGCATTGCTGGCGACAAACTCAACCGCATGGCGATCGCACAGCCCGGCCCCGGCAATCAGCGTATCTTCAACGTGGGAGTCGATACTGTCGGTTTCATCGAAAACAGCGGCAATACCGCCCTGGGCATAAAATGTCGAGCCTTCGCTGACCGGCCCTTTGCTCAGCACAATAACCTGATGTTTTTCAGCCAGGCGCAGCGCCAGTGAGAGTCCGGCAGCCCCGCTGCCAATGATCAGCACGTCACAGGATAATTCAGGAGTCGTATTCATGATCTTTGTTTAATTTACTAAACAGTGTTTGGTCACCATAGCACCACATTGCGCGATACTGCACGTTTTATTTTTAAATGTGTTGCAATGACTAAACATGAAAGAAAAGCATGATGAGGGCTAAATAGGCAAAAATATTTTGTGAAGCAGGCCGTTAGCATCAGATTATGTGATGAAATAAAGTGCCCGTTGGGTTACTCTGCAAGCGGTGAAATGGGCATTTCTGTACAGATAGTGCGTTGATCGGGTTATGTAGACTTATAATGAGAGATAAGACCTGTCTACAACATGACAAACAAAAAACAATGCGTAACGGAACTTTACGAAACTTGAGCACTCTAAGCATTTGCTTGCTCATAGTGAAGCTGATGGAGTGGCGTTTCGAAGGCGCGTGGAAATTTGGTTTGGGGAGACTTTACCTCGGATGAGCGAGCAGTTAACGGACCAGGTCCTGGTAGAACGGGTCCAGAAGGGAGATCAGAAAGCCTTTAACCTACTGGTAGTGCGCTATCAGCATAAGGTGGCGAGTCTGGTTTCTCGCTATGTACCGTCGGGTGATGTACCCGATGTAGTACAAGAAGCATTTATCAAAGCCTATCGTGCGCTGGACTCGTTCCGGGGAGATAGTGCTTTTTATACCTGGCTGTATCGTATTGCAGTCAATACAGCGAAGAATTACCTGGTCGCTCAGGGGCGTCGTCCACCTTCAAGTGATATTGATGCGATTGAAGCAGAAAATTACGAAAGTGGCGGTGCGCTGAAAGAAATTTCGAACCCTGAGAACTTAATGTTGTCAGAAGAACTGAGACAGATAGTTTTCCGAACTATTGAGTCCCTCCCGGAAGATTTACGCATGGCAATAACCTTGCGGGAGCTGGATGGCCTGAGCTATGAAGAGATAGCCGCTATCATGGATTGTCCGGTAGGTACGGTGCGTTCACGTATCTTCCGAGCGAGGGAAGCTATTGATAATAAAGTTCAACCGCTTATCAGGCGTTGACGATAGCGGGATACTGGAAAAGGTATTAGGCATGCAGAAAGAGAAACTTTCCGCTTTAATGGATGGCGAAACGCTGGATACTGAGTTACTCAAAGAGCTAACTCACGACCCGGAAATGCAAAAAACCTGGGAGAGTTATCACCTGATTCGCGATTCCATGCGAGGTGATACCGCCGACGTTCTCCATTTCGATATTTCCGCCCGCGTAATGGCCGCCATCCAGGATGAGCCAGTACGTCAGACGGCGCCATTGATTCCTGAGGCCCAGCCAGCACCGCACCAGTGGCAGAAAATGCCATTCTGGAAGAAAATGCGTCCGTGGGCCGCGCAGCTTACCCAAATGGGTGTGGCCGCGTGCGTATCACTTGCAGTTATCGTTGGCGTCCAGCACTATAATGGGCAATCTGAAACGTCCCAGCAGCCCGAAACACCGGTATTTAATACATTACCGATGATGGGTAAAGCCAGTCCGGTAAGCCTGGGTGTACCTTCTGACGCGACGGCAAGTGGCGGTCAGCAACAGCAGGTACAGGAGCAGCGTCGTCGTATTAATGCCATGTTGCAGGATTACGAACTGCAACGTCGACTGCACTCTGAACAGCTTCAGTTTGAGCAGGCGCAAACACAGCAAGCCGCTGTGCAGGTGCCAGGAATTCAAACTTTAGGAACGCAATCGCAGTAATGAAGCAACTTTGGTTTGCCATGTCACTTGTGGCTGGTAGCCTGTTCTTCTCTGTAAACGCCTCGGCCAATCCTGCGTCCGGGGCGTTGTTGCAGCAGATGAATCTGGCCAGCCAGTCGCTAACCTATGAGCTGTCATTTGTCAGCATCAATAAGCAGGGTGTTGAATCCCTACGTTATCGTCATGCCCGCCAGGATAACCGTCCACTCGCGCAACTATTACAAATGGATGGACCGCGCCGGGAAGTGGTGCAACGCGGCAACGAAATTAGCTATTTTGAGCCTGGTCTCGAACCGTTCACGCTGAACGGCGATTATATCGTTGATTCTCTGCCATCCCTGATTTACACCGATTTCAAACGCCTTGCTCCCTACTATGATTTTATCTCAGTAGGCCGCACCCGTATTGCCGATCGGCTCTGTGAAGTGATCCGCGTTGTGGCGCGTGACGGCACCCGTTACAGCTATATCGTTTGGATGGACACGGAGACCAAGCTGCCAATGCGTGTCGATCTCCTCGATCGTGATGGCGAAACGCTGGAACAGTTCCGCGTCATCGCCTTTACTGTGAATAACGGTGTTAGCGATAGCATGCAGACGTTAGCAAAAGCGAATTTACCACCGTTGCTGTCGGTTCCTGCGGGGGAGAAAACCAACTTCAACTGGAGTCCGTCGTGGTTGCCGCAAGGTTTCAGTGAGGTCTCAAGCAGTCGACGTCCGCTGCCGACGATGGATAACATGCCAATTGAATCACGCCTTTATTCTGATGGCCTGTTTAGTTTCTCCGTGAACGTGAACCGTGCGACGCAGAATAGCGCCGATCAACTGCTGCGTACCGGCCGTAGAACGGTCAGCACCAGCGTGCGTGATAACGCGGAAATTACGATTGTGGGCGAGCTTCCACCGCAAACGGCGAAGCGTATCGCGGACAATATCAAGTTCAGGGCAGCGCAATGATTAAAGAGTGGGCGACGGTCGTCTCCTGGCAAAATGGTCTGGCGACGGTCAGCTGTGATGTTAAAGCATCATGTAGCAGCTGTGCTTCCCGGGCCGGATGCGGGAGCCGCGTGCTGAACAAACTGGGGCCACAGACCACGCATACCATCGTGGTGCCCTGCGACGAACCCTTGACCCCTGGTCAAAAAGTTGAACTGGGCATTGCCGAAGGTAGCCTGCTGGGATCGGCGATGCTGGTCTACATGTCTCCGTTGGCAGGACTGTTTCTTTTCGCGGCGCTGTTCCAGGTGCTGTTTGGTTCCGATCTTGCGGCATTAAGCGGCGCAGTGCTGGGGGGCGTGGGCGGATTCCTGATTGCTCGTGGATACTCTCGTAAGCTTGCTGAACGCGAAGCCTGGCAGCCGGTCATTCTGAACGTTGCTCTCCCACCCGATCTTATTCGCGTCGAAACCCAGCAGTGATATCTTTGCCTGATGGCGTTGCGCTTATCAGGCCTACAGCGTGCTCAGATGCAGACGTAGGCCGGATAAGACGTTTATGCCGCCATCCGGCAAAAGTTTCACCGACTTTGCAAAGTTGTTTCCAGTTCCCGCTATCCTTGCTCTATGAACATTTCCTCGCCTCAGCGTTGTAGTGTAGAATGCGGCGTTTCACTTAAACAGACGTTAAGCTCAGATCAGCGACTTCTCAGAGCCTGCTCCGGCGGGCGTAAGGCACAATAATTACACTATATGAAGAACATACGTAACTTTTCAATCATAGCTCACATCGACCACGGTAAATCGACGCTGTCTGACCGTATTATCCAGATCTGCGGTGGCCTGTCTGACCGTGAAATGGAAGCGCAGGTTCTCGACTCGATGGATCTTGAGCGTGAGCGCGGTATTACTATCAAAGCGCAGAGCGTGACGCTCGATTTCAAAGCATCTGATGGTGAAACCTATCAGCTTAACTTTATCGACACTCCGGGCCACGTTGACTTCTCGTATGAAGTTTCCCGTTCGCTTGCCGCCTGTGAAGGTGCACTGCTGGTGGTTGATGCCGGGCAGGGTGTTGAAGCGCAGACCCTGGCTAACTGCTATACCGCCATGGAAATGGATCTGGAAGTGGTGCCGGTACTTAACAAAATTGACCTGCCAGCCGCCGATCCCGAGCGCGTAGCGGAAGAGATCGAAGATATCGTCGGTATTGATGCAACTGATGCCGTTCGCTGCTCGGCGAAAACCGGCGTTGGCGTCACTGACGTTCTTGAACGTCTGGTACGCGACATTCCGCCGCCGGAAGGTGATCCGGAAGGCCCATTGCAGGCGCTGATCATCGACTCCTGGTTCGATAACTACCTTGGCGTGGTGTCACTGGTGCGTATTAAAAACGGCACCATGCGTAAAGGCGACAAAATTAAAGTGATGAGCACCGGTCAGGTCTATAACGCCGACCGTCTGGGTATCTTCACGCCAAAACAGGTTGACCGTACCGAGCTGAAATGCGGCGAGGTAGGTTGGTTGGTTTGTGCGATTAAAGACATTCTTGGCGCACCGGTTGGCGATACCCTGACGCAGGCGCGTAACCCGGCAGACAAACCGCTGCCAGGCTTTAAAAAAGTGAAGCCGCAGGTTTACGCCGGTCTGTTCCCGGTGAGCTCTGACGACTACGAAAACTTCCGTGATGCGCTTGGCAAGCTGAGCCTGAACGACGCCTCCCTGTTCTATGAACCGGAAAGCTCTACCGCGCTGGGCTTTGGCTTCCGTTGTGGCTTCCTTGGTCTGCTTCATATGGAGATCATTCAGGAACGTCTTGAGCGTGAATACGATCTGGATCTGATCACGACCGCGCCGACAGTAGTCTACGAAGTTGAAACCACGGCGAAAGAGACTATCTACGTCGATAGCCCGTCCAAGCTGCCGCCGCTGAACAACATCTACGAACTGCGTGAGCCGATCGCTGAGTGTCACATGCTGCTGCCGCAGGCTTACCTTGGCAACGTCATCACCCTGTGTATCGAGAAGCGTGGCGTCCAGACCAACATGGTTTACCACGGTAACCAGGTAGCGCTGACCTATGAGATTCCGATGGCGGAAGTCGTACTCGACTTCTTCGACCGTCTGAAGTCGACCTCTCGCGGCTATGCGTCGCTGGACTATAACTTCAAACGCTTCCAGGCGTCTGACATGGTACGCGTTGATGTCCTCATCAACAACGAACGTGTCGATGCGCTGGCGCTGATCACTCACCGCGACAACTCCCAGAGCCGTGGCCGTGAGCTGGTCGAGAAGATGAAAGATCTGATCCCTCGTCAGCAGTTTGATATCGCGATTCAGGCGGCCATCGGCACGCACATCATCGCGCGTTCAACGGTTAAGCAGCTGCGTAAAAACGTTCTGGCGAAATGCTACGGTGGCGATATCAGCCGTAAGAAAAAGCTGCTGCAAAAACAGAAAGAGGGTAAAAAGCGCATGAAGCAGATCGGTAACGTCGAACTGCCGCAGGAAGCGTTCCTCGCCATTCTGCATGTCGGTAAAGACAGCAAATAATCTTAAGGAGTTGGCATGGCGAACATGTTTGCCCTGATTCTGGTGATTGCCACACTGGTGACGGGCATTTTATGGTGCGTAGATAAATTCATCTTCGCGCCAAAACGCCGGGAGCGTCAGGCAGCAGCGCAAGCTGCTGCAGGTGATTCACTGGATAAAGCTACGCTGAAAAAAGTGGCACCTAAGCCAGGCTGGCTGGAAACCGGGGCGTCCGTTTTCCCGGTTTTAGCGATTGTGCTGGTGGTGCGTTCATTTATTTATGAGCCGTTCCAGATCCCGTCAGGTTCGATGATGCCGACGCTGCTTATCGGTGATTTTATCCTGGTGGAGAAATTCGCCTACGGGATTAAAGATCCGATTTACCAGAAAACGCTGATCGAAACCGGTCATCCGAAACGCGGTGATATCGTGGTGTTTAAATACCCGGAAGATCCGCGTCTGGACTACATTAAGCGCGCTGTCGGTTTACCGGGAGACAAAGTAACGTACGATCCAGTGGCGAAAGAGGTGACTATTCAGCCAGGATGCCGTTCCGGCCAGGCGTGTGAAAACGCGCTGCCGGTAACGTACTCTGATGTTCAGCCAAGTGATTTTGTGCAGACCTTTGCTCGCCGTAACGGCGGGGAAGCAACCAGCGGCTTCTTTGAAGTTCCGCTGAATGAAACGAAAGATAACGGTATTCGCCTCTCCGAGCGTAAAGAAACGCTGGGTGAGGTTACGCACCGCATTCTGACCGTGCCGATTGCGCAGGATCAGGTAGGGATGTATTACCGTCAGCCTGGTCAGCCGTTGGCAACCTGGATCGTCCCGCCGGGGCACTACTTCATGATGGGTGATAACCGTGATAACAGCGCGGACAGCCGTTACTGGGGATTTGTACCGGAAGCGAATCTGGTTGGTAAAGCGACCGCTATCTGGATGAGTTTCGATAAGCAAGAAGGTGAATGGCCGACCGGTGTGCGTTTAAGCCGTATTGGTGGAATTCATTAATTGCCGATAATCGTTCACGTTGTCGTCATTATGGCGACAGCGTGAATTATTTCTCGGATAAATTCCCGCAGACTAACGACATCCCTTGTCGTTGTGTATAGAATATTCCCCCGAAGTTTTAGGTTGGCACCGACAGGTTGCCACGGCACACGAAACAGCGTTGGTTTGTATACAAATGCATTTAGCCGGAGCCAAACGGCTAAGCGAAGTGCGTATATCAGGTCTGTTTCGTGTGCTGAATTGTTGACGCATTCATTTATTGGTATCGCATGAACCCCATCGTAATTAATCGGCTTCAACGGAAGCTGGGCTACACTTTTAATCATCAGGAGCTGTTGCAGCAGGCATTAACTCATCGGAGTGCCAGCAGCAAACATAACGAGCGTTTAGAATTTTTAGGCGACTCTATTTTGAGCTTTGTTATCGCTAATGCGCTGTATCACCGTTTCCCGCGTGTGGATGAAGGTGATATGAGCCGCATGCGCGCGACGCTGGTTCGCGGCAATACGCTGGCTGAATTAGCCCGTGAGTTTGATCTCGGTGAATGTTTACGTTTGGGGCCAGGCGAGCTGAAAAGCGGCGGCTTCCGTCGTGAATCGATTCTGGCGGATACCGTTGAAGCTTTAATTGGCGGCGTCTTCCTTGACAGCGATATTCAAACCGTTGAGCAATTGATCCTGAACTGGTATCAAACTCGTCTGGATGAAATTAGCCCAGGCGACAAACAAAAAGATCCGAAAACGCGCCTGCAGGAATATTTGCAGGGTCGCCACCTGCCTCTGCCGTCTTATTTGGTGGTGCAGGTGCGTGGTGAAGCACACGATCAAGAATTTACTATCCACTGCCAGGTCAGCGGCCTGAGTGAACCGGTGGTTGGCACAGGTTCGAGCCGTCGTAAGGCTGAGCAGGCTGCCGCCGAACAGGCGTTGAAAAAACTGGAGCTGGAATGAGCGAAGAGAAAACTTACTGCGGATTTATTGCCATCGTCGGCCGCCCGAACGTCGGCAAATCCACCCTTTTGAATAATCTGCTTGGGCAGAAGATTTCTATTACCTCACGTAAGGCTCAAACAACACGTCACCGTATTGTTGGCATCCATACCGAAGGCGCGTATCAGGCGATTTATGTTGATACCCCGGGTCTGCATATGGAAGAAAAACGTGCGATCAACCGTCTGATGAACAAAGCGGCGAGCAGCTCTATCGGTGATGTTGAACTGGTTATTTTCGTTGTCGAAGGCACCCGCTGGACGCCGGACGACGAAATGGTGCTCAACAAGCTGCGTGATGGTAAAGCCCCGGTTATTCTGGCTGTGAACAAAGTAGACAACGTTCAGGAAAAAGCCGATCTGCTGCCGCACCTGCAGTTCCTGGCAAGCCAGATGAACTTCCTTGATATCGTACCGATTTCTGCCGAAACCGGCTTGAATGTCGATACCGTTGCGGGCATCGTGCGTAAGCATTTGCCGGAGGCTATTCATCACTTCCCGGAAGATTACATCACCGACCGTTCTCAGCGCTTTATGGCCTCTGAAATCATCCGTGAAAAGCTGATGCGTTTTCTGGGTGCTGAACTGCCGTACTCCGTTACCGTGGAGATTGAGCGTTTTATCTCCAACGAGCGCGGTGGTTACGATATTAACGGTCTGATCCTCGTTGAACGTGAAGGGCAGAAGAAGATGGTTATTGGCAACAAAGGGGCCAAAATTAAAACCATCGGTATTGAAGCGCGTAAAGACATGCAGGAAATGTTCGAAGCGCCTGTTCACCTCGAACTGTGGGTGAAAGTGAAATCCGGCTGGGCCGATGACGAACGCGCGCTGCGCAGCCTCGGTTACGGCGACGACGTCTAAACACATCTTCTGAAACGCGGCGAGTATATGGAAGGATGGCAACGCGCTTTTGTCCTGCATAGCCGCCCGTGGAGCGAAACCAGTCTCGTGCTGGACGTCTTCACGGAAGAGTCGGGCCGCGTGCGCCTTGTAGCCAAAGGTGCACGTTCCAAACGCTCCAATCTTAAAGGCGCACTCCAGCCTTTTACGCCGTTATTGCTTCGCTTTGGTGGGCGTGGCGAGGTCAAAACCTTGCGCAGCGCCGAAGCCGTTTCTCTGGCACTCCCTCTTAGCGGTATCACGCTGTACAGCGGCTTGTATATCAACGAGCTTGTCTCGCGCGTACTCGAGTACGAAACCCGCTTTTCTGCACTCTTTTTCGATTACCTGAACTGTATTCAGGCGCTGGCTGGCGCGACGGGTTCGCCAGAACCTGCGTTGCGTCGCTTTGAGCTGGCCTTACTCGGTCATCTGGGTTACGGCGTGGATTTTACCCACTGTGCGGGCAGCGGCGAGCCGGTAGACGACACCATGACCTATCGCTACCGGGAAGAAAAAGGGTTTATCGCAAGCGTAGTGATTGATAACGCCACCTTTACCGGACGCCATCTGAAAGCGCTCGAATCGCGGGAATTTCCAGATGCTGATACGCTTCGCGCCGCGAAACGCTTTACCCGCATGGCGTTAAAGCCGTATCTTGGTGGTAAGCCCTTAAAGAGCCGCGAATTATTCCGGCAGTTTATGCCGAAGCGAAAATAAAAAACGAGGATTGTCATGGCCGAATTACTGTTAGGCGTCAACATTGACCACATTGCCACTTTACGTAATGCACGCGGTACCGCATATCCGGACCCGGTTCAGGCAGCGTTTATCGTTGAACAGGCGGGCGCGGACGGTATTACCGTACACCTGCGTGAAGACCGTCGCCATATCACCGACCGTGACGTACGTATTTTGCGCCAGACGCTGGATACGCGTATGAATCTGGAAATGGCGGTCACCGAAGAGATGCTGGCGATTGCCGTTGAGACTAAGCCGCATTTTTGCTGCCTGGTGCCGGAAAAACGTCAGGAAGTTACCACTGAAGGTGGTCTGGACGTCGCCGGTCAGCGTGACAAGATGCGCGATGCCTGCAAACGCCTGGCGGACGCAGGTATTCTGGTTTCGCTGTTTATCGATGCTGATGAAGAGCAGATTAAGGCCGCTGCGGAAGTTGGCGCGCCATTTATTGAAATTCACACCGGCTGTTACGCCGATGCGAAAACCGACGCAGAACAGGCCAGCGAACTGGCGCGTATCGCCAAAGCGGCGACTTATGCTGCAAGCCTTGGCCTGAAGGTGAATGCGGGTCACGGTCTGACGTATCATAACGTTAAAGCTATCGCGCGGATCCCGGAAATGCACGAGCTGAACATTGGCCATGCCATTATCGGACGTGCGGTGATGAGCGGCCTGAAAGAGGCCGTAGTCGAAATGAAGCGCCTGATGCTGGAAGCGCGTGGCTAATGGCGATTCTGGGATTAGGTACGGATATCGTGGAGATTGCCCGCATCGAAGCGGTGATCTCCCGTTCCGGCGACCGCCTGGCAAGACGTGTGCTCAGCGACAACGAATGGGCAATCTGGGAAACGCATCAGCAGCCGGTGCGTTTTCTGGCGAAGCGTTTTGCAGTCAAAGAGGCGGCAGCAAAAGCCTTTGGCACGGGTATTCGCAATGGGCTGGCGTTTAATCAGTTTGAAGTCTTTAACGACGAACTCGGTAAGCCGCGCCTGCGATTATGGGGAGAGGCGTTAAAACTGGCGGAAAAACTCGGCATCGCGCATATGCATGTGACGCTGGCCGATGAGCGTCACTACGCCTGCGCCACGGTGATTATCGAAAGTTAGATTCAGGACGTTACCGGATGGCGACGCGTAGCGTCTTATCCGGCCTACGGGTTATGCGTTTGTTGCAGGGGCAGGGCAGAGGTTTCATCGCCAGATGGCGACGCGGTTAAAGTTTATCGGCGTGGTGCATCAGCACAAACTTATCCCACAGCTGCTCTTCTGTTTCGACATGCGCCGGATCTTTCAAAATAGTATTGGGAATCGGGCACACCTTCTGGCAGGTTGGCGTGTCGTAATGGCCTACGCATTCCGTACACTTGTCGCTGTTAATCTCGTAAATGCTATCACCCATCGAAATCGCCTCATTCGGGCATTCGGGCTCGCACATATCGCAATTGATACACTTTTTAGTGATTAACAGGGCCATCAGGAAACTCTCAAAACATCACAAATCGGGCGGGCATTATACGCGCATTCTTTGCTCAGACCAGTTTTTTTACCAGTGCTTCGCTGTGGCGAATACGTTCCGGGGCATGCTCCAGATCCTGCTGCACCAGCGCCATAAACAGTAAATCAGTGAGCATCATTTGCGCATGGGTGGAGGAAATCGCTGCGCTGCGTGTGGCCTGCTCCTCGGCAATCGTGTACAGACAATGACTTGCCCGTTGCTGCAGGGCGTTCGGTGTAAATCCGGTGATGGCGAGGATTTTCGCGCCGGTGCGCAACGTTTCATCCGCAGCCAGGTTGAGTTCGCGACGCTCCCCAGTATATGAAATAGCCAGCAGCAGATCGTTGGGCGAAAGCGCCTGCACTGTCGCCAGCAGGGCGTGCATATCGCGTTCCACCACCGCATTAAAACCAATCTTCAGCAGCTTCCAGGCAAAATTCTGCGCTACCAGACCCGATGCGCCAATCCCGGTCACGATAATGCGGCGGGCTGAACGCAGCATCGTGACGCTCTCCATCAGTTTCTCTTCGCTGTTGACGTCCAGCGTCGCATGCATCGCCGCCACGTTCTCTTTAATCAGCTTCTCGCCCACCATCCGCATAGGGTCGTCACCGCGAATCTGATTATGTACCGGAATGGAATGGGGATTGGGATTGCTGGCCAACGCTTCGCTAATCGCCAGTTTGAGTGCCGGGAATCCTTTAAAGCCCATCTTTTGCGCGAATTTCACTACGCTGGACTGGCTGACACCCGCTTCAAAAGCCAGCTGTTGTGAGCTGAGATGACGCGCAGTATCCGGCTGAGCAAGAAGATAATCCGCAAGTTTTTTATCGCTTTGCGCGAGATCCGGATAACGCTGACGAATGCGAATTAAACAGTTCATGCTTTCTCCTGGCGAAAATGTGATGGCGATTACAAAACAAAATATCACTCGCCTTAGTGAATATAATATTCCATTATGACAGATTATTATGAATTAAAAATTCCTAAGGAACAAAAAATGAATCTCGGTGCGTTAGTTTCAGAAACCCGCAATCCTCAGACCATGGATCTGGATGCGCTCTCTACTCTGGAGTTGGTTCATCGTTTTAATCAACAGGATACGCTGGTAGCTGAAGCAGTAAAAGCAACTCTTCCTGAAGTTGCGCGTGCGGTCGATGCGGCAGCTGACGCGCTAAAAGCAGGTGGACGCATTATTTACATGGGAGCCGGTACCAGCGGGCGTCTTGGGGTGCTGGACGCGTCTGAATGCCCGCCAACCTTCGGCGTCCCGCACGGTCTGGTGGTTGGGCTGATTGCCGGGGGACCGGGCGCTTTACTGAAGGCGGTAGAAGGCGCGGAAGATAACCCGCAGCTAGGCGAAACCGATCTGCGTGAGCTTAATCTTACCGCACAGGATCTGGTGGTGGGGCTGGCAGCTTCTGGTCGTACGCCGTATGTCATTGGTGGGTTGAAATATGCGCGTTCGGTGGGCTGTACGACGGCGGCTATTTCTTGCAATCCGGATTCCCCTATCGCGCATGAAGCGGATATTGCCATTTCTCCGGTAGTGGGGCCAGAGGCGCTGACCGGGTCAACACGACTGAAATCCGGCACCGCGCAAAAGCTGGTGCTCAATATGATCTCCACCGGCGCGATGGTGAAATTTGGCAAGGTGTACCAGAACCTGATGGTGGATATGCAGGCAACCAACGTCAAACTGGTCGATCGGGCGTGCCGTATGGTGGTTGAAGCCACCGGCATTGCGCGTGCTCAAGCTGAAACACTGCTGAAGCAGACGGATTATGATGTTAAGCCGGCTATTTTTATGGCGCTCACCGGCCTGGATGCCGCTGCCGCCCGCGAAAAGCTTGCCGCTCACCAGGGTTTTTTACGCGCGGCGTTAGAACACTAAGAGGTGTATATGGATAAGACGGCGTTGCTGGCCAGCGACATCCTGCTGGGCGTTGGTGGAGAGAACAATATTCTGCGTCTGGAAAACTGTATGACCCGTGTCAGGGTGGAAGTTCAGGATGACGGGCAGATCGATATTCCCCGTCTCAGGCAACTGCCCGGCGTTAGCGGCTACGTGAAGCAGGGCGCACAGCACCAGATTATTGTCGGCCCTGGTAAAGCGGCCAAAGTGGTGGATGCTATGCGTTCCCTGATTGCCGATGGCGGTGAGCATGCAGATGCAAATGATATTGAGCGCACCAAGTCAGAGGTCAAAGCGAAGTACAAAGCGCCTATGAGCGATGCGCTGCGTAAGCTGGCGAACGTCTTTATCCCTCTTATTCCGGCGTTTATCGCCTCCGGTTTGATTACCGGCATTATTAACATCCTTAAGCGCCCGGATATCGTGGGGGATTTTGCGACCCACTATCCGAACATGCTGGGACTGATGGGCATATTTGGCAGCGCCGTATTTGCCATTATGAATATTCTGGTCGGGGTGAATACCGCCAAAGTTTTCGGTGGCTCCCTGGCAATGGGCGGGGTGATGGCGGGGATCCTTTCCAGCCCTCAACTGGCGCAAATTACCCTGTTTGGCGAAGCGTTGCAGCCGGGGCGTGGCGGGGTGATCGCGGTATTGCTGGTGGTCGCGCTGATGTGCTGGATCGAACGCAAATTCCGCACGCTGTTGCCAGAATCACTGGAGCTTATCCTTAACCCGCTGCTGACCACCATCATTACCGGTGTAATCGCGATTGTGGCGCTGCAACCGCTTGGCGGATGGATTTCTGAATCTATCGCTCACGGCGCATCCTGGGCTATCGATCGCGGCGGTTTTCTGGTCGGTGCCGTGCTGGCGGGAACCTTCCTGCCGTTGGTACTTACCGGGCTTCATCAGGGATTGGTGCCCATCCATGTTGAACTGGTCCAGGCGCACGGTTATAACGCGCTCTTTCCAATCCTGGCGATGGCGGGCGTTGGGCAAATAGGTGCTGCGATTGCGGTTTTGATGAAAACCCGCAATGCGCGGCTAAAGAAAGTGATCAAAGGGGCGCTACCGGTCGGACTGCTGGGGATTGGCGAGCCGCTGATTTTTGGCGTTACGCTGCCGCTGGGTAAGCCGTTTATCGGTGCCTGTCTTGGCGGCGCGGTAGGTGGGGCGCTGATTAGCTACTGGAAGGTGGCGACGGTCATCACCTTTGGCATCTCCGGATTACCGCTGGCACTGACGATTGTTGCCGGAAAAGTGATGTTCTATCTGTTAGGCTATCTGGTAGCAGTTATCGCCGGGTTCCTGTTTACCTGGCTATTGGGATTCACTGATCCAGAGGAATAAGGTTTGACCAATCACCAGCGCCGCGTTGTCTTTTTTGATTTGGATGGCACGTTACACCAGCAGGATATGTTCGGTAGTTTTATTCGTTATCTGCTACGTCGCCAGCCGCTGAACGCGTTGCTTGTGCTGCCTCTGTTACCGGTGATTGCGCTGGCGTTGCTGATAAAAGGGCGTGCCGCCCGCTGGCCAATGAGCCTGCTGTTATGGGGATGCACTTTTGGCCGCAGCGAAGCGCGTCTGAAAGCGCATCAGGCCGACTTTGTGCGCTGGTTTCGCAATAACGTGACGGCGTTTCCGCTCGTGCAGCAGCGGCTGACAACCTACCTGTTAAGCTCTGACGCTGATATCTGGCTTATCACAGGCTCTCCGCAGTCACTGGTCGAGCAGGTTTACTTTGATACTCCGTGGTTACCGCGAGTCAATCTGATCGCCAGCAAAATGGCGCGGGGATACGGCGGATGGGTACTGACTTTGCGCTGTCTGGGTCATGAGAAAGTGACACAACTGGAACGCCACATTGGCGCGCCGCTACAGCTTTACAGTGGCTATAGTGACAGTAATCAGGATAATCCGCTGCTCTCTTTTTGCCAGCATCGCTGGCGCGTCACGCCGCGCGGAGAGCTTCAGCAACTCGAATAGCCAACGCACATGCAATTTGAAGTATGACGTGTATAATGCGCCCGCTTTGATTACTGGAGTTACCCCTTTGTCAGATGTTGAATTTAGCCACGAATACTGGATGCGTCATGCGTTAACGCTGGCTAAGCGCGCCTGGGATGAGCGTGAAGTCCCGGTGGGTGCGGTATTGGTACATAACAACCGAGTGATTGGCGAAGGCTGGAACCGCCCGATAGGCCATCATGATCCGACTGCCCACGCTGAGATTATGGCGCTGCGTCAGGGCGGCCTGGTGCTGCAAAACTACCGCCTGCTAGATGCCACGCTGTATGTCACTCTGGAACCGTGTGTGATGTGCGCAGGCGCGATGGTGCACAGCCGTATCGGTCGGGTCGTTTTTGGCGCGCGCGATGCGAAAACCGGGGCTGCCGGGTCATTAATGGATGTGCTGCATCACCCTGGAATGAATCATCGGGTTGAAGTGACCGAAGGGGTACTGCGGGATGAATGCGCCACGCTGCTCAGTGATTTCTTCCGCATGCGCCGGCAGGAAATTAAGGCCCTGAAAAAATCTGCTAATCAGTAACTCTCAGCCTGATGGTGCTGCGCTTATCAGGCTACCAGGACTACTTACCCTCTTTTTTCTGCGGTGAAAACAGCAGGGAAGGCGAGTGCGACAGGTAGTTTGACGACGTCTGAGACAGAAACGTCGAAAGCGGGAATTCATCTTTACCTATTAGTTCTGCTGGCGTCACCGCCGGGTAATCCTGCGCCAGTTGCTGCGTTTCTAGCGCCTGTTTTTCTTTCTCCTGCAGATACCCCACCAGGCTGATCTGGTATTTACGGATGTTTTCCACATAGGCGTAGGCTTCGTGGCCGCGCGCATAACCATAGGTCAACTTATTGTAATATGGCTTTTGGCTGAGCAGCGGTAGTCGCTGTTTTACGTCGGACCAACTGTTCGGATTGCCTTTGGTTTTCACCGTCAGCGCCCGTGCGTCCAGCATGTGCGCATAACCCATGTTATAGGCTGCAAGGGCAAACCAGATGCGTTCTCCTTCGGGGACGGTATCCGGTACTTTGCTCATCATGTCCTGCAAATATCGCGCGCCGCCGCTGATGCTTTGTTCAGCATCGGTACGGTCGGTCAGCCCGAGACTTTGAGCGGTATTTTTGGTCAACATCATCAGCCCGCGTACGCCGGTCGGAGATGTGGCCTGCGCATCCCAGTGTGATTCCTGATACGAGATAGCGGCCAGCAGTCGCCAGTCTATCTCTTGCGCATATTTCTCAAACAGCGGCTTGAGGTCCGGCAACACGCTGTCTACGGCGCGCAAAAAGGTGCGGGTATCGACATAGTCAAAATCATCGCCATGCCCGAGATATTTCTCTTCCAGCTGTGCCAGAGAACCGTCTTCATTCATGGTGTTGAAGAAATCCAGTAGGGCGGCAGACAGCGTGTTGTCATCGTCCAGGCGACTAAACCAGGTCACCGGCTGTTCGTCAGAGACGTCCAGCGCCACGGCCAGCTCAGGATGCACGCGTTGATATAAGCTGATGGCGACAGAATCGGCTATGGTGTAATCCAGTTTTCCGGCGATTACATCATCGAGCAGTTCGGTGGTGCCCTTTTTGTCATCAACCTTCCAGCTCAGATCGGGAAATTTTTTCTCTTTTAGCTGCTGGAGGTCATTAACCACCACGTGCCCCGGGGCGATAGTCAGTTGGTTTTCGTTCACGGTGGCAAGCGTGCGCGGGCGGTATTGCCCAACCCGGTACACCAGCTGTTGTGAAACCGAATAATAGGTCGGACCTGGCTGGTAATTTTTCACCCGCTCGCTGTTATAGACCAGGCCTGCAGCTAACAGGTCGGCATTGCCGTTATCCAGGTCGTCAAAAAGCTGGCTGATGTTCTGGCGTACGGTGACTTTTAACTTCACGCCTAAGTAGTCGGCAAATTCCTGGGCCAGTTCATAATCCAGACCGAATTTTTTGCCGTTGAGGGTCGCGTAAGTTAATGGCGAATCAATGGTACTGACGCGCAGCTCTCCCCGCGACTGAATGGCGGCGATACGATTTTCGGCTTTACCGAACCAGGGAATAGATGGCCAAAGGGCCGCTGCCAACAACAGCGTCAATATGCCGATGAACAGATAATTAATCTTTAATTTTTTCAATTAGTTAATTCTCTGAACCGTACGTTGTCTCTGTCTGCTGTGGTGTTGATTAAGAAGTGAAGTCGTCATTAATGAACGGCATTTTGCTTAAACTTGCGTCAGTTGGCAACTTATTCAGAAATCTGACCGCATTTGATGATAAGTGAAGGTCGTGATTTTATTTCGACGCAAACGGTTTCGTCGGCGCGGTAGATTCTTTATAATGACGCCCGTTTCCCCCACTTGGGCACACCGAAAGCTTAGAAGACGAGAGACTT
Source organism: Citrobacter sp. A316 (assembly GCF_002042945.1). NCBI lineage: Bacteria > Pseudomonadati > Pseudomonadota > Gammaproteobacteria > Enterobacterales > Enterobacteriaceae > Citrobacter > Citrobacter sp. A316. The sequence goes on from NZ_MVFZ01000020.1 coordinate 32,381, forward strand.
ATGATGGAAATTCTGCGTGGTTCACCTGCACTGTCTGCATTCCGTATTAACAAACTGCTGGCACGTTTTCAGGCTGCCAACCTCCAGGTCCACAATATTTACGCCGAGTACGTCCATTTTGCCGATCTGAATGCACCGTTAAATGAAGATGAGCACGCGCAGCTTGCACGCCTGCTGAAATATGGTCCTGCTCTGCAAAGCCACGCCCCGGAAGGCAAACTGCTGCTGGTTACGCCTCGCCCTGGCACCATCTCCCCGTGGTCTTCTAAAGCGACTGATATTGCCCACAACTGCGGTCTGCACCAGATTAGCCGTCTGGAACGTGGCATTGCCTGGTATGTAGAAGCCTCTACGCTGACCGCTGAGCAATGGCAGATGGTGGCCGACGAACTGCACGACCGCATGATGGAAACGGTTTTCCCTGCGCTGAACGATGCCGAAAAACTGTTTGCTCATCATCAGCCAGCGCCGGTCTCCAGCGTTGATCTGCTGGGTGAGGGACGTCAGGCGCTGATCGACGCTAACCTGCGTCTGGGTCTGGCGCTGGCGGAAGACGAAATTGACTATCTGCAGGATGCGTTCACCAAACTGGGACGTAATCCGAACGATATTGAACTGTACATGTTTGCGCAGGCCAACTCTGAGCACTGCCGCCACAAGATTTTTAACGCCGACTGGGTTATCGATGGTAAACAGCAGCCTAAGTCGCTGTTCAAGATGATCAAGAATACCTTCGAAACCACGCCGGACCACGTGCTGTCTGCCTATAAAGACAACGCCGCGGTAATGGAAGGTTCTGAAGTGGGCCGCTATTTTGCCGACCACAAAACCGGCCGCTACGATTTCCATCAGGAGCCAGCCCACATCCTGATGAAGGTAGAAACTCATAACCACCCGACGGCTATCTCTCCGTGGCCGGGTGCGGCAACCGGATCCGGCGGCGAAATCCGCGATGAGGGGGCAACCGGTCGCGGTGCAAAACCGAAAGCCGGGCTGGTGGGTTTCTCCGTTTCCAACCTGCGTATTCCTGGCTTTGAACAGCCGTGGGAAGAAGACTTCGGTAAGCCGGACCGTATTGTTACCGCGCTTGATATCATGACCGAAGGCCCGCTGGGCGGCGCGGCGTTTAACAACGAATTTGGTCGTCCGGCGCTGACCGGATACTTCCGTACCTATGAAGAAAAGGTCAACAGCCACAACGGCGAAGAGCTGCGCGGTTACCATAAACCGATCATGCTGGCAGGCGGGATCGGTAACATCCGTGCCGATCACGTGCAGAAGGGCGAGATCGTCGTTGGCGCCAAGCTGATCGTCCTCGGCGGCCCGGCGATGAACATCGGTCTTGGCGGCGGGGCAGCCTCCTCTATGGCTTCCGGCCAGTCTGATGCCGATCTTGATTTCGCTTCCGTACAGCGTGACAACCCGGAAATGGAACGTCGTTGCCAGGAAGTTATCGACCGTTGCTGGCAGATGGGTGATGCGAACCCGATTCTGTTTATCCATGACGTTGGCGCGGGTGGTCTGTCTAACGCCATGCCGGAGCTGGTAAGCGATGGCGGTCGCGGCGGTAAGTTCCAGTTGCGTGATATCCTCAGCGACGAGCCGGGTATGAGCCCGCTGGAAATCTGGTGTAACGAATCCCAGGAACGCTACGTGCTGGCGGTTGCTGCCGATCAATTGCCGCTATTTGACGAACTGTGTAAGCGCGAGCGCGCGCCATATGCGGTGATCGGTGAAGCTACCGAAGAACAGCACCTGACCTTGAGCGACAGCCACTTCGACAACCAGCCGATCGACATGCCGCTCGATGTGCTGCTGGGTAAAACACCGAAAATGACCCGCGATGTGCAGACGCTGAAAGCTAAAGGCGATGCCCTGAATCGTGGTGAAATCTCGATTGCAGATGCGGTTAACCGCGTGTTGCATCTGCCGACTGTCGCGGAGAAAACGTTCCTCGTGACTATCGGTGACCGTACCGTTACCGGTATGGTTGCGCGTGACCAGATGGTTGGCCCGTGGCAGATCCCGGTCGCCAACTGCGCGGTCACTACCGCAAGCCTCGATAGCTACTACGGCGAAGCGATGTCTATCGGCGAACGCGCGCCGGTTGCGCTACTGGACTTCTCTGCCTCTGCGCGTCTGGCGGTCGGTGAAGCGCTGACCAACATTGCGGCAACGCAGATTGGCGACATCAAACGCATTAAGCTATCGGCAAACTGGATGGCGGCTGCGGGTCACCCTGGTGAAGATGCTGGCCTGTACGAAGCAGTAAAAGCCGTTGGGGAAGAGCTATGTCCGGCGCTCGGCCTGACTATTCCAGTGGGCAAAGACTCTATGTCGATGAAAACCCGCTGGCAGGAAGGTAACGAGCAGCGTGAAATGACTTCGCCACTGTCGCTGGTGATCACCGCCTTTGCCCGCGTGGAAGATGTGCGCCACACCATTACCCCGCAGCTGTCTACTGAAGACAACGCCCTGCTGCTGATTGACCTCGGTCTTGGTCACAATGCGCTGGGCGCTACGTCGCTGGCGCAGGTTTACCGTCAACTGGGTGATAAGCCTGCCGACGTGCGTAACGTTGAGCAACTGAAAGGCTTCTACGACGCAATTCAGGCGCTGGTCGCTGCGCGTAAGCTGCTGGCCTACCATGACCGTTCTGACGGTGGTCTGCTGGTTACGCTGGCGGAAATGGCCTTCGCCGGTCACTGCGGTATTGACGCTGATATCCACCCACTGGGTGACGATCGTCTGGCGGCGCTGTTTAACGAAGAACTGGGCGCAGTGATTCAGGTTCGTGCTGCTGAGCGTGAGGCGGTGGAAGCGATTCTGGCTGCTCACGGTCTGGCAGACTGCGTGCACTTCCTCGGTAAAGCCGTTGAAGGCGACCGCTTTACCCTGACCGCTAACGGCCAGCCGGTATTTAGCGAAAGCCGTACTACCCTGCGTATGTGGTGGGCGGAAACCACCTGGCAGATGCAGCGTCTGCGTGACAACCCGGAATGCGCCGATCAAGAACACGACGCTAAAACCAACGATGCGGACCCTGGTCTCAACGTTAAACTGTCGTTTGATATCAACGAAGATGTTGCCGCTCCGTACATCGCCACCGGTGCGCGTCCCAAAGTGGCCGTACTGCGTGAGCAGGGTGTGAACTCCCACGTTGAGATGGCAGCCGCCTTCCACCGTGCGGGTTTCGACGCCATCGATGTGCATATGAGCGACCTGCTGGGCGGACGTATCGGCCTGGGTAACTTCCAGGCGCTGGTGGCCTGCGGTGGCTTCTCTTACGGCGATGTGCTTGGCGCTGGGGAAGGTTGGGCTAAGTCGATTCTGTTCAACAACCGCGTCCGTGATGAGTTCGAAACCTTCTTCCATCGCCCGCAAACGCTGGCGCTCGGCGTGTGTAACGGTTGTCAGATGATGTCTAACCTGCGTGAGCTGATCCCGGGAAGCGACCTGTGGCCGCGCTTTGTGCGTAACCACTCCGACCGCTTTGAAGCCCGCTTCAGCCTGGTCGAAGTCACGCAAAGCCCGTCTTTGCTGCTTGCCGACATGGTGGGGTCGATGATGCCGATTGCCGTTTCTCACGGTGAAGGTCGTGTGGAAGTGCGTGACGGTGCGCATCTGGCTCAGCTTGAGAGCAAAGGTCTGGTGGCGCTGCGTTATGTCGATAACTTCGGTAAGGTGACCGAAACCTATCCGGCTAACCCGAACGGTTCGCCGAACGGTATTACTGCCGTGACCACTGAAAATGGTCGCGTCACCATTATGATGCCGCACCCGGAACGTGTGTTCCGTACCGTGAGCAACTCCTGGCACCCGGAAAACTGGGGCGAGGACAGCCCGTGGATGCGTATTTTCCGCAACGCGCGCAAACAGCTCGGTTAATTCGCGCAATAGTCATCAAGCCCCTCTTTGCGAGGGGCTTTTTTTTGTCGGCCGGATAAGGCGTTTAGTCAAAAACTAAAGTGTCGGGAAATGCCGACATGGGCAGGGGTGCGTTGTCTCCAAAAGGAGACATTTAATTATTTGATTTAAAATGAATTTGTTTTTAAGTGCTACGAGTGTTGCTGATTAGCGACAGAGAGAGCAAAAAACAGCCAAAATCATTATTTATGGAAGTAATGATATTTTTCATATTTATCATTGTGTTAATAAAGTGTTTTGAATATTGGCACAGATGCTGCATAATATTAACCAGTGGCTCATTCACATTCTTATGTCAGCCCCTTCGGGACGTGCTACATAAACTTCGAATGACGCACAACAAGGTGCCTGCCGTCCAACATCTGATATTAGCGTTGCTCATATCAACCTCCGGGCGAAACGTCGAGTTAGGCACCGCCTTATTCCACAACAAAGCCGGGTTAATCCCGGCTTTGTTGTATCTGGCGCTTCCCTCAGTTAGCATCATCTTATTCCTGTCCATTGAGAGTAACGCCTTGAAGCGCTGGTCAGTTTTCCCCCGATCTTTACGTCAATTGGTGATGTTGGCCTTCTTGCTTATCCTGCTGCCGTTGTTAGTTCTGGCCTGGCAGGCGTGGCAAAGTCTGAATGCCTTGAGCGCGCAGGCGGCGCTGACCAACCGCACCACGCTGATTGACGCCAGACGCAGCGAGGCGATGACCAACGTCGCGCTGGAGATGGAGCGCAGCTATCGGCAATACTGTGTGCTTGATGATCCAACGTTGGCCAGGGTCTACCAAAGTCAGCGTAAACGCTACAGTGATATGCTGGATGCGCATGCGGGGGTGTTGCCAGATACCAAGCTCTACCAGGCGTTGCGTCAGGATCTTAACGATCTCGCGCAGTTGCAGTGTAAAAACAGCGGTCCTGACAGCGTGTCGGCTGCACGGCTGGAAGCGTTCGCCAATGCCAATACCGAGATGGTGCAAGCAACGCGTACCGTGGTTTTTTCTCGTGGGCAGCAGTTACAGCAGGAAATAGCCGAACGCGGGCAGTTTTTTGGCTGGCAGGCGCTGGTACTGTTTCTCCTCAGCCTGGCGATGGTCCTGCTGTTTACCCGCATGATTATCGGTCCGGTGAAGGGCATTGAACGGATGATCAACTGTCTGGGGGAAGGGCGCTCGCTGGGGGATAGCGTATTATTTACAGGGCCACGGGAACTGAGATCCGTGGGGCAGCGAATCATCTGGTTAAGCGAACGCCTCTCCTGGCTTGAGTCGCAAAGGCATCAGTTTTTACGCCATCTTTCCCATGAGTTAAAAACGCCGCTGGCGAGCATGCGCGAAGGTACCGAATTGTTGGCCGATCAGGTGGTTGGCCCGTTAACACCGGAGCAAAAAGAGGTGGTCGGTATTCTGGATGACAGTAGCCGAAACCTGCAAAAACTGATTGAGCAACTTCTCGATTACAACCGCAAGCTGGCTGATGACGAGGTGGAACTTGACAGTGTGGAAATCGCGCCGCTGGTGGAAAGCGTTGTTTCTGCACATAGCCTGCCCGCTCGCGCCAAAATGATACATACTGATGTTGCGCTTGCGGTGAACACCTGCCTGGCAGAACCGATGCTGTTGATGAGCGTGCTGGACAATCTTTATTCCAATGCGGTGCACTATGGTGCTGAATCCGGTAACATTTGGATCCGCAGCAGTTTGCATGGCTCAACGGTATACATCGATGTAATGAATACCGGCACACCGATCCCTGAAGCAGAACAGACCATGATCTTCGAGCCTTTTTTCCAGGGTAGCCATCAGCGAAAAGGGGCGGTAAAAGGAAGCGGGTTGGGGCTGAGCATTGCCAGAGATTGCATCCGCCGTATGCGTGGCAAACTGTATCTGGTTGATGATCATGCGCAAAACGTTTGTTTTCGCATAGAACTGCCGCTAGCCACTGCGAAAAATCACTAAAATAAACTTAAGTCTGGTGAGTATGCCATACGTTGTTGTCCGAATGCTTAAACGACATTTTTTCCGTCGCGTCATCCTCGCAAGCCTGCCGTGCCTGGCGCTGGTTGGTTGTGTCCCGAACGCGGTGAATCATATTATCGGCGATCCCTCGCAGGAGAAAATTCCGCCTAATCAACTGGCGGACTACCTTGCAACCGACTGTACGGATATCTGGTCGCTGTCTGGCCAGTCTACAGAAACCAATCCGTTGTACTGGCTGCGGGCGATGGATTGTGCTAATCGCCTGATGCCGGTGCAGGCGCGTAGTGAAGCCAGCACCCTGATGACAGATACCTGGCAGGGCGCTTTCAGACGTGGAATTTTGCTCGATAATGCCAACATTACGCCGCCTGAAAGGCGGGAGACTGTTACGCGCCTCGATGCGTTAAGTCCGCAAATTCCGCCACAGGTGCGCCCGCTTTACCAGCTCTGGCGCAGCAGCCAGACGTTGCAGCTGCAGCTTGCCGAAGAGCGTATGCGCTACAGTAAACTCCAGCAGGCGTCCGACAGCGATCTTGATACGCTGCGTCAACAGCAACAGCATTTGCAATCCCAGCTCGATCTCACGACCCGCAAGCTGGAGAATCTGACCGATATTGAGCGCCAGCTTTCTACGCGCAAACCTGCCGGTAGCTACAACCCTGATGCGCCGCACGGGAACGATAAACTCACTACGCCTGATAACGAAGAAGGCGCAGCGCCGTCTGCCGATGAGGTTACGCCATGATAAGCCGTAAGCCCGCGCATTTGCTGTTGGTGGATGACGATCCGGGCCTGTTAAAATTACTTGGAATGCGACTGACCAGCGAAGGCTACAGCGTCGTGACCGCGGAAAGTGGGCAGGAAGGGTTACGGGTGCTGAACCGTGAAAAAGTGGATCTGGTTATTAGCGATCTGCGCATGGATGAAATGGACGGCATGCAGCTGTTTACTGAAATCCAGAAAGTGCAGCCTGGAATGCCGGTGATTATCCTGACCGCTCACGGCTCCATCCCGGACGCCGTTGCGGCGACCCAGCAAGGGGTGTTCAGTTTTCTCACTAAGCCAGTCGACAAGGACGCGTTGTATCACGCGATCGACGGGGCGCTGGAACAGTCTGCGCCCGCCACCGATGATAGCTGGCGCGAATCTATTGTTACCCGCAGCCCGCTGATGCTACGCCTGCTGGAACAGGCGCGGATGGTGGCGCAATCGGACGTTAGCGTCTTGATCAACGGCCAAAGTGGAACCGGGAAAGAAGTTTTCGCTCAGGCTATTCACAACGCCAGCCCGCGCAGCCAAAAACCTTTCATTGCAATCAACTGCGGCGCATTGCCGGAACAACTGCTGGAATCAGAACTGTTTGGTCATGCGCGCGGCGCTTTTACCGGTGCGGTGAGCAATCGTGAAGGGCTGTTTCAGGCCGCGGAAGGCGGCACGCTGTTTCTCGATGAGATTGGCGATATGCCTGCGCCGTTACAGGTGAAACTGCTGCGCGTATTGCAGGAACGAAAAGTCAGACCGTTGGGCAGCAACCGCGATATCGACATTGATGTGCGGATCGTTTCTGCGACCCACCGCGATTTACCCAAAGCGATGGCACGGGGCGAATTTCGCGAGGATTTGTACTATCGCCTCAACGTGGTGAGCCTGAAGATCCCGGCGCTGGCCGAGCGTACGGAAGATATTCCGCTGCTGGCGAACCATCTGCTGCGCCAGTCTGCTGAACGGCACAAACCGTTTGTACGCGCCTTTTCAACCGATGCCATGAAGCGGTTAATGACTGCCAGTTGGCCGGGCAACGTGCGTCAGCTGGTCAACGTAATTGAGCAGTGCGTGGCGTTGACCTCTTCGCCGGTGATCAGCGACGCGCTGGTGGAGCAGGCGCTGGAAGGGGAAAACACCGCGCTGCCGACCTTTGTTGAGGCGCGTAACCAGTTTGAACTCAACTATCTGCGTAAGCTGCTGCAAATTACCAAGGGCAATGTGACCCACGCGGCAAGAATGGCAGGGCGCAACCGCACTGAATTCTATAAATTGCTTTCTCGACACGAGCTGGATGCAAACGATTTCAAAGAATAAATCTGCGGAATATGTTAGCTTTATTCGATCAAAAGACAGGCGACCTTTTCAAGGAATAGCATGAAAAAGATTGATGCGATTATTAAACCCTTCAAGCTGGACGACGTCCGCGAAGCGCTGGCAGAAGTCGGCATTACCGGGATGACGGTAACGGAAGTGAAAGGCTTTGGCCGTCAGAAAGGCCATACCGAGCTGTACCGTGGCGCGGAATATATGGTGGATTTTCTGCCGAAGGTAAAAATTGAAATTGTGGTCACTGACGACATCGTTGATACCTGCGTCGACACCATTATTCGTACAGCTCAGACCGGCAAGATCGGCGACGGTAAGATTTTTGTCTTCGACGTGGCACGCGTTATTCGTATTCGTACCGGTGAAGAAGACGACGCGGCAATCTAAGCCGCGCCGTTAATTTGTTGGCCTGATAAGCGTAGCGCATCAGGCAGAGTGATTGCCGGATGGTGGCGTAAACGCCTTATCCGGCCTGCTCGCGTAATACATTACAAGACTTTGTGCGGACCGAAGCATTCGTAATGAATGTTTTCGTTTTTCACGCCCAAACCGACCAGCTGCTTCGCGGCGAACTGCATGAAGCCAACCGGACCGCACAGATAAAACTGCATCGCCGGATCGCTGATTGCGCTTTCCAGTTTGTTCAAATCCATCAGACCTACGCTATCAAACGCACCTTTCGCACGATCGGCTTCGGTTGGCTCACGATACCAGGTGTGTGCGCTAAAGCGTGGCAGCGTTTTGCCGAGTTCATTTACTTCATCAGCGAAGGCATGCACGTCACCATTTTCTGCCGCGTGGAACCAGTTAACTTGCGCCGTATGCTTCGCTTTTGCCAGCGTATCCAGCATCGCCAGCATTGGGGTTTGTCCCACGCCCGCGGAGATCAGAGATACCGGGGTGTCGGTCGCGACGTCCATAAAGAAATCGCCCGCAGGTGCGGCCAGGTGAACAACGTCGCCAACATTCGCATGGTTGTGCAGCCAGGTTGAAACCTGACCACCGTCTTCACGCTTAACCGCAATTCGGTAGCCTTTGCCATCGGGTTTACGGGTCAGTGAGTACTGACGAATTTCCTGATGCGGGAAACCTTCCGCCTTCAGCCAGACGCCCAGGTATTGCCCCGGATGATATTCAGCTACTGCGCCACCGTCGACAGGTTCAAATTCAAAGCTGGTGATAAGTGCACTGCGTGGGGTTTTTGCCACGATGCGGAAAGGACGGGTGCCTTCCCAGCCGCCATTTTTATTGGCATTTTCGCTGTAGATCTGCGCTTCACGGTTGATGAAAACGTTCGCCAGCACGCCGTATGCTTTGCCCCACGCATCCAGAACTTCCTGGCCTGGGCTGAACATTTCGTCCAGCGTTGCCAGTAAATGGCCACCCACGATGTTGTACTGCTCGGGTTTAATCTGGAAGCTGGTATGCTTCTGCGCGATTTTCTCAACGGCTGGCAACAGCGCTGCCAGGTTTTCGATATTGCTGGCATACGCGGCAATAGCGTTAAACAGCGCTTCACGCTGATCGCCATTACGCTGGTTACTCATGTTGAAAATTTCTTTCAGCTCTGGGTTATGCGTAAACATGCGATCGTAGAAATGAGCGGTCAGTTTCGGGCCTGTTTCAACCAGCAGGGGAATGGTGGCTTTCACTGTAGCGATGGTTTGTGCGTCAAGCATACGGTCTTCCTTTATCTGAGACTTTAATGATGTATGTCAAATACATCTTATAAAAAATACCCCTGCATTGTAAATGGTTCTTTGTAACTTTGCGTTGTAAAGGTTACATCGTGAAAAATCTGCATCACAAACCTGAAAAGAAATCCGTTGAAATTCAGCAGACCTTTGTTCTCCAAAGCCTTGCGTACCGTGAAGGTAATCGTTTGCGTAAAATCCTTTGTCAAGACCTGTTATCGAAGAATGATTCGGTTATACTGTTGGCCGAAGTCCTAGGGACTGCCTTTTTAGGCCGAAATTCTATTGTTAGCTGAGTCAGGAGATGCGGATGTTAAAGCGTGAAATGAACATTGCCGATTATGATGCCGAACTGTGGCAGGCTATGGAGCAGGAAAAAGTACGTCAGGAAGAGCACATCGAACTGATCGCCTCCGAAAACTACACCAGCCCGCGTGTTATGCAGGCGCAGGGTTCTCAGCTGACCAACAAATACGCTGAAGGTTATCCGGGCAAGCGCTACTACGGCGGTTGCGAGTACGTTGATATCGTTGAGCAACTGGCTATCGATCGTGCAAAAGAGCTGTTTGGCGCTGACTACGCTAACGTACAGCCGCACTCTGGTTCTCAGGCTAACTTCGCTGTTTACACCGCTCTGCTGCAACCGGGCGATACCGTTCTGGGTATGAACCTGGCGCAAGGCGGCCACCTGACTCACGGCTCCCCGGTTAACTTCTCCGGCAAACTGTACAACATCATCCCTTACGGAATTGATGAGTCCGGCAAAATTGACTACGAAGACATGGCGAAGCAGGCCAAAGAGCACAAGCCGAAGATGATCATCGGTGGTTTCTCTGCTTACTCCGGCGTTGTTGACTGGGCAAAAATGCGCGAAATCGCCGACAGCATCGGCGCATACCTGTTCGTCGATATGGCGCACGTTGCGGGTCTGATTGCCGCAGGCGTTTATCCGAACCCGGTTCCACATGCACACGTTGTAACCACCACCACCCACAAAACCCTGGCAGGTCCACGCGGTGGCCTGATCCTGGCGAAAGGCGGTGACGAAGAGCTGTACAAAAAACTGAACTCCGCAGTGTTCCCAAGCGCGCAGGGCGGCCCGCTGATGCACGTGATCGCGGCGAAAGCTGTGGCGCTGAAAGAAGCGATGGAGCCTGAGTTCAAGGTTTACCAGCAGCAGGTTGCCAAAAACGCCAAAGCGATGGTGGAAGTGTTCCTGAATCGTGGCTACAAAGTGGTTTCTGGTGGTACTGAAAACCACCTGTTCCTGCTGGATCTGGTTGATAAAAACCTGACCGGTAAAGAAGCTGACGCCGCGCTGGGCCGTGCTAACATCACCGTTAACAAAAACAGCGTACCGAACGATCCGAAGAGCCCGTTTGTGACTTCCGGTATCCGTATCGGTTCTCCGGCTGTGACTCGCCGTGGCTTTAAAGAAGCGGAAGTGAAAGAGCTGGCTGGCTGGATGTGTGACGTTCTGGACAACATCAATGACGAAGCCGTTATCGAGCGCGTCAAAGGTAAAGTGCTGGATATCTGCGCACGTTTCCCGGTTTATGCGTAAGTAATACGGATTGCCGGATGGTGGCGTAAACACCTTATCCGGCCTACAGGTCACTCACGTGTAGGCCGAATAAATGAAGTGCCATCCGGTAGTTATATTGACTTAAGCAAGATTGTTTCATCGATTAAAGCCGCCACTGGCGGCTTTTTCTTTGCCTGAATCCATTTTCTCAATAAACGTATTTCTCGGCCCTGATTCAACGTTACTGCCCCGACAATCACGCCATCCTGTAAGTTAAACCATATTGCTTTCTGCGCATCTGAATTGCCGCGTACGAGCCAGCTGTCTCCCTGCATTTCGCCAATAAACTGCAAATTATCGCGATATTGGTCGGTCCAGAACCAACCAGGCGTCTTTTGGGGCAACGGCAGGTTGAGCATTGCTGCGGCAGCAGTCTGTGCCTGAAAATTGGCGTTTTCCCAGCTTTCCACGCGTACTAACGAACCGTCAGCCAGGCGCGTTATCGCTACATCACCGGCGGCGAAAATCGCGGGATCGGAGGTGGTGCAGGCGCTGTCAACGATAATGCCGTTCGCTGTCTCCAGCCCCGCTTCACGGGCCAGCATATCGTTCGCCACGATACCGATGCCATAGATCACCGCATCAGCGGTGAGAGTTTCACCGTTTTGCAGGGTGAGCGAGAGACACTCTCCCGCTTCGGCATGCTCAATAGCGCTGTTAAGCAGTACCCGCACGCCCGCAAGTTGGTGGCGGGCTAGCAGGTAGTCGCGCACCGGAGCAGGCGCGTTGCGGCTCATGACCGTTGGCGCCAGCTCCACCACCGTCACCTGACAGCCGCGTTGAGTCGCGCTGGCCGCCAGTTCCAGACCAATGGTGCCCGCACCGACAATGACAATCGACTTGCCCGGTAACAAAATGTCGCGCAGGCGCTCGGCATCGCTCGCGTGGCGCAGGGTGAAGCAACGATCCCCCAGCTTATCCAACAGCGGATGGGGGCGTGCCGCAGCGCCCGTCGCCAGCAGCAACTGCGACCAGCGGTAGGTCTGGCCATCGGCGAGCATCAGCGTGTGAGTTGTGCGGTCAATGTGACGCAGCGTGACGCCCAGATGCAGCTGTACGTTGTGTTCCCGCCACCAGTCAGCGGGGAGTACCGGCTGAAGTTGCGGATTGTCGTCCAGTAGCATCGCTTTGGAGAGCGGTGGGCGTTCATAGGGCAGATGCTGCTCATCGGAAAACAGGTGTATTTCGCCGTCAAATCCTTGTTGGCGCAGTGCAGCGGCAGCCATAGCCGCAGCCTGGCCGCCGCCGACGATAGCGATAGTTTTTTGGATCATAACGCCTCCTCAGAGATCCAGTCCGGCGGCAACGTGACGAATACCGCGAATACCCAGACCGGCGTCGGCATTGATCATTACGCCACTTAATGTGCGGTTGTTGCGTTTTGACGCCAGCATCACATACGGGCCGGTAAAATCCGCAGGCTCAGGGAAAAACTGTAGCGGCAAAATAGCGGCGATTTTTTCCGGCGTCAGCGACTGCATAATCGATGTATCGTTTTGTCCCAGCGCCTGCGGGCCGCGTAGATCTGTCGCCATACCGCATGGACCGACACCGTTAACACGTACCTTTGGTGCCAGCTCGTAGGCCAGCTGGCGAATCAGCCCGGTAGCCGCATGTTTGCTGGCGGTATACAGAGGGCCACCGCCGCCGGGATACCATGACGCATTGGACAGGGTAAAGATGATGCTGCCTTCGCTGGCGATAAGCGCAGCGGCACAGGCTTTCGCCCCCAGCAGATAACCCAGTACGTTGACGTTAAACAGCTCATGAAAGCCGCTCTCCAGCGCATCCGCAGGCGTATTGACCAGCGAGGCATTGTGATCCCATATCCCCGCATTACCGATAAAACAGTCCAGCGTACCGTAATGCATCAGGATTTGATCCACCGCGCGCTGATAGTCGGCGTAGCAGGTGACGTTGCCTTCGATTGCCAGTACATGTTCACCAAAGCGCTGACGCAGGCTGGCAACTTTAGCTGGCGACAGTTCCAGCGTGGCGACCCGCGCACCTTCTTCGATGAAACGCTCGACCAGCGCCAGGCCAAGGCCGGAGCCACCGCCGGTGATAAAGACAACGTTATCGCGTAAATCGCTCATCTTGCGTCCTCTGGAATATCAACAAACACATCGCTACCGTCCACATATACTGCGTAAGTGGTTAGCGGATCGGTGGCGGGTAAGCACAACGCCTTGCCGGTTTTCAGGCAGAAGCTGGCGGCATGCAGCGGGCATTCCACCGTAGCGTCGTCTTCCAGATAGCCTTCCGACATCGAGGCGTTACCGTGGCTACAGCGATCGTTAATGGCATAGAACTCGCCGCCAACGTTGAACAGTGCGATGACGGGCGAGGTATCAAGCCGGAGCGCTTCACCCTCCGGCAAATCCCCTACAGGGCAGGCATAAACACGACTCATCAGAACAGTACACTCAGGTTATGGGAGGTGATCACCGCTTGATCCAGCACGATCTCACGCTCCAGCAAACGCCACTCATCGCCCGGCAAACGGCGCACTTTGTCCACGCGCATGCCGACGTAAAAGGTTTCGTCGCGCTCTTTTTGCGCGCGATACAGCAGATAATTAAGGCGCACGGCAAAGACGTCGGGAACTCCAGTTTCACTGACCTGGCAGTTGCTGATCAGGTGCCGGGTACGCGACGGCGGCTCTTCCGCCCAGGCCATGCCGGTTTCCAGCCGTGCGATACGGCGTTCGAGCTGGTCTTTGTTGTCGTTGAAAATCCAGGTGGTCGGCGGCTGCACGCCTTTGCGCCGGTCGCGCGTCTGGGCATTGACCGTCGTACGCATGGTGTAGCGAATGTCTTCATCCAGCTGTGCCAGCCAGTCGCGAAACTTCCAGTCATCCAGCAGGCTGGCTTCATGGTAGAGAAACTGCGTAATACGGTGGTGTAGTTCCAGAGAAACTAAGATGCTCATTTCATCACCTCCTGCTGGTAAGCGGCGGTTTTCTCGTGCACTTCCTGCCAGCTTTCGCTGCTGAGTAAATCGGCCCAACGCTGATACATACCGCGCGCGGCGGTTTCCGAAAAGATGTAATTGGTGATCCCCGGAATGCCGTCTTCACGACGTTTCTCCTGGCCAAGTCCCATTTCCAGACACAACCTGGTGTTGCGCGCGCGATGACCCTTCAGCAGTTTTTGAATTTCACACCAGTTTTCCGAGTCGTCCTGCTCCAGGAATCCGGCAGGACCAAAAGCCCGCGTGGCGCTGTTTTCAAACGCGGCTTTCACTTCATCAGAGGCGGCTTTATCGGTAATACAGAATGCCCACACTTCAACCTGATCCGGCCCGCGCGGATGCCAGACCCTTAAGGTGGCAGTACCGTTGAGCCAGGAAAGCGTTGGGAAAATGTTGTTGTGACCGGCCAGACGCAGGGCGCGAACCTTACCCAGACGCTGCTCGGCTTCCGCGTAGGTATCGCGGTAGTAGCTGGAGACTTCACCGTCGACCCAGACGTTGGCATCGGGATTCTCGGTAAAGAAAAATCCGCTGCCGTGCCCGTCCTGCCCGAACTGCAGCGCATCTTTGGCGGTTTCCCACACCGGGCGGGCGGTTTGCCCGTCGCCCAGGCGCTTGTCGCTGCCGTCGTCTTTTGCCCCCAGCACCTGTACGGCCGAGGCATGGCTGAACAGCGCGTGATACTGATCGCTGGCAAACTGTTCGGCGGGGAATTTCCAGTTACAATCGATGGTCCACTTCTGTACGCCACCGACGATTTCGGTGCCGCCTTCACGACGATCGAGTACGCCGTCGAGATACCAGGCGATGTCGCCGAGATAATCGCGCAGCGCAGGCGCGGAGGTATCCCAGTTACCGAAAATCAGTCCCTTGTAGCTCTCGACGCCAGGAACTTCGTTCAGCCCCCAGTGCGATTTGCACAGTCCTTGCGGGTAGGCGCGCGGTTCCAGCGGGACGTCGATCAGCTCGCCGTTAATACCGTACGACCAGCCGTGATACGGGCAGGTGAAGGCGCGTGTGTTTCCGCAGTCGGCGTAGCTGACGCGCATTGCGCGGTGGCGACACTGGTTGAGAAACGCTTTGATGCTGCCGTCCTTCTGGCGAACCACCACAACCGCATCTTCGCCCATGTAGGTGTTAAAAAAATCACCGGGTTTGGGGATTTGGCTTTCGTGGGCGAGAAATAACCAGCAGCGTCCGAAGATGCGTTCCAGTTCCAGTTGGTAAATTTCAGGGTCGGTATAAATTCGTGGGGTTACGCGACCGTTTTGCGTGTCGATCAGTTGGTAGATGTCTAAATTTGAGGGTGTGGTCATATTTTTTAATCCTGAAAGCTAAGATGTATTGACCTTCTTTTTTTGTACACTAAGGATGTTGCTGGTTAGTTATCAATCTGTGAAATAGTAAATTTCTACCAGTTGAGACATTTTTTCGATAACAAGGAGAAGGGCATGGAACTGAGGCACTTACGCTATTTCGTAGCGGTGGCGCAGGCGCTGAATTTCACCCGAGCGGCAGAAAAGCTGCATACCTCTCAGCCGTCGTTAAGCAGCCAGATCCGCGATCTGGAAACTTGCGTGGGCGTTCCGTTGCTGGTGCGGGATAAACGAAAAGTTGCGCTGACGGCGGCGGGAGAATGCTTTTTACAAGATGCACTGGCGATCCTCGAACAGGCGGAAAACGCCAAAGTTCGTGCCCGTAAAACGGTGCAGGAAGATAATCATTTCGCCATCGGTTTTGTCCCTTCCGCAGAGGTGAATCTGCTACCGAAGGTGCTGCCTCTGTTTCGTTTAAAGCAACCGGATACACACATTGAGCTGGTGAGTCTGATCACCACCGAGCAGGAAGAGAAGATCCTATGCGGAGAGCTGGATGTGGGCTTAATGCGCCACCCGGTGTACAGTCCGGATCTCGATTATCTGGAGCTGATTCATGAACCGTTAGTAGTGGTTTTACCGGTGAACCATCCGTTAGCTAATGAGCAAGTAATCTCCGCAGAACAACTACATGGCGTCAATTTTGTCAGCACCGATCCGGCCTACTCCGGCGCGTTAGCGATGATTGTCAAAAACTGGTTTCAGCAGCAAAAAAGCCAGCCCAACATTGTGCAGGTGGCAACCAACATTCTGGTGACCATGAACCTGGTCGGTATGGGGCTGGGGGTGACTTTGATACCCGGTTATATGAATAATTTTAATACCGGGCAGGTTGTTTTCCGTCCTATTGTTGGCGATGTTCCGACCATTGCGCTGTTGATGGCGTGGAAAAAAGGCAAGCTGAAGCCCGCCCTGCAACATTTTATCGAACTGGTTCAGCACCAACCGATGATATGAGCTGTTATTTCACTAAAACGGTGATGGTCGCAGTACCGCTAATTTTACCGGGGGCTGGCGTGCCGCCGAGCAGATTAATCGGCCAAGCCTCCAGGTTGATGGTACCCCGACCGGAAGCATCGATACCGATAAACCCACTTGTGAACGGAATACTGATGTTGACACCGTTGATACGAGCCATTCTCACGCCGATGTCCGGGGTGTTATCGGCTTCCCGACGGCGGGCGACTAATGTGTACTGATCAATCACATCATCGCCATCAATCCTCATTTCCATGTCATTTTTAATACTTGAGGTATCGCCGCAGTCATACTGAATGTCAAAACTGACCGGCGTATAGCCGTCCGGCATTTGGTTTTTGGTAGTGAAACGGCTGGCGTTGATAAAACCAAGATCGACCTGAATCACGTCCCCCTGGTTTATTTTACAGCTCTGAGGCACGGTGATGCTTCCCTGGATGCGCAACTCGGCGATTTCTTCCATGCTGCTTATTGGCGGGGTGCTGGACGAATTGCTCCATCCGGCCTGTACTGAGGCGACTAGCGTGTTCGGAATCACCAATTCACCTAAGAAGGGTTTGGTGACGTACAGCGTAAAACGAGTACTTGCGCCAATCGTCACCGGTGCAGCGCGGGTCTCCGCCGGATCGGCGGTACACACGCTGCCTTTGCTGCTGCTGGTGCTGTAAGAGCCACTTTCCTTGATGGGCTTAGCGTTCTGCGGTGTGATGGCCGTAGCACCGGGAATATCATCAACTTCGACTTTAATATCCAGATTATCATTCAGATGGTAAAACTCGCTGAGTTTATCGTTTCCAGATAACGTGCTGGTGACCGTATAGAACAATGCCACTTTGCCACCCGCGTCACAGTTGCAATCTATTTGATAAGCATTACCTGAGAGCGGCGTCGGCAGATCCAGCGAGATTCCCGCGACATTCTGTGCTTGCGTCCAGTCGCTGGTTACATTGGCGTTAAAGCTGCCCGTTGCGGAGCAGGTCCCGGTCGCTGCGTAAACCGGGGCGATAGATAGCGCCAGCAGCGCGGTGGCAATTCCATTTTTTATCCACGGATTCTTTATTGACATAGTGCGTTCCCATTTTGTATTGCGGCGCTGCGATCGGCATTATCCGGCAGACTGAAGGTGAAATGGCACTGTTGATCAGGCTGATTACCCCAGCGCACGGCCCAGTTCTGTGGTTGATTGTTCACGCCAGTGATATACAGCACACCGCCTTCATCGACGATGCTTTGTTGCGTCTGGCTGCTGGCTACTGCGCCGAAGGGCAGCGCTTTTCCTCGTGCATCGACGAGTTTTAGCAGCACGCGGTAGCCGGTCTGAGCAATAAAGTGCGCCGTTACGGCAGCACCGCGATTAGGCACCACGGTGCGCACCGTTTCGGTGACGTCGACGTTATCCGGCATCATAGTGGTATCAAGAGAGATGGCGTTTTCCTGATACGCAGTCAGATAGGGGATCACGGCATAGCCAAAATAGTCGGTGGCAATGCCGGGGTAGTTTTTCACCCGGATACCCGCCGCGCCGTTGGCGTCAATTAGCGCAAAGGCATTACCCAGCGACTGCGACAGGGTCACGCCGTGGCTATGGGCGACAATACCGCCAGAGAGGCCGTAGCTCATCTGACGGCTATCGCTGCTATAGTCGTAGCCGGCACTCATGGTGCCATAGGCAGAACGATAGCTGCCGTACAGGCTGCTGCTATCTTCACCACCACCTTCGTTCTGCCGTTGCTTCAGGTTATAGGTCAGCCGACGGTCCTCCAACAGCGAACCGTTGATGCCCACTTCGTGCTGAGTTGCGCGATCTCGCTGAACGGTGGTACGCCATGTTGCCTGTGCATGTGACAGCCAGCGATCCAACGGTACGCTCAGGCTGAGCGAAAGCGTACGGTCATTGTCTCTGTCCTGCGAATCGGTAAACTGGCCGCTGAGGTTATAGCTCACGCCCCACAAATTACCGTTCAGACCGATGGACAGGTTTTTATCCTGTCGCCCGCGATCCCAGTACTCCTGCTGCGAGCCGGAGGCGTAGAAGCTGATGTCGGCAAATAGCGACTGGTTGACGGTGAACTGAGCTTCATTGCGCAGGCGGTCACCGGCATTGATATCCTTCTGGTTGGCATCGGAGAAGTTGAAATAACCGCTGTTGGTGTAGCGGTAGTAGCTTAGTGACACGCTGGTGCCGCTTTCTGGTAGATCTTTGATGTACTGGGTGCGCCAGCTGTAGCCGCGATAGTTTTCATTGTTATCAAGCCGGGCGTCCGCGCGGCTGACGTCCATCGACACTGCCCCCAGTACACCGAGCGTAGAGCCGATTCCTAGCGCCAGGCCCCGGTAATCCTGCGAGACGTTCAGACCACCGTATAGCGTGAACGCGTTGTTCAGGCCATAGCTGGCGGTGCTTTCAAGGAACTCAGGCTCGTTGCTATCCTGCGAACTGGCGGCGCGAAACCGTCCGGCGGTGATGCTGTATTTTAAATACCCTGGTCTTTGCATCTGCGGCAGTGCGGAGAATGGTTGGACGAAATGGCGTATGCTGCCGTCGGCTTCTTCGATAGTAACGTCTAAGTCACCGCTGAACGCAGAAGGGTAGAGATCGTCGATTTCAAAAGCTCCCGCCGGAACGCTGCTTTGATACAGGGTGTAACCGTTTTGCCGTACCGTGACGATAGCGCTGGAGTTCGCAATGCCGCGAATGGTCGGCGCAAAACCGCGCTGGCTGTTGGGCAGCATGGTTTCATCGGAGTAGATTCGTGCGCCGGTAAACTGATAGCTGGAGAACACTGAGCCTTCTGTCGCGCTTTGTCCTATCACTAACTGGGATTTCAGACTTTTGATATCTCGTTGCAGCCAGCTATTAATGCTATCCCAGTGGGCGTCGTTATTGTTATGCGTCCAAGTGGAATAGTTACGTAGCCGCCATGGACCTATATTGGCGCCATTCTGCATATTCAAATACTGCCGCTGGTTGTTATCGTTGTCGTACTGGTTTTGTGAACCGCTAAAGTTGTAGTTGGTGAACAGAACCGGCGTCCCGTTGTCCCAGCGCGCGGGATCAACATAGCCGCGGGCGTCACGGTAAAGGGCAATCTGCGGCACGCTGAGATTCAGTCGACTATGGTTGATATCAAATTGCGAGACGCTGCCGGGAATCACTTGCGCCAGATTGGCAATTATCGTGGCGTTGTCCTGCTCCTCCAGTTGCGGATAGTTGTCGATTTTAAAGCCCAGTTCACGAAGTTGCCCGAGGGTGAACTGAGGGATCAGTTGTCGGTTTTTACCGGCAATGAACGGAAGCTTACGCTGGACGGTTTTCTTGTTGTTTATATACACATCAACAATATACTCGCCTGGAAGTTGGGCGTTATTTTGCGAAAACACCGCCAGATCTACCGCCTGCTGACCGCTCTTCTCCGTTTCCAACAGGGCAGGATCAAAGTAGAAATCACCGGCCCAGACATGGCCGGAGGCCAGACATCCGTTGATGATTACACAGTGCAGCCAGAAGGCGAGCGGCTTCACGGCTGATAAATGCGGCGTTCTTTGCACCATTTTGCTTGTCATTCCCTGAGAGCTATTATTTTTCGTGAGGCGCAGCTTATTGTAGTGTCCGGATTTCCGTCTTAGTGGCGCCGCCGTAGTCGTTGATGGCAGCCCACTGCACCGTTTTCCCTGCGGCAGCGGGGACCGCAAGCCGCTTATGCTCGCCGGGAGCGATATAGTCGATTTTATTAGTGAGATCGGTTTTCCCTAACGCCAGACCGGCAAATACGATGTGATAAGCCGATGGGTTATATATATCTAACTCATTATTGCTATATTTATATTCGAGAGATTTATAAGCATCGTAGGGCTTGCCGACTAAATTCGTAGGGCGATAGAATAGTTTTATTCGCGTTTTAAATACCAGTGTCAGCATATTATTATTTGTGTCGTCTGATTGTTTTTTGGCCGGAATGGCGCGAACGTTAATAAAAAATAGTGATTCTTTATCATTAATGATATTTTTAGGTGATTTTATTATTCGCAATGATGAATCGCTGTTGGCATCGAGGCGGAAAAGTGGTGGCGTAATAATGAAAGAGCCGCGCTCAGTTCCCTGTGCATTGTCGACCCACGACTGCAATAAATAAGGCAGATTCTCGCTGCGGTTTGCCACCGGCAGTGCGGCTTCTTTTTTCCCAGCATCGTAGATGACGCGAGTTCTCTCCAGCACAATCCCGCCAGCCAGGCACTGATTAACCCAGCCGCCCAGCAGCATCGATAATACGAGAATAGTGTGTTTTTTCATCACAGTCACTCTTAACCAGTATCAGAAAGCGTCCCTTTTCATCCTTGTGGGGAGAAAAGAGACGGCGTGTGGGGATTAGCGGTAGTCGATGGTGACGTCAACGCTGGCGTTGGCTTCACCTGGTGTGATCTGTGGAGAGGTGACGGTAGACACATAGTAAGCTTGCAGCCCTACCGTCGCCGTGCCGTCTGCTTCAGGTGTGAAGCTGATTTTTGGTCCGGTGAGCTTATTCAGCGACATTTGCTTGCCGTCGCTGGCTCTGTCGATACGAATACCCACGCCGGTTGCGGCGGTATCCAGGCTGGTAGGGGCGACCAGATTGTCGAAGCCAACCACGGTACCGCCAGCGCGCGTTTCCAGCCATAGTTGGAACGAGTTGTCCGTAGTGCCATCAACGTGCTCCCACGGAGTGGTCGGGCAGTTTTTTAACGGAATATCAACCGGAATTGCCGGGGAACGATCACCGACTTCCTTAAACTGGTTAGCGGCGTAATGGCCCAGTTCCACGTTGATGACATCACCATTGGCGAATTCACAGGTGTTGGTTAGAATTTCACCCGTAAATTCAATGGTACCGTCCGTCGCCCATGCGCTTCCCGCAGAAAGTATTAGCAGACTAGCTGTTATAGATTTTGTGATTTTGTTCATTAAATTCCCTCTTATCTGATAATAGTATCGGTAATTAAATTTTTGAAAATACGCAGATTAAATTTAATTACGGGGTAATGGTATTCGATATACGCTGGTAGTCATATTACGGAGTGAAATTTTCAGATTATATTTATTAATAATAAAAGAATTATCTGTTGTGTTGTTAAATAACATTAAATTATTGAGAGAACGAAGTATTGTAAGCACGAATGTTGGCTGCACAAGTATATACTTGTGATGATATTAAATGTTTTGATATTCAGTTGAGTGTTATTTTCTAAAACCCATTCTCTTCATTGTATTACTGTTTTTCATCCCATTATATTTTCTGCTTAAAAATCATACAGATGTAAACGATTGCGGATGCATATGGCAAGCTGTGTTGATTAAAGGTGATGTTTGTCACAATTATCTCGTAAATGTGAACGGTAGTACTCTTCAGAATGTGGTTTGAGTCATTAGACTAGGGCTTCCAAAACGGGAGGACCCATGGCTTTGCATTCCACGCGCTGGCTGGCGCTCGGTTATTTCACCTACTTCTTTAGCTACGGTATCTTTCTGCCTTTCTGGAGCGTCTGGCTCGAAGGGCTGGGGCTGACGCCGGAAACCATCGGTTTACTGCTGGGGGCGGGGCTGATTGCCCGTTTTCTCGGTAGTTTGCTGATTGCGCCGCGTGTGAGCGATCCCTCCCGGCTGATCTCAGCGTTACGTATTCTGGCTCTGTTGACGCTGGTGTTTGCGCTGGCCTTCTGGGCAGGAACCAACGTGGCGTGGCTGATGGTGGTGATGGTCGGCTTTAACCTGTTTTTCTCACCGCTGGTACCGCTGACCGACGCGCTGGCCAACACCTGGCAGAAACAAATCACCATGGATTACGGTCGGGTGCGACTGTGGGGATCCGTGGCTTTTGTGATCGGCTCCGCGCTGACCGGCAAGCTGGTGAGCCTGTTTGACTATCGGGTGATCCTGGTCCTGCTATCGCTTGGCGTCGCCTCGATGCTGCTGGGCATGATGATTCGCCCGAGCGTGCAGCCAGCGGGTGAAAACCGTCAGCAAGAGAGCGCTGGATGGCCCGCCTGGCGCGCGCTGATAACCCAGAGCTGGCGTTTTCTTGCCTGCGTGAGTCTGCTACAGGGTGCGCATGCTGCGTATTACGGTTTCAGCGCCATCTATTGGCAGTCTGCCGGATATTCCGCTTCTGCGGTGGGCTATTTATGGTCATTAGGCGTGGTGGCGGAGGTGATTATTTTCGCGCTTAGCCACAAGCTGTTCCGTCGCTTCAGCGCCCGCGATCTGCTGCTGCTTTCCGCCGTTTGCGGGGTGGCGCGTTGGGGATTGATGGGCTGGAGCACCGAGCTGCCGTGGCTGATCGTGGTGCAAATTCTCCATTGCGGAACCTTTACCGTCTGCCACCTGGCGGCAATGCGTTATATCGCGGCACGCCAGGGGAGTGAAGTTATTCGTTTGCAGGCGGTGTATTCCGCGGTGGCGATGGGCGGCAGTATCGCCATCATGACCGTATTCGCCGGCTATCTGTACCAGAATCTGGGCAGCGGTGTGTTCTGGGTGATGGCGCTGGTGGCGCTCCCGGCAATCGTTCTGCGTCCGAAGGTGGTGGCGCAGCCTGCAACGTTATGATTCGAGGATTTTGCGGATCTGCTGCTGCTGATGCGGCGTAAGCGCCAGATCCGCATGAATCAACGGGGGTGAAAACAGCGGTAGCGGCGTGGTGTACGGCGTAATAATCAGCGTTACACCGCGCGGAGCCCCCTCTTTTTGAAAGTCCTGCATCGGCATATGTTTTACGTTGAGCGGCAGCAGCGTCAGTTCGCGCAGCTGTTGCTCTATATGCACTTCAAGTTGTTCGTTACTACCGGTCAGCAAGATGATCTGCTTTTCGTGCAAATCCTTCTCCTGCATCAGCCAGGCACCGAAAATAACGGCCACCAGCCCAATCTCTTCTTCTGAAAACTGTACATCGTATTCCGCTTCGAAGCCGTGAATCGCCTCGCGGGTAGTACGAACCAGCCGGGGATAAAGTCGGCTGAACTCCTCCGGCAGCGTGTTATCAATGCCGATGGCAAACACGCTGCGGTTCAGTGCCTGAGCCAGATGGATATACAGCTGGTCATTCAGCCCTTGCTCATCGCTGAAGCGCACGTTGCCATACTCGCGAAAACGCAGCACCAGCCGCGCAATAGCAAGACGCAGGCGGCGATCCTGTTGGTGATTATCGCGAATCGGGTCGGGGATGCGGAGCATTGAGAACAGCAACGCCATAAACAGTGATTCGCCTAGCGGCGCACTTTGCATGACGTGGCGCTGCCAGTGACGGCCAATTTCCTCGGCAAGCGGATATTCCGCACTGGATTGCGCCCAGCGTTGCTGGAGTGGGTTAAATTCCGGGGTGATCCCCGCGTGGTGCTGTAGCAGGCAATACTGTAAATACAGGCGCAGGAACTGGATGTCACGGCACTCAAACGGCTTCTGCAAGCGCCGGGAACACAGATTAATGAGCGCATGTAGGTTGGTGTCGTCATACAGCGTACGTGCGATACCCCGTTGTTTAAGTTCCGCTTTTAACGCCGGGGTAAACTGCTGGGCGATAAAGGCAGGGCAAATCCGCAGACCACGGCGCAGCCACTGCAACAGACACAGACGTTGATTTAGTGGGGTTCCTTCGATCGTATAGGCGCCATTCTGCGCAGTGGCTATCGCGAGTCGGTGATAGCGCTGGATTTCGAGCCCTGCGCCAATAATATCTTCCTGAACCGTGGCATCATCGACACCGTTGAGACTGCTGAAGGTTTGTGTAGTCGCGATTTGCCCCGGCAGGAAAAGCGTCAGCAGCACCTGGCAACGGCGCTGGGGAGCGGAAAGTACAGATGGTGGGGCAAGCGTTGACATCATCTGTAGGATCTCCCGTGAGTATGTTTGATAAGAATAGCTAAGGTTTGCTCATAGATTTGGAGAATGGAATGCTTTCCACCAGGAATGCAGGGGAGCGTCACAGAATTTTTAACGTGCGGAACAGATAGCGGTAGTGGAACGCAGCGCGTTAATCCGCTTTTTCACTGTTTTATCTTTTGGTTAGATATAAAAAAATCGGCAGATTGCGCAATGACGTACTGTTAATGCTCCTGTATCAACATATGTTGGCGGAGCATAATGAATATGTTTTCTCCGAGAAAAGGTTCCGTTCACCTTATGTGCATCGCTTCTCTGTACACTGAACGGCAGTGAACGTGTTAAGGGTGCTATCGTCGCACCCTTAACAATCCCGGCTCCCGGCGGGGAAATTGCCGCTCCGCGGTGCCCTCCGCTTATTCCTCCTGGCTACCGGGCCGGGCGCAAGGAAACTTCCCTGTAAAGCGCGCCCTGAGCCAGCATCCATGCTGGCTCTCCCGGCCTTACGGAAACACGTCGGCAATTTTCAGCCGGACCAGCTCACACCCCACCTTCTGCGTTTTTTGTTAAAACAGCAAAACAGATTTAACTGGAAGTCAGAGCGTTGAAGCGATGACCCCGGTCCGGCTGAAAATCGATGAGGCGTTGACGGCTGACCGGGACTGCCCGCAGGGATGCGGGCAGAGGGGACGGCCTGCATGGATGCAGGCTCGGCCCCGACCCGACAGGCAGGCGGAATAAGACGAATAGCTCGCGCAGCGACGATTTTCCCGCCGGGAGCCTGGGATGCAAGGGAGGCGGCGGTGAACCTCCCTTGCACGTTCACGGGTATAGCGATATCAGAGAAGCGATGCACATAAGGTGAACGGAAACTTATTCAGAGTAAAACGTTCTCCCTACATGTTGAACTGACCGCCATTACACTTGCAAATAGGGGGGGTTAAAAAGAGCGCTGTCTGGCGTTACTTACCACGGCTCAGCGTTAATCCCACATCACCGCCTGGATGCACAGACAACAGCGTCTCCTTCGAGTAACCGCTTTCGCTCATCAGGCAGGCGCAGGCGGCGTCAAAGATAGCCAGCACCAGTAAAATTGAGGTGGTGGCCAACATGTTGAGCGGGTCGGCCTCACGCTGGACGCCAGTGGAAATCACCAGCTTCGACGCTTTAGCAATGGCTGAATCGGCGTTTTCAGTCATGCTCAGGATGGGCACATTCCTCGCAGCCAGCCCGGGCAGCAGCCGGGTGAGTTCATCCGAATTGCCCCCACGCGACAGCATAATCACCAGGTCGTCGGCACGTAAAAAACCGAGATCGCCATGTGCCGCGTCCGTCGCGTTGAGGTAGATCGCCGGACGTTCAACGCACGCAAGCATATGCGCCACTTTACGCGCCGCAATGCCGGAGGTACCGACGCCGGTGACAACGATTTTCCCCTGACAGCCGCGCAGCTCCGCCATCAGCGACTGCCAGAGAGGTTCAGTCAGATGCTGCCCCAGACCCGCCAGGGCATCGCTATAGAGCTGAAATACGCCGGTAGCCTGAGACCAGGAGTTGCTCATGCGTCCTCCTGCATCAACTGGCGATATTTCATATGATCCTGATACATCTCGTGGAACACCCGATATTTGCGATCGTAGTACTGCTTAATGCGATTAGTCTGCGGTGTGACAGTTTTGCCAATTCGGCTCATCGCCGACATCGCTTCCGGGAAAGTTTCGAATACGCCCGCGGCGATAGTTCCCATCATGGCGCCACCCAGCAGCATGGCTTCGCTCTCTTCAGGCAGCAGCATGGCGCAGCCGGTGGCGTTGGCATGTTCCTGAACGAAGATCGGGTTTTTCGTCCCGCCGCCGCTGGCCATTATCGTATCGATGGTGTAGCCGCTTTGATTCATCGTTTCAATAATATGACGGGTTCCCAGCGCAATGGCCTGGATGGTCGCAAGGTACTGTAGTGCCATATCTTCCGGCGTACGTGACAGCTTCAAACCGGTGATTGCGCCCGTGAGCGTTGGGTTAGCGCGCGGCGAGCGGTTGCCGTGGAAATAGGGCAGGATGTGCATGTCGCGGGTTAAAAACGCGATATCTTCCGGCTCTCCGGCCATTTTACGCAGCAGCGCATTCAGCACTTCATAAATGGTTTGCCCCTGAGATTTAGCCTGCGTCAGCAGGGTTTCGTAGCAAGGATGCGACTGAATAACGTGGTCGATTAACGCCCCGGTTGCCGACTGCCCACCTTCGTTAAGCCAGTATTCTGGCAGTACGGCTGAGTAGTAAGGACCCCAGACGCCGCCGATAAAACGTGGCTCTTTGGAAATTGCCATGTGCCCGGTAGAGGTGCCGCCAATCAGCGCGATACGACGGTCAAAATCCGCCACCTCGCCGGAAACACCGCTTGCCCCGAGCGTGCCAAGGGTACCGGCGTGGGCATCGATGATCGAGACGCTGACCGCGGTCCCCGGAATCAGCCCCATTTCGCTGGCGGCGCGCGCAGACAGCCCGTGACCGAGCGGTTCGCCCATGGTTTTCACATAGCGACCAATTTTGGCAGCATCATGCTCCAGCAAATCTTCCAGCCCAATCTGGCGGAAATAGCTGGCATCCCATTTGTCTTCATGGCCCATATAGGTCCATTTGCACACCGTCGAACACAATGAGCGCGTGTCATCGCCCGTTGCGCGCCAGGTCAGGAAATCGGGCAGGTCAAAGTAGTAACCCGCATTGGCCCAGGTGTTGGGCATATGTTGCTTCAGCCACAGCAGTTTTGGCGTCTGCATTTCCGGGGAGATAATACCGCCAACGTAGTCCAGCACCCGATGATGCAGAGCGTTGATGCGTTCGGCCTGGGTAATGGCGCGGTGATCCATCCACACAATGATGTTCTGTTCGCTGCGCCCGGACGGGCTGATGGTCAGCGGTTTACCTTCTTTGTCCAGCACCACCAGTGAACAGGTCGCGTCAAAGCCCAGACCTTTCACCTGGATAGGGTTGATATCCGACTGGTTAATCGCATCGCGAACCGCGTTACACACTGCCTGCCAGATGTTATCGGAAGACTGCTCAACAAAATCGGCCTGCGGGCGGTAAATCTCGATGGCCCGACTGGCCTGGCCGACCATTCTGCCGTTGAGATCAAACACGCCAGCACGGGCGCTTCCGGTTCCGACATCCACACCAATAAAGTAACTTGCCATAATTTTTTCTCCTGAAATCAGGCTTTACGATTCTGTAATGCGATAAAGAGGATCAGCACCGCGCCCCACAGCGCCATCGTCAGATAGCTGCTGACCCCCAGCAAGTTAAGGCCGCTTTCCAGCATTTGCAGCACAATCAGTGCCAGCACCAGGCCGATAATGCGCCCGAAGCCGCCATCCGGGTTGATACCGCCGAGGACGGAGGCAAGGATGGTGACCAGCAGGTAGGACTCACCGTATCCGGCTTTAGCCGAGTTGAATTTCGCCATCATCAAAATGGCGGCGACCCAGCCGAGCAGGGCCGAAATCACGTACACCGAAATTTGTACCCGTACGGTATTCACGCCGCTGTAGCGGGTAGCCTGTTCATTGGAACCAACGAGATACAGGCTGCGCCCAAGCGTGGTATGTTCCAGCAGTACCCACAGCAGGATTGCCACCAGGAAAAAGAGCAGTAGCGCCACCGGAATACCGGCAATCGTGGCGTTACCAAGGTACTGAATGGCTGTCGGGAAACCGGAAATCACCGTCCCGTTGGAAAGCAGAATATTCAGCCCGGAGATAAGCGTCATCGTGCCGAGCGTGGCGAGAATAGGCGAGACCCCGACCCAGGCAATCAGCGCGCCGTTGAGCGTGCCGATGGCCACCGCCACGGCAGCGCCTGCCAGCAGCGCCAGTACCAGAAACAGCGGGTTATCCGGATGGGTGACGATAATCGCCGCCATCACCAGTGAGCAGGCGTTCGCCCCGGCAATAATCGACAGGTTAATGCCGCCGGTCAGCATGGTCATGCCCATCCCGAGGGCCAGCATGCCGAGGATTGGCAGCTGTGAGCCAATCGACTGGAAGTTAGCGACGCTGAAGAAACGACTGCCGAGCAGGGCCGAGAAAACCAGGGCGACGACCACAATAATCACGCATTGCAGACGAATGATGGCATCACCGGGTAAAAATCTGGCGATTGTTTTCATCTCAAAGCTCCCTTGCCAGTTTGCGTTTTTCGTTCCAGGCCGTGGCGCTGATGCTGACCAGGATAATGGCGCCGCTGAACACGGTGTGCCAGTAAGAGGAGACGCTGAGCAGCGTCAGACCATTTTGTAAGAAGGCCAGCAGAACCACGCCGAGCAGGGTCCCGGTCAATGTACCGCGCCCGCCGCTCATGCTGGTTCCGCCGAGTACTACCGCCGCCAGCACCGTCAGCTCAAAGCCGAGCAGCGAATTGGGCGCAACTGACTGGGTGATTTGCGCCTGAACCACGGCGGCAACGCCAGCCAGAATACCCATGTAGCCATAGACGTAGAAATGCAGCTTCAGCAGATTCAGCCCCAGGCGCGAGGCCGCGTCGCGGTTGCCGCCCATGGCGTAAACCTGACGGCCAAGACGGGTATAGTTCATCAGCACGGCGGTAAAGATGATCACCGCCGCCAGGCACAGCAGGGGCAGGGTCAAACCGTAGTCGTAGCCATCCGCCGCGGTGAAAGAGAACCAGTTAATGCCGTTCATAAACCAGTCCGGGAAGCCATACAGCCAGGTGCCTTTAGTGGTGTAAACCAGCAGGCCGTAGTAGACGTTCAGCGTGGCGATAGTAATGATGATTGCCGGAACGCGCAGCCAGTAGACCAGAAAACCGTTGATCAGCCCAAGCAGCAGGCCCACCGCAATCGCGATGATTAACGCCAGCGCGAAGTTGCCGCCGTGGCCGATAACCCAACTGGCCATTGCATACTGGGCAATGGCAGTCATCGCCGGAAATGAGATGTCGATCCCGCCGGAAATCAGCACCACAAACAGCCCGCAGGCAAGGATGCCGAGAATTGCGTAGCTGGTAGCCACATCCGTCAGGTTCCCCAAAGACAAGAACTCGTCGGTGCTGATGCTCAGCCCAACGGCAAGGGCTACAACCAGCAGGCCCAGCCAGAACTCATGTTGCCCGATTAAACGGGAGAGATGCATCTTACTCATTGATTACCTCGACCACTTCAGCAATCTCCTCTTCACGGCATTGATGAGGATTAAATTCCGCCACCAGCTTGCCGCGACGCATTACCAGCACGCGGTGGCTGTTGTAATACGCTTCCGGGATTTCATCGCAAATCATCAGCACCGCCATACCCTGTTCCGCCAAATCGCGGGCTATCTGGTAAATGCCCTCTTTGTTGGCGATATCCACGCCGACGGTAGGCGAGTCGAGGATCAGGATGCGGGGATTGGTCGCCACCCATTTGGCAATGGCGATACGCTGGGCATTACCACCGGAAAGGGTTTTGACCGGCAGGTGCGGATCGGACACTTTGATATTTAGTTCGCGGATTAAATCGGCGACCAGCTTTTGTGCTTTACGATGATCGAGCAAGCCGCTACCGGTGTGCAGTTGATCAAACACCGTGACGATGGTGTTGTCGTAGATCGACTGCTCCATGATCAGCCCCTGCGTCAGGCGATCTTCTGAGACATAGCCGATCCCGTGTTTGATGGCGTCATGGTTATTGCGCAGAGTAACCGGCTGGCCGTTAATGCGAATCTCGCCGCTTTCCGGGTGCGTCATACCAAACAGGCTCAGACAAAGCTCAGTGCGTCCGGCACCCAGCAGTCCGACAATGGAGACAATCTCGCCGCCGTGCAGCGACAGATTAATGTTCTGGTATTTACCTCTGCGGCTGAGGTTGTGCAGCTCAAGCAGAGGCTCTTGCTCAATCGCGGGCCTTTCCGGCAGCGGACTGTAGTAGAAGCGTTGTCCGGTCATCAGGAAGGCCAGCTCGTGGCTGTCGAGTTCGCTGGCAGGGTATGTGCCCACCAGTTTGCCGTCGCGCATTACGCTGATGCGGTCCGCCACTTCCATCACCTCATCCAGACGATGGCTGACAAACACGACGCAAATTCCGGCCGCTTTCAGTTCATTAACTACCCGCAGCAGGCCATTAACCTCCTGACGGGTTAGCGAGGCGGTGGGCTCGTCCATAATCACCAGACGCGCGTCGGCGGCTATCGCCCGGCAAATGGCGACCAGCTGTCGATCAGCAATTGAGAGTTTTTCAACTTTTTTATCGGGATCGATATTTACCCCGATACGTTTCATGGCTGCCAGCGCCTGCTGTTTCATGGCGCCACGACGCACCCAGATATCGCCACCAGGCAGATAGCGGTTGACGGCGATATTTTCTGCGACGCTAAAATTGGGGAACAACGACAGGTCCTGATAAATAACCTGAATGCCATAATGGGAAGAGAGCTGCGGCGTCAGGTGATGGAACAGTTTTCCGTCGAGTAAAATTTGCGCGCCTTTTTCCGGGTGATAAACCCCGGAGATCACTTTAATAATGGTACTTTTACCACAGCCGTTTTGACCCGCCAGACAGTGAACTTCGCCTTTTCTTAGCGTCAGATTCACGTTATCCAGCGCCAGCACGCCCGGGAATTGTTTGCTGATATTCTCAAGAGTGATAAATGCGGTGGTGTCTGCCATGGACAATACCCCTGCGCGCGTCCGGGGGGACGCTGAGTGTTAGTTTGGTTGATAGCGCCGACCAGACGGTCGGCGTTAAGGTTCCCTGGTGTTGGCTAAAGCCTTAGAAACCAAGTGATTGTGCGTTGTCTTTGGTGACTTCGAGGATCTTGTTAAAGCGGATCACTTTCTTCTCCGTGTCGATATCGGCTTTCCCTAAACCATCGATACTCAGATCGGCGTTCACTTCTTTGCCCTGCAACAGCTGATCGGCAACTGTTACCAGCGCGTAGCCCGCATCTTTTGGATCCCACAGCAGCGCTTTTTTGATATCACCGCGCATCAGATAAGGCGCAGCCTGTGCTGGCATGGCGATCCCGACGACGGCGATCTTATCTTTGGCGCGTTTTTTCTGCACAGCCTGACCTGCACCGATTGGACCCAGTGAACCGAAGCCGATAATGCCCTTCATCTGCGGGTAAGTTTTCATCAGATCCAGCGTTGTGGCGTAGGATTTATCGATGCTTTCCGCGACCGGCAGACGTGAAGTGACCTCGAACATTTCCGGATATTTTTCTTTCTGGTACTTAATTGCATAATCCGCCCACGCGTTATGCAGTGGGACCGTCAGCGAACCAACATAGATGGCATATCCGCCTTTGCCGCCCATATTTTTCGCTAACTCATCGACGTTGGCCTGGGCGTATTTTTCACTGTCGATGGTTTCGATATCCCACTGGCCAATTTGCTCATCCGGGGATTCGTGCGTCAGCACCACGATGCCTTTATCGCGCGCTTTTTTCAGTACCGGCTCAAGGACCTTGGCATCATTCGGCACCACGATGATCGCATTAACGTTTTTGGCGATCAGATCCTCAATCACTTTCACCTGCTGCGCCGGGTCCGGCGTTGAAGGCCCGGTCTGGTAAGCATTCACATCCAGTTTTTTTGCTGCTTCATTTACGCCGGTTTCCATCCGGTTAAACCATGGGATCCCGGTGACTTTGGCAACCACAGCAATTTCATATTTTTCCGCCGCAAAGGACGTGCCGGACAACATGCATGCAGAAACCAGGGTTGCGCTGAGTAATGCGAGTTTGAATTTCATAGTTGTACCTTTCGTAGGGGGCAGGACATGTCACGGCGTGAAGTTAACAATGAATGGAAGAGGGAATGAATCATAAGTTTTACGAATGTGATCTACGCCCATTATTGTGAATTTATGGAAATAAAATGGTTAACAATTAGTTAAATTTGCATGGTTTTACATTTAAGTGTTCAAATTTATTGTTAATTAAATATTAAAATGAAACTATAAATTAACATTTTATTATCATTTGACTTAAGTTGTGACGCTGAAAAGGTGTTTGGGTGGAATTTCCCGAAGAAGAAATTATCGAAATTGAGAACTGAATCGATACCGGAAAAGGGTACTCAATATTTTTTCGTTCAATGGTATCCTCAGCACTCTTTCGCCAAACCCGGCATCATTATTTGTGGCGGTGTGGATTTTCATCGTGGAGAACTCATGCAAGGCGTTAAACGTATCATTATCACGTTGTTTCTCGCTGTCCTGTCCTTTGGCGCAGGCGCGCATCCCCACAGCTTTATCCATCTGAAAACTGAGATAGTGAGCGAGAATGACCAGTTCGTCGCGCTGAAAATGCGCTGGACGATGGATGAAATTACCTCGGCGGATCTGCTTTACGATGCGGGGAATGCCAAGCCTGGTGATGAGATCTGGAAGAAACTGGCGGCGGAAGTGATGGCCAACGTTCTCGGACAGCACTACTTCACCGAAGTGTGGCACGACGGGCAAAAGGTAAAGTTTAAAAACAGACCGACGGAATATGGCATGGAGCGTGAGGAACATCAGGCGGTGCTGACGTTCGTTCTACCTCTGGCCGAAGCTCAGCCGCTGAGTGGTCAAAAATATACCCTTTCAACCTTCGACCCGACCTACTACGTTGATATGAGCTATGACAAAGACAGCGACGCCAGGCTGGGGCAGGCCATAAGCCAGAAATGCCGTATTTCAGTACATACGCCGACGCCGAATGAACAAACGCTGAGCTTTGCGCAGTCGCTGGATAAAGAAGACGCCCCGCCGGAGGATATGGAGTTGGGTAAACAATTTGCACAGACGGTGACGCTGCAATGTCAGTAGTTTATCAACAACGCGCAGCCAGACGTCGCTGGCTGACGCTATGGCCGCTGGCGGTGTTTTTGCTGCTGGCGGCAGGCGGCATACTGTGGTTATGGCAGGCCTGGCCACAGGTGATGATGAAAAGTGTCGTCTGGCAGCGCGATGTTAATCAACAGATGAGTGGATTGCTGAAAGCGGTTGCCGCCAGTCCGACCCAGGCCGGGGGATCGCTGTTGTTGTTTAGTTTTCTCTACGGCGTTCTTCATGCGCTGGGGCCGGGACATGGAAAAATCGTCATTACTACCTGGCTGGCAACGCATCCCTCGAAGCTGAAGTCGAGTATTGGTCTGACGCTGGCCTCATCTTTATTGCAGGGGTTGGTCGCCATCGGGCTGGTGGTTGTAGTACTCACAGTCTTGCAATTGCCTGCACGACAGTTACATATGAGTAGCTTCTGGCTGGAGAAAGGGAGTTATGCGCTGGTTGGTGTGTTGGGCGTTTTATTGTGCGTCCGTGCGCTGAAGAAATTGCGCCAGCTGCTGCGTCGCCCGAAATTCACCGCCTTTACGCCGCACCATGTGCATCACGAG
Organism: Citrobacter sp. A316; assembly: GCF_002042945.1. NCBI lineage: Bacteria > Pseudomonadati > Pseudomonadota > Gammaproteobacteria > Enterobacterales > Enterobacteriaceae > Citrobacter > Citrobacter sp. A316. The sequence continues at coordinate 66,195 of NZ_MVFZ01000020.1, forward strand.
GGTTGCGGCTGCGGGCATCAGCATTTGCCCAATCCTGAACAGTTGCAAAGCGGGGATGACTGGCGCGCCCGGCTGATGATCGTTTTGTCTATGGGGATGCGGCCGTGCTCGGGGGCAATCATGGTCTTACTGTTTAGCAAAGTGATTGGCGTTTTTAGCTGGGGTATGGCGTCAGCGCTGGCGATGGCGGCAGGAACCTCTTTGACGATTACGTCACTGGCTCTGCTGGTGCACAGTTTCCGCTCGCTGGCGGTGAAACTTAGCGGGCATAAAGCGCCGGTGCTGTGGCGACAGATTGGCTGGACGACGCTGGCGTTAGCCGGTGGTGCAGTGCTGATTGCTGCTGCGGCAGTGATGTGGATGAGCGCGGTGCCGGTGGGGCGGGGGATAAGACCGTTTTAGGTCAGAGCTGTATAGTATGAATTGTAGGCCGGATAAGACGCGAAAGCGTCGCATCCGGCACCACAGCTGATTAACGCTTCAGCGCGTCGCTCAGTTCGTCACGCATGTTAGCCAGCATAGCTTTAACTACGCGCGGGTTACCTGCAACGATGTTGCCGGTCGCCAGGTAGTTATGGCCGCCGGTGAAGTCGCAAACCAGTGCGCCAGCTTCACGAGCAATCAACTCGCCCGCTGCGAAATCCCATGGTTTCAGACCGATTTCGAAGTAACCGTCAACGCGCGCAGCGGCAACGTATGCCAGATCCAGCGCAGCAGAACCGGTACGGCGGAAGTCAGCACACTCGGTGAACATCTTGCCAAGAATCTTCATGTAAGAAGCGGCGTGCTGTTTGGCTTTGAACGGGAAACCGGTGGCGATGATGGTGCCGTCCAGATCGCGGGCGGTGCTGCCACGCAGACGGTAGCCGTTCAGCTGTGCGCCCTGGCCGCGAGTTGCGGTGAACAGTTCATTACGCATTGGATCGTAAACAACGGCGACTTCAGTACGGCCTTTAATGCGTACTGCGATGGAAACCGCGAAGTGCGGCAGACGTTTTACGAAGTTGGTGGTGCCATCCAGTGGATCGATAACCCATTGAACATCCTGATCTTCACCAGCGTGTTCACCGCTTTCTTCGGTGATGATGGTGTGCTGTGGGTAAGATTTGCGAATTGTTTCGATAATAATCGCTTCGGCGGCTTTATCGACGTTAGTCACGAAATCATTGCTGCCTTTCTGGCTGGTTTCTACAGAGTCTGGTGTTTCGTAGTGTTTGGCAATTACATTACCCGCCTTGCGCGCTGCGCGCACGGCGATGGTCAGCATCGGATGCATCGGTCTCTCTCACTGGATGTTAAAGAACGGGAAAACGGCGCAGAGTATAGCAGCGAGTTCGGAATATGTCTTCGTTTTATGGTAATATGCCCGAATAATCTTTAGCCGAAGAAATACAATGCTGCAAAATATTCGAATCGTGCTGGTGGAAACCTCTCACACTGGCAACATGGGCTCTGTAGCCCGCGCAATGAAAACCATGGGTTTAACCAATCTGTGGCTGGTAAATCCACTGGTTAAACCGGACTCACAGGCCATCGCTCTGGCAGCGGGTGCCAGTGATGTGATCGGTAGCGCGCAGATCGTCGATACGCTCGATGAAGCGCTGGCGGGCTGTAGCCTGGTGGTAGGCACCAGCGCGCGTTCCCGTACGCTGCCGTGGCCGATGCTGGATCCGCGTGAATGCGGTTTAAAAAGCGTCTCTGAAGCGACGAACTCGCCGGTGGCGCTGGTGTTTGGCCGCGAACGCGTTGGCCTGACCAACGAAGAGTTGCAGAAGTGTCATTATCACGTCGCTATTGCCGCGAACCCGGAATACAGTTCGCTCAACCTGGCGATGGCGGTGCAGGTTATCTCTTATGAAGTGCGCATGGCCTGGCTGGCAACGCAGGAAAGCGACAAGGCAGCAGAATACGAAGAAGCTGAGTATCCGCTGGTCGATGATTTAGAGCGTTTTTACGGTCATCTGGAGCAAACGCTGCTGTCGACCGGGTTTATCCGTGAAGGGCACCCGGGACAGGTGATGAATAAGCTGCGCCGTTTGTTCACGCGCGCGCGTCCTGAGAGCCAGGAGCTGAACATCCTGCGCGGGATTTTAGCTTCAATCGAGCAGCAGAATAAAAGCAAGTAACTGTACTAATGCCGGATGCGCTTCGCTTATCCGGCCTACAGGCCGCACGATTCGTAGGCCGGATAAGCGAAGCGCATCCGGCAAGTGAAAATGGCACTGAAGGTTAAATACTTGACTAAATTAGTCAAGTAAATAGTTGACTGATTTAGTCGGGAATGTCAGACTTGCCCCTGCTATGCAATACCCCCATTTTACAATAAAAAACCCCGGGCAGGGGCGAGTTTGAGGCTAAGTAAGACATGAGACTGACATCAAAAGGGCGTTATGCCGTGACCGCAATGTTGGACGTTGCGCTCAACTCCGAAACGGGCCCGGTACCGTTGGCTGATATTTCTGAACGTCAGGGAATTTCCCTGTCATACCTGGAGCAGCTGTTTTCCCGTTTGCGTAAAAACGGTCTGGTTTCCAGCGTACGTGGACCAGGCGGCGGGTATCTGCTGGGTAAAGATGCCGGCAGCATCGCAGTAGGTGAAGTGATTAGCGCTGTTGACGAGTCTGTAGATGCGACCCGTTGCCAGGGTAAAGGCGGTTGTCAGGGCGGCGATAAATGCCTGACCCACGCGCTGTGGCGCGATCTGAGCGATCGTCTGACCGGTTTCCTCAACAACATTACGTTGGGCGAACTGGTGAATAATCAGGAAGTCCTGGATGTGTCTGGTCGCCAGCATACCCATGACGCTCCACGCACTAATCGTGCTCAAGACGCGATCGACGTTAAGTTACGCGCATAATAAAAGTATTTTAGAATCAGGCCGGGGTGCTACACACCCCGTTAACTCGGTCGTACATCCAGCCGGTTGCCTGATTCCTTGCATTGAAGCGATGTACGGAGTTTATAGAGCAATGAAATTACCGATCTATCTCGACTACTCCGCAACCACGCCGGTGGACCCGCGTGTTGCCGAGAAAATGATGCAGTGTCTGACCCTGGACGGAAACTTTGGTAACCCAGCGTCTCGTTCACACCGTTTCGGCTGGCAGGCTGAAGAGGCGGTAGATATCGCCCGTAACCAGATTGCCGACCTCGTGGGCGCTGACCCGCGTGAAATCGTATTTACTTCCGGTGCGACTGAATCCGATAACCTGGCGATTAAAGGTGCAGCCAACTTTTATCAGAAAAAAGGCAAGCACATCATCACCAGCAAAACCGAACACAAAGCCGTGCTGGACACCTGTCGTCAGCTGGAGCGCGAAGGGTTTGAAGTCACCTACCTCGCCCCGCAGCGTAACGGCATTATCGACCTGAAAGAACTTGAAGCGGCAATGCGTGACGACACCATCCTCGTGTCCATCATGCACGTGAACAACGAAATCGGCGTGGTGCAGGATATCGCGACTATCGGCGAAATGTGCCGTGCGCGCGGCATCATCTATCACGTTGATGCGACCCAGAGCGTGGGTAAACTGCCTATCGATCTGAGCCAACTGAAAGTTGACCTGATGTCCTTCTCTGGCCACAAAATTTATGGTCCGAAAGGTATCGGCGCGCTGTACGTTCGTCGTAAACCGCGTATTCGTATTGAAGCGCAGATGCACGGCGGCGGTCACGAGCGCGGTATGCGTTCCGGTACGCTGCCTGTGCACCAGATCGTCGGCATGGGTGAAGCATACCGTATCGCTAAAGAAGAGATGGAAACCGAGATGGCGCGCCTGCGCAGTCTGCGTAACCGTCTGTGGAACGGCGTGAAAGATATGGAAGAGGTGTACCTCAACGGTGACCTCGAGCAGGGCGCACCGAACATTCTCAACGTCAGCTTCAACTTTGTTGAAGGCGAGTCGCTGATTATGGCGCTGAAAGACCTGGCGGTATCCTCCGGTTCTGCATGTACTTCTGCAAGCCTGGAGCCATCCTACGTGCTGCGCGCGCTGGGGATGACCGACGAGCTGGCACACAGCTCAATTCGTTTCTCTTTAGGTCGTTTCACTACCGAAGAAGAGATTGACTACGCCATTAATCTGGTTCGCAACTCCATCGGCCGCCTGCGTGACCTTTCTCCGCTGTGGGAAATGTTCAAACAGGGCGTGGATCTGAACAGCATTGAATGGTCACATCACTAATCGGTACCGATAAGGAGAATTCAGCATGGCTTACAGCGAAAAAGTAATCGATCATTACGAGAATCCACGTAACGTGGGCTCTTTTGACAACAGCGACGAGAACGTGGGCAGCGGCATGGTGGGTGCACCGGCCTGTGGCGACGTGATGAAGTTGCAGATCAAAGTCAACAATGAGGGTATCATTGAAGACGCGCGTTTCAAGACTTACGGCTGCGGTTCCGCTATTGCTTCCAGCTCTCTGGTTACCGAATGGGTAAAAGGGAAATCTCTGGACGAAGCACAGGCGATTAAAAACACCGATATCGCTGATGAGCTTGAACTGCCACCGGTGAAAATTCACTGCTCTATTCTGGCTGAAGACGCGATTAAAGCCGCGATTGCGGATTACAAAAGCAAACGTGAAGCAAAATAATTAAGAGTTGAGGTTTTATTATGTCGATTACCTTAAGCGACAGTGCAGCAGCGCGTGTAAATACCTTCCTGGCAAACCGCGGTAAAGGGTTTGGTCTGCGTCTGGGCGTGAGAACCTCCGGCTGCTCAGGTATGGCCTATGTACTGGAATTTGTTGACGAGCCGGCGGCTGAAGATACCGTGTTTGAAGACAAAGGCGTAAAAGTCGTGATCGACGGTAAGAGCCTGCAATTCCTCGACGGTACGCAGTTAGACTTCGTCAAAGAAGGTCTGAACGAAGGGTTTAAGTTCACTAACCCGAACGTGAAAGACGAATGTGGATGCGGCGAAAGCTTCCACGTGTAACGCGCTTACTGATAACCCCACCGTGGTCGCCTGCGCGTGGGGTTTGTTTTACCTGACTCTCTGGTTTTGCCTCATCGAACAACAGAGAATCGATGCCCTGAGAATGTTATGGACTACTTCACCCTCTTTGGCTTACCGGCCCGTTATCAGCTCGATACTCAGGCGCTGAGCCTACGTTTTCAGGATCTACAACGTCAGTATCATCCTGATAAATTCGCCAGCGGTTCCCAGGCGGAACAACTTGCTGCGGTTTCGCAGTCCGCCACTATCAACCAGGCCTGGCAAACGCTGCGTCATCCTTTGATGCGCGCCGAATACTTATTGTCTTTACACGGCTTTGATATCCGCAACGAGCAGCACACGGTGCGCGATACCGCGTTCCTGATGGAGCAACTTGAGCTGCGTGAAGAGCTGGACGAGATTGAACAGGCAAAAGACAGTCAATGTTTAGATGCGTTTATGCAACGCGTCAGCGAAATGTATAACGTTCGCCATCAACTGATGGTGGAACAGCTGGATAGCGAGACGTGGGACGCAGCGGCAGATACCGTGCGTAAGCTGCGTTTTCTCGATAAACTGCGAAGCAGTGCAGAACAACTCGAAGAAAAACTGCTCGATTTTTAATTTCCGGAAGCGAAAATGGCCTTATTACAAATTAGTGAGCCTGGTCTGAGCGCCGCGCCGCACCAGCGTCGTCTGGCGGTAGGTATCGATTTAGGCACCACCAACTCCCTGGTTGCGACTGTACGCAGCGGCCAGGCCGAAACGCTGGCAGACCATGAAGGTCGCCACCTGTTGCCGTCAGTGGTTCACTATCAGCAGCAGGGCTACTCTGTCGGTTACGATGCCCGCGCCAATGCCGCGCTGGATACGGCAAACACCGTCAGCTCGGTAAAACGCATGATGGGCCGCTCTCTGGCGGATATCCAGGCGCGTTACCCGCATCTGCCATATACGTTCCAGGCGAGCGAAAACGGCCTGCCAATGATTGAAACCGCAGCCGGTTTGCTGAATCCGGTGCGTGTCTCCGCTGATATTTTGAAAGCGCTGGCCGCGCGGGCAACCGAATCGCTGTCCGGCGAACTGGACGGCGTAGTAATCACCGTTCCGGCTTACTTTGACGACGCACAGCGTCAGGGAACCAAAGACGCCGCGCGTCTGGCGGGCCTGCACGTATTGCGTCTGCTGAACGAACCGACCGCAGCGGCGATCGCGTATGGCCTGGACTCCGGTCAGGAAGGCGTAATTGCGGTCTACGACCTTGGCGGCGGTACGTTTGATATTTCTATTCTGCGTCTGAGTCGCGGCGTGTTCGAAGTGCTGGCGACCGGCGGTGATTCCGCGCTCGGCGGCGACGATTTTGACCATCTGCTGGCCGATTACATTCGCGAGCAGGCGGGCGTGGCCGATCGTAGCGATAACCGCGTACAGCGCGAACTGCTGGATGCCGCAATTGCAGCGAAAATCGCGCTTAGCGAAGCTGATTCTGTAACGGTTAACGTGGCGGGATGGCAGGGTGAAATCACCCGTGAAACCTTTAATGAACTCATTTCCGCACTGGTCAAGCGTACGCTGCTGGCCTGCCGTCGCGCGCTGAAAGATGCGGGCGTGGAGCCGCAAGATGTACTGGAAGTGGTGATGGTCGGTGGTTCAACGCGCGTGCCATTGGTGCGTGAACGCGTCGGTGAATTTTTTGGCCGTACGCCGCTGACCTCTATCGACCCGGACAAAGTGGTCGCAATCGGTGCGGCAATTCAGGCGGATATTCTGGTCGGGAATAAGCCGGACAGCGAAATGCTGCTGCTGGACGTTATCCCGCTGTCCCTGGGACTGGAAACCATGGGCGGTCTGGTGGAGAAAGTGATCCCGCGTAACACCACTATCCCGGTAGCGCGCGCGCAGGACTTTACCACCTTTAAAGATGGCCAAACCGCGATGTCCATTCACGTGATGCAAGGCGAGCGTGAACTGGTGCAGGACTGCCGTTCCCTGGCGCGTTTTGCGCTGCGCGGCATCCCGGCATTGCCAGCAGGCGGCGCGCATATTCGCGTGACCTTCCAGGTGGATGCCGATGGGCTGCTGAGCGTCACCGCCATGGAGAAATCCACCGGCGTTGAGTCCTCAATCCAGGTTAAACCGTCCTACGGTCTGACCGACAGTGAAATCGCCTCCATGATTCAGGATTCGATGAGTTTTGCCGAGCAGGACGTAAAAGCCCGTATGCTGGCAGAACAGAAAGTCGAAGCGGCACGCGTACTGGAGAGTTTATCTGGTGCGTTGAACGCTGATGCCGCGCTGTTAAGCGCCGCAGAACGTCAGGCTATCGACACCGCCGCCGCGCACTTGAGCGAGGTTGCACAGGGTGACGATGTTGACGCGATAGAGCAAGCCATTAAAAACGTAGACAAACAAACCCAGGAATTCGCTGCTCGCCGCATGGACAAATCCGTCCGTAGCGCGCTGAAAGGCCATTCCGTGGACGAGGTTTAATATGCCAAAGATTGTTATTTTGCCTCATCAGGATCTCTGTCCCGATGGCGCAGTTCTGGAAGCTGAGACCGGCGAAACCATTCTCGACGTTGCCCTGCGTAACGGGATCGAGATTGAACACGCCTGTGAAAAATCCTGTGCCTGCACTACCTGCCACTGCATCGTGCGTGAAGGTTTTGATTCTTTGCCGGAAAGCACAGAAGAAGAAGACGACATGCTGGATAAAGCCTGGGGACTGGAGCCGGAGAGCCGTTTAAGCTGTCAGGCTCGGGTAACCGAGGACGATTTAGTGGTCGAAATCCCACGTTACACAATCAATCATGCGCGTGAGCATTAACAGAGGGTAGTATGGGACTGAAGTGGACCGATAGCCGCGAAATCGGCGAGGCGTTGTACGACGCGTTCCCCGATCTCGATCCCAAGACCGTTCGTTTCACCGATCTGCATCAGTGGATCTGTGACCTGGAAGAGTTCGATGATGATCCTCAGGCATCGAACGAAAAAATCCTTGAGGCCATTTTGCTGGTCTGGCTGGACGAAGCCGAATAAGTCAACGGGCTGCCCACGGGTGGCCCGTTTTCCTGTATGCGCGAAAATAAGGATAAATAAAATGACAGAAGCCATGAAAATTACGCTTTCCACGCAACCCGCCGATGCCCGCTGGGGTGAAAAGGCGACATACAGCATTAATAATGACGGCATTACCCTGCACCTGAACGGAAAAGATGACCTCGGCCTTATCCAGCGTGCCGCGCGTAAAATCGACGGTCTGGGCATTAAACACGTTCAACTGGACGGTGAAGGCTGGGATACCGAACGTAGCTGGGCGTTCTGGCAGGGCTACAAGGGACCAAAAGGCACCCGCAAAGTTGAGTGGGCCGCCCTGGACGAAGCGCAGCGCAAAGAGCTGGATAACCGTCTGAAAATTATCGACTGGGTGCGCGATACCATTAACGCCCCGGCAGAAGAGCTGGGCCCGGAACAGCTGGCGCAGCGTGCTGTTGATCTGCTGTGCTCCGTCGCGTGCGATAACGTCTCTTACCGTATCACCAAAGGCGAAGATCTGCGCGAGCAGAACTACATGGGTCTGCATACCGTAGGCCGCGGCTCTGAACGTCCTCCGGTGCTGCTGGCGCTGGACTACAACCCAACAGGCGACAAAGAAGCCCCGGTTTATGCCTGCCTGGTTGGCAAAGGTATCACCTTTGACTCCGGTGGTTACAGCATCAAACAAAGCGCATTTATGGACTCAATGAAGTCCGACATGGGCGGTGCGGCAACCGTAACTGGCGCACTGGCATTTGCCATCACCCGTGGTCTGAACAAGCGCGTGAAACTGTATCTGTGCTGCGCGGATAACCTGATCAGCGGCAACGCCTTTAAGCTCGGCGACATCATTCACTATCGCAACGGTAAAAAAGTTGAAGTGATGAATACCGATGCCGAAGGGCGCCTGGTGCTGGCCGATGGTCTGATCGACGCCAGCGCGCAGAAACCGGAGCTGATTATTGATGCTGCCACGCTGACCGGCGCGGCGAAAACCGCGCTGGGCAACGATTACCACGCGCTGTTTAGCTTTGATGATCAACTGGCTGCTCGCCTGCTGGCAAGTGCGGCGCAGGAAAACGAACCGTTCTGGCGTTTGCCGCTGGCAGAGTTCCACCGTAGCCAGTTGCCGTCGAACTTTGCCGAGCTGAATAACACCGGCAGCGCGGCCTACCCGGCTGGCGCAAGCACCGCGGCGGGCTTCCTGTCCCATTTCGTGGAAAACTACCAGCAGGGCTGGCTGCACATCGACTGCTCTGCGACCTATCGCAAAGCGCCGGTTGAGCAGTGGTCTGCGGGTGCAACTGGTCTGGGTGTGCGCACTATCGCGAATCTGCTGACCGCATAATTTATTACTGTATTGCCGGATGGCGCTACGCTTATCCGGCCTACATGTATTCATCCAATTTGTGATACTTATGTCCGAAACAAAAAACGAATTAGAAACCTTGCTGGAACAAGCGGCGACAGAGCCTGCGCATCGTCCGGCATTTTTCCGTACTTTACTGGAATCCACCGTCTGGGTGCCGGGCACTGCCGCAGAAGGCGAGGCGGTGGTTGAAGATAGCGCTCTCGATCTGCAGCACTGGGAAAAAGAAGACGGCACGACCGTGATCCCGTTCTTCACTTCTCTGGAAGCCCTGCAGCAGGCGGTGGAAGATGAGCAAGCGTTCGTCGTTATGCCGGTGCGTACGTTGTTTGAAATGACGCTCGGCGAAACGCTGTTTCTCAACGCGAAACTGCCGACCGGCAAAGAGTTTATGCCGCGTGAAATCAGTCTGCTGATGGGGGAAGAAGGCAATCCTCTGAGTACTCAGGAAGTACTGGAAGGCGGTGAATCGCTGATCCTCTCTGAAGTCGCTGAACCTCCGGCGCAAATGATTGACTCGCTGACTACGCTGTTTAAAACCATTAAGCCGGTAAAACGCGCGTTTCTCTGCTCAATCAAAGAAAGTGCGGAAGCCCAGCCGAACCTGCTGATTGGTATTGAAGCCGAAGGTGATATTGAAGAGATCATTCACGCCGCGGGCAGCGTTGCGACCGATACGCTGCCGGGTGATGAACCTATTGATATCTGCCAGGTGAAAAAAGGCGAGAAGGGCGTGAGCCACTTTATCACTGAGCATATCGCGCCGTTCTACGAACGCCGCTGGGGCGGTTTCCTGCGCGACTTTAAACAGAACCGGATTATCTAAATAGTAGGCCGGATAAGCGAAGCGCTATCCGGCTTTTCCAGCTTTATAATTTCGGTTCTACCGGTAAATCGTTACGTGCTCCCCATTCGCTCCATGCGCCGTCATACAATGCGACGTCAGAAACGCCCAGCGTGGCAAGTGCCAGCACCACGACGGCAGCCGTTACGCCGGAGCCGCAGCTGGCAATAATAGGGCGGTCAAAGCTCACGCCGTGGCTGAAGAAAATAGCATCCAGTTCATCGGTAGTTTTCAGTTCGCCGTCACGAACCAGTTCTGTCCACGGTACGTTAAGCGCACCCGGCACATGGCCACGTTTCAGACCTGGACGCGGTTCGTCAACTTCGCCATTAAAACGTGCAGCCGGACGGGCATCGACGATCTGCGCCGTTTTTTCATGACTGGCCAGCAGTACATCGGTAACGCGCACTACTGCGTCAGGCGTAAAGGCCACGTTAAATTCACCTTCAGGTAAATCCTCATCGCCTTCCTTGAGCATTAGCTCATCGCGCTTCCAGCCTGCCAGACCGCCCGCCAGAATGGAGACATTTTCGACGCCAAATGTACGTAGCATCCACCATGCGCGTGGCGCGGAAAACAGATTACCGTCATCGTAGATAACCAGATGCTTATCCTGATCAACGCCCAGCTCGCGCATCGCAACGGCAAAGGCTTCCGGGCGCGGCATCATATGCGGTAGCGGTGAGGTATGATCGGAAAGCGCTTCAATATCAAAAAAGACTGCTCCAGGAATATGGCCCGCGCGATACTCCTCGCCAACATCGCGATCTTCCTGTCCTGGAGGTGCCATCCGGGCATCAAGAATTTGTATTTCCGGGTCGTCAATATGTTCGGCAAGCCAGTCGGCAGCGACAAAGAAGGCGGTGGTCATAGGCATCTCCATTTTTACCAGGTTTCGGCAAATTGTCGGACGTTTAGTGCAAAGCGACAAGTAAAAGAGGCTGATTTGTCAGGCGAATCCACATTAATCATGAAAATTAGGACAACGTTGTTCAGTTACTGACTTCCACAGCTGGAAATCTGACGCATAATAGTTGATCTACGTAGCTAACGGGCCACTACGGCCAGGGATGAAAAATGAAACATTTACGCGTAGCGGCCTGCATGCTGATGCTGGCACTGGTCGGGTGCGATAATAATAACGAAAAATCACCGACGGCTGCGAAACCTGATGCACCAGCGCCACAGACTGCGCCCGCAAAAGACAAGGCTCAGTTAGAACAGCTGATGCAGCAAAGCCAGGGCAAGTCGCTGACGATGCTGGATGCCTCAGAGGTCCAGCTCGACGGTGCGGCAACGCTCGTGTTGACCTTCTCCATTCCCCTCGATCCAGAACAAGATTTTTCCCGCGTCGTGCACGTTGTTGATAAAAAAAGCGGCAAAGTGGACGGCGCCTGGGAGTTGGCACCAAATCTGAAAGAGCTACGCTTACGCCATCTGGAACCTAACCGGGAACTGGTGGTGACCATTGAGCGTGATTTGCTGGCGCTGAATAAAGCGACGTTCGCGATTGATTATGAAAAAAACATTACCACTCGCGACGTCCAGCCAAGCGTAGGGTTTGCCAGTCGCGGCTCGCTGCTGCCGGGAAAAGTAATTGAAGGCCTGCCGGTAATGGCCCTCAACGTTAACAGCGTGGATGTGAACTTCTTTCGCGTGAAGCCTGAATCGCTCGGCGCATTTGTCAGCCAGTGGGAATACCGCAATTCCTTGACGAACTGGGAATCTGACAATCTGCTGAAAATGGCGGAACTGGTGTATACCGGACGCTTTGACCTCAATCCTGCGCGTAACACCCGTGAGAAGCTGCTGCTGCCGCTGAGCGATATCAAGCCGTTGCAGCAAGCAGGTGTTTACATCGCGGTGATGAATCAGGCTGGACAATACAACTACAGTAATGCCGCTACGCTGTTCACGCTCAGCGATATTGGTGTGTCTGCTCACCGTTACCACAATCAACTGGATGTCTTTACGCAGAGTCTGGAAAACGGCGCCGCGCAGCAGGGTATTGAGGTCACGTTACTCAACGAAAAAGGACAGACGCTGGCGCAGGCTACCAGCGACGCGCAGGGTCATGTCAAACTGGAGACTGATAAAGACGCGGCCTTATTGCTGGCCCGCAAAGACGGGCAAACCACGCTGCTGGATCTGAAGCTCCCGGCGTTGGATCTGGCTGAATTTGATATTGCTGGCGCACCGGGATACAGCAAACAGTTCTTTATGTTTGGTCCCCGTGACCTCTATCGTCCTGGCGAAACGGTGATCCTCAACGGATTACTGCGTGACAGCGATGGCAAAACGTTGCCAGACCAGCCGGTGAAGCTGGAGGTCGTGAAGCCTGACGGACAAGTGTTACGCTCGGTGGTTAGCCAGCCGGAGAACGGTCTGTACCGCTTTAGCTGGCCGCTGGACACCAACGCACCAACCGGTATGTGGCATATTCGTGCTAATACGGGCGACAACCAGTCGCGGATGTGGGATTTCCACGTCGAAGATTTTATGCCTGAGCGGATGGCGCTCAATCTCTCCGCCAATAAGATTCCGGTAGCTCCGGCTGATGAAGTGAAGTTCTCGGTAGTGGGCTACTACCTGTACGGCGCGCCTGCTAACGGCAATGCTCTGCAAGGGCAGCTTTTCCTGCGCCCGCTGCGCGAAGCGGTGCAGGCATTGCCGGGGTTCCAGTTTGGTAATATTGCCGAAGAAAATCTGTCCCGCAGCCTCGATGAAGTTCAGCTTACGCTGGATGAACACGGTCGCGGCGAAGTGACCACCAACAGCCAATGGCAGGAGACGCATTCTCCGTTACAGGTGATCCTGCAAGCCAGCCTGCTGGAATCTGGTGGTCGTCCGGTAACGCGTCGGGCTGAACAAGCCATCTGGCCTGCGGACACGCTGCCGGGTATTCGTCCGCAGTTTGCGGCAAAAGCTGTCTATGACTACCGTACTGATACCACCGTGAATCAGCCTATCGTTGATGAAAACAGCAACGCCGCTTTCGACATTGTGTATGCCGATGCGCAAGGCGAGAAAAAAGCGGTGTCCGGTTTGCAGGTGCGTTTGATCCGCGAGCGACGAGATTATTACTGGAACTGGTCTGAAGGCGAGGGCTGGCAATCACAGTTCGATCAAAAGGATCTGGTTGAGGGTGAGCAGACCCTGGATCTTAAGGCCGATGAGACCGGTAAAGTTAGCTTCCCGGTTGAGTGGGGCGCTTATCGTCTGGAAGTAAAAGCCCCGAATGATGCAGTGAGCAGCGTACGCTTCTGGGCCGGTTATAGCTGGCAGGATAACAGCGACGGCAGCGGGGCCGCGCGTCCCGATCGCGTGACGCTGAAACTGGATAAACCCAGCTATCGTCCTGGCGATACCATGAACCTGCACGTTGCCGCTCCTGCTGCTGGCAAAGGTTATGCGATGGTGGAATCCAGCGAAGGCCCGCTGTGGTGGCAAGAAATAGACGTACCGGCGGATGGTCTCGATATCTCCATCCCGATCGATAAAAGCTGGAATCGCCACGATTTGTATCTCAGCGCGCTGGTGATTCGCCCTGGCGACAAGTCCCGTTCGGCAACGCCAAAACGGGCGGTCGGCTTACTGCATTTGCCGTTAGGCGATGAAAACCGTCGTCTGGCGCTGGCGCTGGAAAACCCGGCGAAAATACGTCCAAACCAGCCGTTGACCGTCAAGATTAAAGCCAGCGTCAAAAATGGCGACGTACCAAAACAGGTTAACGTGCTGGTCTCTGCCGTTGATAGCGGGGTGTTGAACATTACCGATTACGCCACGCCGGACCCATGGCAGGCGTTTTTCGGGCAAAAACGCTATGGCGCGGATATTTATGATATTTACGGCCAGGTAATCGAAGGGCAGGGGCGTCTGGCAGCGCTGCGCTTTGGTGGTGATGGCGATGAATTAAAACGCGGCGGTAAGCCACCGGTCAATCACGTCAATATCGTGGCGCAACAGGCGTTGCCGGTCACGCTCAACGAGCAGGGCGAAGGTACGGTGACGTTACCAATTGGTGATTTCAATGGTGAACTGCGGGTAATGGCGCAGGCCTGGACTGCGGATGACTTTGGCAGCAGCGAAAGCAAAGTGATTGTTGCGGCACCGGTGATTGCTGAACTGAACATGCCGCGCTTCCTGGCGGGGGGCGATACCTCGCGCCTGACGCTGGACGTGACTAACCTGACTGACAAACCGCAAACGCTGAATATTAAGCTCGTGGCCAGCGGTTTACTGGAGCTGATGGGGCAAGATCCCGCACCGGTAAATCTGGCGCCAGGCGTACGAACTACGCTGTTTATTCCGGTGCGTGCGCGGGAGGGCTTTGGTGATGGCGAAATTCAGGCAGAAATTAGCGGTCTGACTTTACCGGGTGAAACGCTGCCTGTTCAGCATAAACAGTGGAAGATTGGCGTGCGTCCGGCGTTCCCGGCGCAAACCGTTAATAACGGTGTCGCACTGCAGCCAGGCGAAACCTGGCAGCTTCCGGGCGAAGAACTGACCAATTTCTCCCCTGCAACGATGCAGGGGCAATTGCTGTTCAGCGGTAAGCCGCCGCTAAATCTGGCGCGTTATATCCGCGAACTGAAGGCTTACCCTTACGGCTGCCTGGAGCAAACGGCGAGCGGGTTGTTCCCATCCTTATACACCAACGCTGCGCAATTGAAGGCGTTAGGTATTGTGGGCGACAGCGATGAAAAACGCCGTGCGGCAGTCGATATTGGGATTTCTCGTTTAGTGCAGATGCAGCGTGATAACGGCGGTTTCGCGCTGTGGGATAAAAACGGGTCGGAAGAGTACTGGCTGACCGCGTATGTCATGGACTTTCTCGTCCGGGCGAATGAACAGGGCTACAGCGTCCCGGTGGAAGTGATTAACCGGGGCAACGAGCGGCTGCTGCGCTATTTGCAGGATCCAGGAATGTTGTCGATTCGCTATACCGACGACGCATCAGCAAGCCGGTTTGCCGTACAAGCCTACGCCGCGTTGGTACTGGCGCGTCAGCAAAAAGCCCCGCTCGGTGCATTGCGTGAGATCTGGGATCGCCGTGCTCAGGCGGCTTCTGGTTTACCGCTGTTACAACTGGGGATCGCGCTGAAAAATATGGGTGATGCCAACCGCAGTGAACAGGCGTTGACGCTGGCGCTGAATACGCCGCGCCGCGATACGCAACAGTGGATGGCGGATTACGGCAGTGCGTTACGGGATAACGCGTTGATGCTGGCTTTGCTCGAAGAGAACAAGCTCAAACCTGACGTGCAGAATACGCTGCTGAACACGTTGTCAGAACAGGCCTTTGGACAGCGCTGGCTCTCGACTCAGGAAAATAATGCGTTGTTCCTTGCCGCGCGTACGTTACAGGATTTGCCTGGTACGTGGCAGGCGCAAACGTCACTCTCGGAGCAACCATTGGCAGGGGATAAATCGCTAACCCGCAATTTGGATGCCGACACACTGTCTACGCTGAGCGTCACCAATACCGGTAATCTACCGCTGTGGTTGCGTCTGGATGTGAGCGGTTATCCGCAAACCTCACCGACGCCTGCCAGCAACGTTCTGAATATTGAGCGTCAAATTCTGGGGCTCGACGGGAACAGCAAATCGCTGGATTCTTTGCGTAGCGGCGAGCTGGTGCTGGTCTGGCTGGAGGTGAAAGCCAGCCAGAACGTGCCGGATGCGCTGGTGGTTGACTTACTGCCAGCAGGACTGGAGCTGGAAAACCAGAATCTGGCCAACGGTAGCGCCAGCCTGCAGGATAGCGGCAGCGAAGTGGCGAATCTGCTTAATCAGATGCAGCAGGCAGATATACAGCACGTTGAGTTCCGTGACGATCGCTTTGTCGCCGCGGTGGCGGTCAACGAAGGACAACCGGTTACGCTGGTGTATCTGGCGCGAGCGGTAACGCCGGGAACCTACCAGGTTCCCGTCCCACAGGTGGAATCAATGTATGTTCCGCAGTGGCGCGCGACCGGTGCGACAGAGGGACTTTTGATTGTCAGACCGTAAATGATGCGTGGGTTGGGTAAACGCGGCTGCTGGCTCTGGCTGGCAGCCGTTGCGCTATTGATTGTGGCGGCAGTATGGGCGGCAGATAAAATCTGGCCGCTGCCCTTGCACGAAGTCGATCCGGCACGGGTCGTGGTGGCCCATGATGGTACGCCACTCTGGCGCTTTGCCGATGCGGATGGTATCTGGCGGTATCCGGTAACGATTGATGAAGTGTCGCCCCGCTACCTTGAGGCGCTAATTAACTACGAAGACCGCTGGTTCTGGAAGCATCCCGGCGTCAATCCGTTTTCAGTACTGCGCGCAGCATGGCAGGACCTCTCCTCTGGGCGTGTGGTTTCGGGCGGCAGTACGCTCACCATGCAGGTCGCACGATTACTCGATCCCCATCCGCGAACCTTCGGCGGCAAGTTTCTCCAGCTCTGGCGCGCATTGCAGCTGGAATGGCATCTCTCCAAACGTGACATCCTGACACTGTATCTCAACCGTGCGCCGTTTGGCGGTACGCTGCAGGGCGTGGGGGCGGCAAGCTGGGCCTATCTTGGTAAATCACCCGCGCAATTGAGTTACTCCGATGCCGCATTGCTGGCTGTGTTGCCACAGGCACCGAGTCGCCTGCGTCCGGATCGCTGGCCGGACCGTGCTGAAGCGGCGCGTAATAAAGTGCTCGAACGTATGGCGGCTCAGGGTATTTGGCCTGCCAGACAGGTACAGGAGTCGCGTGAAGAGCCGATCTGGCTGGCACCCCGGCAAATGCCGCAGTTAGCGCCATTATTCTCGCGCATGATGCTGGGGAAAAGCCGGAGCGATAAAATCGTAACTACCCTTGACGCTGGATTGCAGCGCCAACTGGAAGAGCTGGCGCAAAACTGGAAAGGGCGCTTACCTGCTCGCAGTTCGCTGGCAATGATTGTGGTCGATCACACCGATATGAGTGTACGTGGCTGGGTGGGGTCGGTAGATATGAATGACGACTCCCGCTTTGGTCATGTGGATATGGTGAATGCGATCCGTTCGCCCGGCTCGGTGCTGAAGCCGTTTGTTTATGGCCTGGCGCTGGATGACGGACTCATTCATCCCGCTTCGTTGTTGCAGGATGTCCCGCGGCGAACCGGGGACTATCGACCGGGAAATTTTGACAGCGGTTTTCATGGCCCGGTGAGCATGAGCGAAGCGCTGGTAAGGTCGTTGAATTTACCCGCCGTGCAGGTACTCGAAGCCTATGGCCCGAAGCGTTTTGCCGCATCGTTACGTAACGTCGGCTTACCGCTGTATCTGCCCGCAGGGGCTGCGCCGAATCTGTCGCTGATTTTAGGTGGCGCGGGGGCAAGGCTGGAAGATATGGCCGCAGCGTACAGCGCCTTTGCCCGCCAGGGAAAAGCGGGAAAACTGCGTCTGCAGCCGGGTGACCCACTGCTTGAACGTCCGTTGATGTCGGCGGGCGCGGCGTGGATTATTCGCCGCATTATGGCCGGCGAAGCGCAACCGCTGCCGGATAACGCGCTGAGCAGAGTGGTCCCTCTGGCGTGGAAAACGGGCACCAGCTATGGCTATCGCGATGCCTGGGCGATTGGTGTTAACGCCCGTTATGTGATCGGTATCTGGACTGGCAGACCAGACGGAACGCCGGTGGTGGGTCAGTTTGGATTTGCCAGCGCCGTGCCGCTGCTCAATCAGGTCAACAATCTTTTGCTCTCTCGCGGGACAAATCAGCCGGAAGATCCACGCCCTGAATCCGTAGGTCGCGGTGTGGTGTGCTGGCCGGGCGGGCAATCCCTTGCTCCCGGAGACAGCAACTGCCGTCGCCGTCTGGCAACCTGGTTACTGGATGGCAGTCAGCCGCCAACGTTATTATTGCCCGAGCAGGAAGGCGTTAATGGTATTCGTTTTCCTGTCTGGCTGGATGATGAAGGCAAACGTGTGGCGGCGGATTGCCCGCAGGCGCACCAACAAACGTTAATCGTCTGGCCGTTGCCGCTGGAGCCATGGCTACCGGAATCAGAACGCCGTGGGGCGAGATTACCGCCAGTTTCTGCCACGTGTCCGCCGTTGGGACAAGACGCTTCGCAGCCGTTGCAGTTGACAGGCATTCGTGATGGCGCGATTGTGAAGCGTTTACCCGGTTCTGCTCAAGCCTCATTGCCGGTGCAAACCAGTGGTGGGAGCGGTGAACGCTGGTGGTTTCTTAACGGTGAAAGGCTGGATGAACGCGGACGTCGTCTGACGCTACAGCTGGCGACTCAAGGGGAATATCAACTGCTGGTGATGGATGACGCTGGTCAGGTCGCGACGGTGAGATTTTCGATGCAGTAGACCAGTTGGTGACTGTTTGTTGCTAAAATTCATCTTATTTTAAAGAAATGTTACCTTCATCAATAGTCAATTGCCGGGATGCTCTTTATAATCCGCGCCAGGTCGTACATCTATATAGACAACAACAGAACACATTACAGAGGTTATCATGGCTATTGAACGTACTTTTTCCATCATTAAACCAAACGCGGTGGCAAAAAACGTTATTGGGAGCATCTTTGCGCGCTTTGAAGCAGCAGGGTTCAAAATTGTCGGCACTAAAATGCTGCACCTGACCGTTGAGCAGGCGCGTGGCTTCTATGCTGAGCACGATGGCAAACCGTTCTTTGACGGTCTGGTTGAATTCATGACCTCCGGTCCGATCGTTGTTTCTGTTCTGGAAAGCGAAAATGCCGTACAGCGTCATCGCGATCTGCTGGGCGCAACCAACCCGGCGAATGCGCTGGCCGGTACTCTGCGTGCAGATTATGCTGACAGCTTCACCGAGAACGGTACTCACGGTTCCGACTCCGTTGAGTCAGCGGCGCGCGAAATCGCCTATTTCTTTGGTGAAGGTGAGGTTTGCCCGCGTACTCGCTAATCTCCTGCGTCTTTCACGTCGCAGATGCGTTGGCAGCGTTCGTTTACCCCGGTCACATAGTTTTCTATGCTTCCGGGGATGCTCGAACTTGCCGCCTTCCTGCGACGCGAAATCCTCTGGAGATGAATTAGCGATTTACATATTATTTTCGCTAATGCTTCGTGCAAACGTGGCATCCCTGCGCCAGACTTTGTACAATGCAACGCCCCGGAAGAGCAGATCGCTTGCCGGGGCGTTTCTTTTTAACCCTCCACGGGCCACAACGTGTAACAACGAGGCCGGAAAAAATTATGTCTGAATTAGTTAACACCTCTGAAGTCGTCATTCCTGCGGTTCCAAATAAAAATGGAAAAATTAACCTGCTGGATCTGAACCGTCAGCAAATGCGCGAATTCTTCAAAGAGATGGGCGAAAAACCGTTTCGTGCCGATCAGGTCATGAAGTGGATGTACCACTATTGCAGCGACAACTTTGATGACATGACTGACATCAATAAGGTGCTGCGTAACAAGCTGAAAGAAGTGGCTGAAATTCGCGCTCCGGAAGTGGTGGAAGAGCAGCGTTCTTCTGACGGTACGATCAAATGGGCCATCGCGGTTGGCGATCAGCGTGTCGAAACCGTGTATATCCCGGAAGACGATCGCGCAACCCTGTGTGTTTCTTCACAGGTCGGTTGTGCGTTAGAGTGTAAATTCTGCTCTACGGCGCAACAGGGCTTTAACCGTAACCTGCGGGTATCGGAGATCATTGGTCAGGTCTGGCGCGCGGCGAAGATCGTCGGTGCGGTGAAGGCTACGGGCGTGCGTCCTATTACCAACGTGGTGATGATGGGGATGGGCGAGCCGCTGCTCAACCTGACCAACGTGGTTCCGGCGATGGAAATCATGCTCGATGACTTCGGTTTTGGGCTGTCCAAGCGTCGCGTCACGCTCTCCACCTCAGGCGTTGTTCCTGCGCTGGATAAACTGGGTGATATGATTGACGTCGCGCTGGCGATTTCTCTACATGCGCCGAACGATGAAATTCGTGACGAAATTGTACCGATCAACAAGAAGTACAATATCGAAACATTCCTTGGCGCGGTTCGTCGTTATCTGGAGAAATCCAACGCTAACCAGGGGCGTGTAACCATTGAGTATGTGATGTTAGATCACATCAATGATGGTACTGAACACGCGCATCAGCTGGCAGAACTGCTGAAAGATACGCCGTGTAAGATCAACCTGATCCCGTGGAACCCGTTCCCGGGCGCGCCGTATGGCCGTAGTTCTAACAGCCGTATCGATCGTTTCTCCAAAGTGTTGATGAGCTATGGTTTCACCACCATTGTGCGTAAAACACGTGGCGATGACATCGATGCAGCCTGTGGTCAGCTGGCGGGCGACGTTATCGACCGTACCAAGCGTACTCTGCGTAAGCGTATGCAGGGCGACGCTATCGACATTAAGACCGTTTGATGTTGGCGCACTACGGTATAATTCCTGTACCGTAGTGCAACGTAAGCCATATGAGGTTTTTTGTTGTCGTCGTCAGGTCAATAATAACGGTGCGTTTTTGTCGACTTTAAGGCAGTATGTAACGGCGTAACAAGTGTTTAGCCCTCAGGTTTACGCCGTTTTGTCATTGATAGTCTGACCGTTTTATACTGTCTGACGAAGGTTAACTGACCAGATGTTTCGCGGTGTGGGTGAGCATTGTGGCTCGCCGGCATCAGAACCCAAATTTACGCAGCTGTAGCGAATGAATACTGAAGCCACGCACGACAAAAATGAAACACTATCCACCGGCGTTCGTCTGCGCAATGCCCGTGAACAACTCGGATTCAGCCAGCAGGCAGTCGCGGAGCGACTTTGCCTGAAGGTCTCCACAGTACGCGATATTGAAGAAGATAAGGCGCCAGCCGATCTTGCTTCAACATTCCTGCGTGGGTATATCCGTTCTTATGCGCGTCTGGTGCATATTCCTGAAGAAGAACTGTTGCCAGGGCTGGAAAAACAGGCTCCGATTCGACCAGCTAAAGTCGCACCGATGCAGAGCTTCTCGCTCGGTAAGCGTCGTAAGAAACGCGACGGCTGGTTAATGACCTTTACCTGGCTTGTACTGTTTGTCGTTGTCGGACTGACAGGCGCCTGGTGGTGGCAGAACCATAAAGCACAGCAGGAAGAGATCACCACCATGGCCGATCAATCCTCTGCTGAGCTGAATGCCGGTAAAGAGGGTGCGCAGAACGTACCGTTAGATACCAGCGCCGCAGCGGGGCAGGATACCCCTCCGGCTCCTGACGATGGTGCGGTAGCGGACGCGGCGCCAACGTCAGACGTTGCAGCGACCCCGGCACCCGCCGCGGATGCGCAGCAGAACGCCGTTGTGGCACCTTCTCAGGCTAACGTCGATACCGCAACTACAGCGCCAACAGCGCCAGCTACTGCGGCTCCTCTGCCGACCGATCAGGCAGGTGTGACTACACCTGCAGCCGATCCTAACGCGCTGGTGATGAACTTTACCGCCGATTGCTGGCTGGAAGTAACCGATGCAACCGGTAAAAAACTGTTCAGCGGGATGCAGCGTAAAGACGGCAATCTAAACCTGACCGGTCAAGCGCCGTACAAACTGAAAATTGGCGCCCCGGCGGCAGTGCAGATTCAGTTCCAGGGTAAACCTGTCGATCTGAGTCGTTTTATCAGAACTAACCAGGTTGCGCGTCTGACCGTTAATGCCGAACAATCACCGGCTCAGTAACAGACGGCAATGCGGGAGATTTTTTAATGCATAACCAGGCTCCAATTCAACGTAGAAAATCGACACGCATTTACGTTGGGAACGTGCCGATCGGCGATGGTGCGCCCATCGCCGTACAGTCTATGACCAATACCCGCACCACGGATGTGGAAGCGACGGTTAATCAGATTAAAGCGCTGGAACGCGTAGGCGCAGACATTGTTCGTGTCTCTGTACCGACAATGGATGCCGCAGAAGCGTTCAAGCTTATCAAACAGCAGGTTAACGTCCCGCTGGTTGCCGATATTCACTTCGACTATCGTATCGCGCTGAAGGTGGCGGAATACGGTGTTGATTGCCTGCGTATTAACCCAGGTAATATCGGCAGTGAAGAGCGTATTCGCATGGTGGTGGATTGCGCTCGTGATAAAAATATTCCTATCCGTATCGGCGTTAACGCCGGATCGCTGGAAAAAGATCTGCAGGAAAAATACGGTGAACCAACGCCGCAGGCGCTGCTGGAATCCGCTATGCGCCACGTAGATCACCTCGATCGTCTGAACTTCGATCAATTCAAAGTCAGTGTTAAAGCGTCTGACGTGTTCCTCGCCGTAGAATCCTATCGCCTGCTGGCGAAACAGATCGATCAACCGCTGCATCTGGGGATCACCGAAGCCGGTGGCCTGCGTAGTGGTTCGGTGAAGTCCGCGATTGGCCTTGGCCTGCTGTTATCTGAAGGGATCGGCGATACGCTACGTGTTTCTCTGGCAGCCGATCCGGTGGAAGAGATCAAAGTTGGTTTTGATATCCTGAAATCGCTGCGCATTCGCGCGCGCGGGATCAACTTCATCGCTTGCCCAACCTGTTCGCGTCAGGAGTTTGACGTTATTGGTACGGTTAACGCACTGGAGCAACGCCTGGAAGATATCATTACGCCAATGGACGTTTCGATCATCGGCTGCGTGGTAAACGGTCCTGGTGAAGCGCTGGTTTCTACGCTGGGCGTGACGGGCGGTAACAAGAAAAGTGGCCTGTATGAAGACGGCGTGCGTAAGGACAGACTCGATAACGACGACATGATTACGCAGCTTGAAGCCCGCATCCGCGCTAAAGCGAGTATTCTGGACGAAGCGCGTCGTATCGACGTGCAGCAGCTTGAAAAATAACAACGTGATGGGAAGCGGCGTGCTTCCCGTGTATGATTGAACCCGCATGGCGCCCGCATTGTTCGGGTTAGCGCTGAGGGTTCATTTTTATATTCATAAAGAGAATAAACGTGGCAAAAAACATTCAAGCCATTCGCGGCATGAACGATTATCTGCCTGGCGAAACCGCCATCTGGCAGCGCATTGAAGGCACTCTCAAAAACGTGCTCGGTAGCTACGGTTACAGTGAAATCCGCTTGCCGATTGTAGAGCAGACCCCGTTATTCAAACGCGCGATCGGTGAAGTCACCGACGTGGTTGAAAAAGAGATGTATACCTTTGAGGACCGTAATGGCGACAGCCTGACGTTGCGTCCTGAAGGGACTGCGGGCTGCGTACGCGCCGGCATCGAACATGGTCTCCTGTACAATCAGGAACAGCGTCTGTGGTATATCGGGCCGATGTTCCGCCACGAACGTCCGCAGAAAGGACGCTATCGTCAATTCCATCAGCTGGGTGTCGAAGTGTTTGGCCTGCAAGGCCCGGATATCGATGCGGAACTGATTATGCTGACCGCTCGCTGGTGGCGCGCGCTGGGTATTTCTCAGCATGTCAGCCTTGAGCTGAACTCAATCGGTTCACTTGAAGCCCGCGCTAACTACCGTGATGCGCTGGTCGCCTACCTGGAACTGCACAAAGAGAAACTGGACGAAGACTGCAAGCGTCGTATGTACACCAACCCGCTGCGCGTTCTCGACTCCAAAAACCCGGAAGTACAGGCGCTGCTCAACGACGCGCCTGCGCTGGGCGACTATCTTGATGACGACTCTCGCGAGCACTTCGCAGGCTTGTGCAAACTGCTGGAGTCCGCAGGCATTGCCTACACCGTCAATCAGCGTCTGGTTCGTGGTCTTGATTACTACAACCGCACCGTATTTGAGTGGGTCACCAGCAGCCTGGGCTCTCAGGGTACCGTGTGTGCCGGTGGTCGTTACGACGGTCTGGTAGAGCAACTTGGCGGTCGTGCAACGCCTGCCGTGGGCTTTGCTATGGGGCTGGAACGACTTGTTTTGTTAGTTCAGGCAGTTAATCCGGAATTTAACGCAGATCCTGTTGTCGATATATACCTGGTTGCTTCAGGGGCGGACACGCAGTCGGCGGCAATGACGCTTGCAGAACGTCTGCGCGATGACGTTCCTGGGGTGAAACTGATGACAAACCACGGCGGCGGCAACTTTAAGAAACAGTTTGCCCGCGCCGATAAGTGGGGCGCCCGCGTTGCACTGGTACTGGGCGAGTCCGAAGTGGCTGACGGTACTGTTGTAGTGAAGGATTTGCGCTCTGGTGAGCAAACGGCAGTAGCGCAGGATAGCGTTGCCGCGCATTTGCGCACTCTACTGGGCTAAGGAGAAGGACAGCGTGGAAATTTACGAGAACGAACACGACCAGGTTGATGCGGTAAAACGCTTCTTTGCTGAAAACGGCAAAGCGCTGGCTGTTGGGATCATTTTAGGGGTTGGCGCGCTGGTTGGTTGGCGTTACTGGACCAGCCATCAGACGGAGTCCGCACGCTCTGCTTCTCTGGCGTATCAAAATACGGTGTCTGCGGTTAGCGCGGGTAAACCGGACAGCATTCCTGCTGCAGAGAAATTTGCTGCAGAGAATAAAAATACCTATGGCGCGCTGGCTTCACTGGAACTGGCGCAGCAGTTTGTTGACCAAAATGAACTTGAGAAAGCCGCAACTCAGCTGCAACAGGGCTTGGCTGCGACCAGCGATGAAAATCTCAAAGCGGTGATTAACCTGCGTCTGGCGCGTGTTCAGGTTCAGCTTAAACAAGCCGATACCGCACTGAAAACGCTCGACACCATTAAGGGTGAAGGGTGGACGGCCATTGTTGCCGATCTGCGTGGTGAAGCGTTGCTGAGCAAAGGCGACAAACAAGGTGCGCGTAGCGCATGGGAAGCGGGTGTGAAAAGCGATGCCTCTCCTGCTCTGAGCGAAATGATGCAGATGAAAATCAATAATTTGTCCATCTGAGAGGGACCCGATGCAATTGCGTAAATTACTTCTGCCAGGGCTGCTTTCCGTTACCCTATTGAGCGGCTGTTCACTGTTTAGTGGCGAAGAAGATGTCGTTAAGATGTCCCCATTACCGGTGGTTGAGAACCAGTTTACTCCGTCTACGGACTGGAGCACCTCCGTAGGTAACGGTATTGGTGATTTCTATTCCAATCTTCATCCTGCGCTGGCGGATAACGTTGTCTATGCAGCCGATCGCGCCGGTGTCGTTAAGGCGTTGAATGCGGACGACGGCAAAGAAGTCTGGTCTGTTAATCTGGGTGAGAAAGACGGCTGGTTCTCCCGTGCATCTGCACAGCTTTCTGGCGGTGTAACCGTGTCCGGCGGACATGTTTACATTGGCAGTGAAAAAGCACAGGTTTATGCGTTGAATACCAGCGACGGTACCACCGCATGGCAGACGAAAGTCGCCGGTGAAGCGCTGTCTCGTCCTGTTGTGAGCGATGGCGTAGTATTGATCCACACCAGCAACGGCCAGTTGCAGGCATTAAACGAAGCAGACGGCGCCATCAAATGGACCGTTAACCTCGACATGCCTTCTCTGTCTCTGCGTGGTGAATCCGCTCCGGCAACCGCCTTTGGCGCAGCTATTGTCGGCGGTGATAACGGTCGCGTGAGCGCCGTGCTGATGCAGCAAGGCCAGATGATTTGGCAGCAGCGTATCTCTCAGGCGACAGGCCCAACGGAAATCGATCGTCTGAGCGACGTTGATACCACGCCGGTTATCGTCAATGGCGTTGTTTACGCGCTGGCTTATAATGGTAACCTGACGGCGCTGGATCTGCGCAGCGGTCAGATTATGTGGAAACGCGAACTAGGCTCGGTGAATGATTTCATCGTTGATGGTAACCGTATCTACCTGGTTGACCAGAACGACCGCGTGCTGGCGCTGACCACCGATGGCGGCGTGACGCTGTGGACGCAAAGCGATCTGCTGCACCGTCTGCTGACGTCCCCGGTATTGTATAATGGCAATCTGGTCGTCGGTGATAGCGAAGGCTATCTGCACTGGATTAACGTTGACGATGGTCGTTTTGTTGCCCAACAGAAAGTCGACAGCTCAGGTTTCCTGACCGAGCCGGTCTCTGCTGATGGTAAACTGCTGATCCAGGCGAAAGACGGTACGCTGTACTCTATTACGCGTTAATCGTCGCGGCCGCTCGCTTTGAAAAACGGCTCCTGGTGCAGGGGCCGTTTTACTGTTTTTAACAACGGGGCAAAAATGTGCCCGTTGTCTGATGATTTTTTAAATGAGGCTTTAAACATGGTACCTGTGGTCGCGCTTGTCGGGCGCCCTAACGTTGGCAAATCCACGTTATTTAACCGTCTAACTCGCACCCGAGATGCGCTGGTTGCGGATTTCCCGGGTCTGACTCGTGACCGTAAGTACGGTCGTGCGGAAATTGAAGGCCGTGAGTTTATCTGTATTGATACCGGCGGTATTGATGGCACCGAAGACGGCGTTGAAACCCGTATGGCAGAACAGTCGCTGCTGGCTATCGAAGAAGCAGACGTTGTGCTGTTCATGGTGGACGCGCGTGCAGGCCTGATGCCTGCGGATGAAGCTATTGCGAAACATCTGCGTTCGCGCCAGAAACCGACGTTCCTGGTCGCTAACAAAACTGACGGACTCGATCCTGATCAGGCGGTTGTTGATTTCTACTCGCTGGGTCTGGGTGAAATTTATCCGATCGCGGCGTCCCATGGTCGTGGCGTCCTCAGCCTGCTGGAGCATGTTCTGCTGCCGTGGATGGATGACGTTGCTCCTCAGGAAGAAGTGGATGAAGACGCGGAATACTGGGCGCAGCTGGAAGCCAAAGAAAACGGCGAAGAAGAGCCTGAAGACGATTTCAACCCGCAGGACCTGCCGATCAAACTGGCGATTGTTGGTCGTCCGAACGTAGGTAAGTCCACACTTACTAACCGTATTCTCGGCGAAGACCGCGTGGTGGTTTACGACATGCCGGGAACCACGCGTGACAGTATTTATATTCCGATGCAGCGCGATGAGCGCGAATATGTGCTCATCGATACCGCGGGCGTGCGTAAGCGCGGCAAAATTACCGAAGCGGTAGAAAAATTCTCAGTAATCAAAACGCTGCAGGCAATTGAAGATGCCAACGTGGTGATGCTGGTGATTGACGCGCGTGAAGGGATTTCCGATCAGGACCTGTCGCTGCTGGGCTTTATCCTCAATAGTGGGCGCTCACTTGTTATCGTTGTGAACAAGTGGGATGGCCTGACGCAGGAAGTAAAAGAGCAGGTCAAAGAGACGCTGGACTTCCGTTTGGGCTTTATTGATTTTGCGCGCGTACACTTTATCTCGGCGCTGCACGGTAGCGGCGTGGGCAATCTGTTTGAATCGGTCCGTGAAGCATACGATAGCTCTACACGTCGTGTGAGTACCGCAATGCTGACGCGCATCATGACCATGGCAGTAGAAGATCATCAGCCACCGCTGGTGCGTGGTCGTCGTGTGAAGCTGAAATATGCCCATGCCGGTGGTTATAACCCGCCAATCGTGGTGATTCACGGCAACCAGGTCAAAGACCTGCCGGATTCCTACAAGCGCTATCTGATGAACTATTTCCGCAAATCTCTGAACGTAATGGGGACGCCGATCCGTATTCAGTTCAAAGAAGGGGAAAACCCGTTTGCAAACAAACGCAATACGCTGACTCCGACTCAGATGCGTAAACGTAAGCGTTTGATTAAGCACATCAAAAAAAGCAAGTAATCGTCGCTGATGCAGATGAAAACCCGCGCTTGTCGCGGGTTTTTTTTCGTTATTCCAACGCCAACCTCAGCCCGTGCGATGTCAATCACTATTCGTTTTTTGCCAAGTTTAAATCTAAGAAAGTAGACATTTGTCGAGTTTTCATCTTAAAGTCCGGGGGCTGGTACTAGACAAAACTAGCCTTAGGTTATCAAATGGTTAAATAATTTTTCGCCGCATGTAAAAAATCGGTCAGATACGTAACTGGCTGGCGTACATCGCGGTGTTTACACGCACGACGACATAACTTTCGGGAGAATTATGCAATCCTCTGTTAATCAAAAAGAAAGCCGAACTTTCTTCGGTCATCCTTATCCGCTCGGCTCGCTGTTCTTCACGGAGATGTGGGAGCGTTTTTCGTTTTACGGCATTCGCCCGTTACTGATCCTGTTTATGGCTGCTACTGTTTATGACGGCGGCATGGGACTGGCGCGTGAAAACGCCTCGGCCATTGTGGGGATCTTTGCCGGTACGATGTACCTTGCCGCACTGCCGGGTGGTTGGCTGGCAGATAACTGGCTCGGCCAACAGAAAGCGGTGTGGTACGGTTCCATTTTGATTGCGCTCGGTCACCTGTCGATTGCGATCTCGGCCATTATGGGGAACAACCTGTTCTTTATCGGCCTGATGTTTATCGTGCTCGGGTCCGGTCTGTTTAAGACCTGTATCTCAGTGATGGTTGGCACGCTGTATAAAAAAGGCGATGCGCGTCGCGACGGCGGTTTCTCGCTGTTCTACATGGGCATCAATATGGGGTCGTTTATCGCGCCGTTGATCTCCGGCTGGCTGATTAAATCCCACGGTTGGCACTGGGGCTTTGGCATTGGCGGTATCGGGATGCTGGTGGCGTTAATCATCTTCCGCGTATTTGCCGTTCCATCGATGAAACGCTATGACAGCGAAGTAGGTCTGGACTCTACCTGGAACAGCCCAGTAGTGAAACGTAACGGTGTGGGCGCGTGGCTGCTGGCGCTGGCCGTCGGCGTAGCCGTTATCGTTACGCTGATTGCGCAGGGCGTGATTGTGATTAATCCGGTCGCGGTTGCCAGTATGCTGGTGTACGTGATTGCCGCTTCCGTCGCGCTCTATTTTATCTACCTGTTCATCTTTGCCGGTCTGAACCGTAAAGAGCGCGCCAGACTGCTGGTCTGCTTTATCCTGCTGGTTTCCGCCGCGTTCTTCTGGTCCGCGTTTGAGCAGAAACCAACCTCGTTCAACCTGTTCGCTAACGACTACACTAACCGTATGATCGGTGATTTTGAAATCCCGGCAGTGTGGTTCCAGTCGATAAACGCGCTGTTTATCATTCTGCTGGCACCAGTATTCAGCTGGGCGTGGCCGAAGCTGGCGAGCATGAACATTCGCCCGAGCAGCATCACCAAGTTCGTTATCGGTATTCTCTGTGCCGCTGCAGGCTTTGGTCTGATGATGCTGGCTGCGCAAAACGTTCTCAGTAACGGCGGTGCTGGCGTTTCTCCATTCTGGCTGGTGGGCAGCATCCTGATGCTGACGCTTGGTGAGCTGTGCCTGAGCCCGATCGGTCTGGCGACCATGACGCTGCTGGCCCCGGAAAGAATGCGCGGGCAGATGATGGGCCTGTGGTTCTGCGCCAGTGCGCTGGGTAACCTGGCCGCAGGTCTGATTGGTGGTCATGTGAAGGCCGACCAACTGGATATGCTGCCGGATCTCTTCGCTCGCTGCTCGATTGCGTTGCTGATCTGCGCTGCGGTACTGATCGTCCTCATTGTGCCGATTCGTCGCATGCTGGAGAATACGCAAACTAAACCGGTAACCAGCGCCTGATAACACCTCGATTGTGCCGGGGCAGACGTGATGTCCCGGCCATTCAATTTATGAGGTGAGAACATGCTGTTAGGGTTTGTTGGGCTTGGCGCAGTTGTTGAAACAGCATACTTGCCCGCATTACGTCACATGTTCGGTGATTCCCTGTGCTGTGTGGGATTTGACGTGCAGCCCGCAAAGCAACCTGCTGATGTGACATGCTGTGCATCGCTCGCTGAACTTCTTGCAACACCGCTTGATACCTTATTTATCACCACCGCATCACTGCATCATCTCGATGTGCTTGAGCAGGCGCTGGCCGCTCCCATCGCACGTATCGTGGTCGAAAAACCGATTGTCGCCACGCTTTCCCAAATTGAAAAACTGAAAACGTTGCTGGTTCAACCCGGCGTCGCTGACCGTGTACTGGCACTAGACCACTGGATGGCGCGCAATGGCGCAATGCAGCTGGCACTGGGAAAGCTCGGTGCACAGTGGCTGGGCGATAGCCCACAACAGGCACTGGTTTCTCACTTTTCAGACGTTGTTAAAATCGACGGTTTTTTGCAGGAACCGAGCGGGTATAACGCTTCAGGAGAGCCTATCGCGCTCAACTTTGCCACCGGTGAGCCGGACACGCGTGAGCTTCGCCACCCGGATGGCGTGATTCTGGACATTGGCACACATGTACTGGCTATGCTGCGTGAAACGGTGCGTTACCTGGGCGGTAATGACAGCATGACCTTGCAGGTGAAGAGCGCTAAAGACCGTCTGGGACATAACATCATCCAGGGGGACCTGAACACGGCTGAAGGAGAGGCGCATCTGCAAGGACTGATTAGCGGTATACCGCTGGATATCTGGTTGAATAAATACGCGGGGCCGGCTGGTGGACAAAAAGGTCTGCGCCTTTATCTGCGTGATGGGCGCATCATCAATTACGACCGGTGGGGTGCCGAGGATGTGCTCGAATTGATTGACGGTGATGTTGTGCAACGCTGGTGTCTGCCAGGTACGATTTATGCCCATTGTCTGGCGGAACATATTCTGGGGGCGCAAAGTCTGTTTGAGCGCAGCCCGCAGGAGGTGAGTCGCACGACGCAGCGCAGGCTGGAGGAGGTCGAACGATTACTGACCCTACAGCAACAGTTGCGTGGTTCACACTAGGCGTATCATGGTAAAATTAGCGCAGAATTGAACGCTATTTAAAGGAGTCACCATGTCGATGACCTGCCCGGATTGTCACGCAGAACTGGAACCACAAAACGGTGTGGCACACTGTGAAAACTGTAAAAAAGATATTCCGTTAGAAGCGCGCTGTCCGGAGTGCCATCAGCCGCTCCAGGTGTTAAAAGCCTGCGGAGCGGTGGATTACTTCTGTCATAATGGTCATGGTCTGATTTCGAAGAAACGTGTGGAATTTGTGCCGGTTTAATCTGGCTTTTTTTTACGCGTTTTCTTTGCCGCCGTTACGCCTTTCACTTCGCTCTCTACCCAACCGTCTGACAGGCGGGTAGTGAGCACATCCCCGGTTTTTACCTGTTTCGTCTGCTTTAGCACTTTGCCGTCCGTCGCGGTAGTGACGCTATAACCACGAGCGAGTGTAGAGAGAGGACTCACCGCTTCAAGATGCGTCACCACATTACCGAAGCGTTCTCGCTGTGCACTTAAACGCGCGCGGATATTCTCTGCCAGACGGTACTCCAGTTGCTGAATACGGGTTTGCGCCCGATAAATGCGCGGCTGTGGGTTTTGTTGGCTCAGGCGTTGGCTTACGCGCTGTTGGCGCTGATTGGCCTGCTTAATCTTATTCTCAAGTGCGAAATTCATCCGCTGGCGCAGTCGCTCCAGCACGGTCTGCTGACGGGCCAGACGCAGTTGCGGATGTTGCTGTTGCAAACGGTGATGAAGCTGGGTAAATCGACGAGTACGGTTGGCGATGTAATAGTCCATCGCCATTTCCAGACGCTGCTGGCCATGCTGAATTTGACGCAGCAGTTCCAGTTGATTGCGGCTGACAATTTCCGCCGCAGCTGATGGCGTAGGCGCTCGTAAATCTGCAATAAAATCGGCAATCGTGACATCTGTTTCGTGGCCGACGGCGCTTACTACCGGAATGCGGCTGGCAAAGATTGCCCGCGCTACGCGTTCGTCGTTAAAACTCCACAAATCTTCCAGAGAACCACCGCCGCGCCCGACGATAAGCACATCGCACTCGCCCCGCGCATTCGCCAGCTCAATGGCGCGAACGATTTGTCCTGGCGCATCGTCGCCCTGGACCGCGGTCGGGTAGATAATAACGGGCAGGGATGGGTCACGACGCTTCAGAACGTTGAGAATATCGTGCAGCGCAGCCCCGGTTTTCGAGGTAATGACCCCAACGCAGTGGGCTGGTGAAGGTAGCGGTTGCTTGTATTGCTGATCGAATAACCCTTCAGCCTGCAGTTTGGTTTTGAGTTGCTCATATTTTTGCTGCAACAAGCCTTCGCCAGCTGGCTGCATGCTCTCAACAATAATCTGGTAGTCGCCGCGCGGTTCGTACAACGTAATGTTGGCGCGTACCAGAACCTGCTGACCGTGCTGTGGGCGGAACGTTACCCGACGATTGCTGTTGCGAAACATCGCGCAGCGTACCTGGGCGGTGTCATCTTTGAGCGTAAAATACCAGTGACCGGAGGACGGCTGAGTGAAATTCGAGATTTCACCGCTGATCCAAACTTGTCCCATTTCCTGCTCAAGCAGCAAACGAACCGTCTGATTTAGGCGGCTTACGGTAAAAATTGAGGTGGTTTGAGAGGATAACATGTGAGCGGGATCAAATTCTAAATCAGCAAGTTATTCAGTCGAAAGTAACATGCTCACAGAGGAGCGCAAGGTTTTTTTGCAAAAAAGTGTGGATGCAATCGGTTACGCTCTGTATAATGCCGCGGCAATATTTAATAACCTCCCAGGTGAGATATTGCCCATGCTACGTATCGCAAAAGAAGCCCTGACGTTTGACGACGTCCTCCTCGTTCCCGCTCATTCTACCGTTCTGCCGAATACTGCTGACCTCAGCACGCAGTTGACGAAAACCATTCGCCTGAACATTCCTATGCTCTCCGCAGCAATGGACACCGTGACGGAAGCGCGCCTGGCGATTGCCCTGGCCCAGGAAGGCGGCATCGGTTTTATCCACAAAAACATGTCTATCGAGCGCCAGGCTGAAGAAGTTCGCCGCGTGAAGAAACACGAATCTGGTGTGGTAACTGACCCACAGACCGTACTGCCAACCACTACTCTGCGCGAAGTGAAAGAACTGACCGAACGTAACGGCTTTGCAGGCTACCCGGTGGTGACAGAAGATAATGAACTGGTCGGCATCATCACTGGTCGTGACGTGCGTTTTGTGACTGACCTGAATCAGCCGGTTAGCGTCTACATGACCCCGAAAGAGCGTCTGGTGACCGTTCGTGAAGGCGAAGCGCGTGATGTTGTTTTTGCCAAAATGCACGAAAAACGCGTTGAGAAAGCGCTGGTTGTTGATGACAGCTTCCATCTGCTCGGTATGATCACCGTTAAAGATTTCCAGAAAGCAGAACGTAAACCTAACGCCTGTAAAGACGAGCATGGTCGTCTGCGCGTTGGTGCAGCTGTCGGTGCTGGCGCAGGTAACGAAGAGCGTGTTGACGCGCTGGTTGCCGCTGGCGTAGACGTCCTGCTGATTGACTCCTCTCACGGCCACTCTGAAGGCGTTCTGCAGCGTATTCGTGAAACGCGTGCTAAATATCCTGACCTGCAGATCATCGGCGGTAACGTTGCTACGGGCGCAGGTGCTCGCGCGCTGGCTGAAGCCGGCTGCAGCGCTGTTAAAGTGGGTATCGGCCCTGGCTCCATCTGTACTACCCGTATCGTTACCGGCGTCGGTGTTCCGCAGATCACCGCCGTTTCTGATGCCGTTGAAGCGCTGGAAGGCACCGGTATTCCGGTTATCGCCGATGGCGGTATTCGTTTCTCCGGCGACATCGCTAAAGCGATTGCTGCTGGTGCTGCCGCAGTGATGGTTGGCTCCATGCTGGCGGGTACTGAAGAATCCCCGGGCGAAATCGAACTGTACCAGGGCCGTTCTTACAAATCTTACCGCGGTATGGGTTCTCTGGGCGCGATGTCCAAAGGGTCTTCTGACCGTTACTTCCAGAGCGATAATGCCGCTGACAAACTGGTCCCGGAAGGTATCGAAGGTCGCGTTGCCTATAAAGGTCGCCTGAAAGAGATCATTCACCAGCAGATGGGCGGCCTGCGCTCCTGTATGGGTCTGACCGGCTGTGGTACTATCGACGCGCTGCGAACGAAAGCAGAGTTTGTACGCATCAGCGGTGCGGGTATTCAGGAAAGTCACGTTCACGATGTGACCATCACCAAAGAGTCCCCTAACTACCGCATGGGCTCCTGATAAGTTTCCGCGCCCGGCTATATGCCGGGCGAATTTGTTTCACTTGCCTCGGAATTAGCGTCAATGACAGACAATATTCATAAACATCGCATTCTCATCCTCGATTTCGGCTCACAGTACACTCAGCTGGTTGCACGTCGCGTACGTGAACTGGGCGTCTACTGTGAACTGTGGGCATGGGATGTTACGGAAGCACAAATTCGCGAATTCAACCCAAGCGGTATCATTCTTTCCGGTGGTCCGGAAAGTACCACTGAAGAAAACAGCCCGCGTGCGCCGGAATACGTTTTCAATGCGGGCGTGCCGGTGTTCGGCGTGTGCTACGGTATGCAGACCATGGCAATGCAGCTCGGTGGTCATGTTGAAGGTTCTAACGAACGTGAATTCGGCTATGCGCAGGTTGAAGTTCAGACCGACAGCGCGCTTGTCCGCGGTATTGAAGACTCCCTGACCGCAGACGGCAAACCGCTGCTGGACGTGTGGATGAGCCACGGCGACAAAGTGACTGCGATTCCGGAAGGTTTCGTGACCGTTGCCAGCACCGACAACTGCCCGTTCGCTATCATGGCGCACGAAGAAAAACGCTTCTACGGCGTGCAGTTCCACCCGGAAGTTACCCACACCCGTCAGGGCATGCGCATGCTGGAGCGCTTTGTGCGCGACATCTGCCAGTGTGAAGCGCTGTGGACGCCGGCAAAAATTATCGATGACGCCGTTGCCCGCATTCGCGAGCAGGTTGGCAATGATAAAGTTATCCTCGGTCTGTCCGGCGGCGTTGACTCCTCCGTCACCGCGATGTTGCTGCACCGTGCTATCGGCAAAAACCTGACCTGCGTGTTCGTTGACAATGGTCTGCTGCGTCTCAACGAAGCTCAGCAGGTGATGGATATGTTCGGCGACCACTTTGGCCTGAACATCATTCATGTGGAAGGCGAAAAGCGTTTCCTGGACGCGCTGAAAGGCGAGAACGATCCAGAAGCTAAACGTAAAATCATCGGCCGCGTATTCGTGGAAGTATTCGATGAAGAAGCGCTGAAGCTGGAAGACGTTAAGTGGCTGGCGCAGGGCACCATCTACCCGGACGTGATCGAATCCGCGGCTTCTGCCACCGGTAAAGCGCACGTTATTAAATCTCACCACAACGTTGGCGGTTTGCCGAAAGAGATGAAGATGGGGCTGGTTGAGCCGCTGCGTGAGCTGTTCAAAGACGAAGTGCGTAAGATTGGTCTGGAGCTGGGCCTGCCGTACGACATGCTGTACCGTCACCCGTTCCCGGGACCGGGTCTGGGCGTACGTGTGCTTGGCGAAGTGAAGAAAGAGTACTGCGACCTGCTGCGTCGCGCGGATGCTATCTTCATTGAAGAACTGCACAAAGCTGACTTGTACAACAAGGTAAGCCAGGCGTTCACCGTGTTCCTGCCGGTACGTTCCGTTGGCGTTATGGGCGATGGCCGTAAGTACGATTGGGTTGTTTCCCTGCGTGCTGTTGAAACCATCGACTTTATGACCGCGCACTGGGCGCACCTGCCGTATGACTTCTTAGGCCGCGTATCCAACCGCATCATCAACGAAGTGAACGGTATTTCCCGCGTGGTGTATGACATCAGCGGTAAGCCGCCAGCGACGATTGAGTGGGAATAATATCCCTTTTGGTAGCGGTTTCTGAACCGGTAATATGAAAAAAAGCCCTCTATTTACAGAGGGCTTTTTATTGCACGCATTTCAGTAAATACTTCAGGCGCATGCTCTGCAGGATAGTACGCTAATCGACCAGTTGAAGCTGAGGCTGCTGCTGAGGTGCGATACTCTGAATATGCACATCCATCTGCGGATAAGGCAGGCTGATGTGGTTGGCGTCCAGCGCCTCTTTGATATTTTCCAGCAGATCGTAATAGGTGTTCCAGTATTCAACGTTTGGCACCCACACGCGGACGTAAAAATTCAGCGCAGAAGCGCCCAGTTCACCCAGACGAACGGTCACCCCACGTTGCTTATCTATGCGGCTGTCCTGCTCGATAATATGGTTAATCACGCGCTTAACATCTGCTATTCGGCTCTGGTAGCCCACGCCAATCACCAGATCGATACGGCGGAAAGGGTGACGGGAATAGTTAATGATGTTGTCAGCGATGATCTTACCGTTTGGAATCACAACTTCTTTGCTATCCGCGGTGAGCAAGGTGGTGGAGAAGATGTGCACCTTTTCTACTGTTCCGGTAACAGCACCAATCTGTACCACTTCCCCTGCGCGAAAAGGCCGCAGGGAAACCAGTAATACACCAGCGGCAAAGTTGGAAAGTGAGCCTTGTAGCGCGAGGCCAATAGCGAGTCCGGCGGCACCGATGACGGCAATAATGGAGGATGTTTCAATACCGACGCGGCCCAACGCTGCGACGACGGAAAAGGCGAGGGTGATGTAACGTACCAGCGCGGTGAAGAACTGAATGATGGTTCTATCGACTTTACGTTTAAGTAGTAACTTTTCCAGCCCACGAGAGAGCAGACGAGCGATAAATTTACCGACAAACAATAAGATTACGGCGGCAACGATATTCCAGCCGAATTGAATGACAGCATCACTGTGCCCGGCGATCCACTCAAGGCCGCTTCTTATTTTCGGGAATAATAAAAAACCACTCATGGTATTACCCTGTAGTATTTAAAAATGGTAACAATTCAAATAACTATTTAATTTTCATGCAATATATAAATATTTTCGTCAGTGATATTTACTGATGATATTAATTAGCGTTTATTTGAGCACTGTTTGTCTTTTTTATGTTCGTTAAAACAGAACGTAAAAATCAGCGCGAATGGTGCGGTGAAGTGGAATGAAAAGATTGTGTATTTGTGCGAAAAATACGGTCGATTATCCGATAATTCAGCGAGAGTGGTGGGAGATGTGTGTAAAGTTTCGTCACTCAAATCCCTTACCGGATGGTTAAATGTCAGACGATTAGCCATCCGGTAAGGAATCTTAATGCTGGGGATATCACAGGCGCGAGCGATCAATGTACGTCGGTTTGTGCAGGAGATGTCTGTTGCGGCTGAGTGATCTGCTGAGATTCTTTTTTGTCCTGGTGGTGATGCCACGCACCAATAGCGGAGTAGACGAAGCGTCCGAAGAAGAAGAGAAAGCTGATAAGCAGTACGATCCGGATCATGCGACTGTTAAATCGGTGTCGTTTGCGTAGGCTGGTAACCTGGCTCACAAAAGGTTCCTTGTAGTGTACCCAACTGAGGGCGATACTCACATTAAGGCACACTGAGAGGGAATGGTCAATTCTTCCTTATGTAAAATTGCTTCAGTTGTTTTATCTCCTTATGTTATGGAAATTAATATTATTATTTGCATGAATAATGTATTAACGATAAAAAATAATGAAAAGCGTAATAATTGATGAATGAGGGGCGTTTTTTTTGATATGTATCAAGCACCATCCTTTGCTGCCAACTAAAATCGATGAATCATTGTGATGTATTTTACTTTATCGTTTTGAAGTCAGGTGGGATGCCTGTCTGAATACCCCCTACAGGATGTGTGGGATTCTACTGAGCATCTATGAAACTCAATAAAAAATATATTGGTATTAGAGACAGATGGTGGGCGTTACCTCTCATCTTGCCATCTTTGTTGTTGCCTATATTGAGCACTGCCACCACCTATGCCCATATTAGTACGGGGACCGTAATTCTTTTCTACCTGCCGTTAGCGCTGATGATTAGCCTGATGCTTTTTTTTGGCTGGGCGGCATTGCCAGGAATTATCATTTCCATTGTCTGGTACAAATACCCGCAGGTTGGGCTATTTGAAACACTCTCTATAATTTCGCACTTTATAGTTACAATAGTGCTTAGCTGGGGGGGATATAAAGTATTTTCACCCCGACGAAACAATGTTTCCCATGGGGACTCCCACCTGATGTTTCAACGTATGTTCTGGCAGGTGTTCTGTCCGGCTACGCTGTTTCTGATACTCTTCCAGTTTGCTGCATTTGTGGGCGTTTATGAAAGCAAATCCGGCATGGTGGGCGTTATGCCCTTCAACACAGGCACATTAATCAACTATCAGGCCATACTCGCTGGAAATCTTGTAGGTGTACCGCTGTGCTATTTTATTATACGAACAATTCGCAACCCCTTGCATGTGAGAGGTTTTTTTTCTCAATTAAAGCAGCAGTTTGATACCAAAGTAACTAAAACAGAGTTTGCGATCTGGCTGATTATATTGGCCGTGCTTATGGCAATGCTGTGTATGCCGCTAAATGAGCAAAGCTCAATATTCAGCACGAATTATACCTTGTCACTGTTGCTGCCTGTCATGCTTTGGGGAGCAATGCGTTACGGTTATAGATTTATTTCGCTGATATGGTCTGTAGTACTAATTACCTCAATTCATTATTATCAGCGCTATATGCCCTGGTATTCAGGTTACGATACCCAGCTTGCCATTACTTCGTCGAGTTACCTGGTTTTCTCCTTCATCGTGAATTTCATTGCCGTACTGGCAACACGTCAACGGTTTGTTACCCGGCGCAACCATCGTCTGGCCTTCTTTGACCCCATGGTGCATATTCCGAATTTGCGCGCTTTGAACCGGGATTTGAAAAAAGCACCATGGTCAGTGCTCTGTTTTTTGGGGGTTCCGGGCATGGAGTTGCTGGTGAAAAATTACGGCATTATGCTGCGTATCCAGTACAAGCAAAAACTGGCTCAGTGGATAACACCGCTGCTTGAACAGGATGAGTATGTCTATCAATTATCGGGTAATGATTTAATTCTGCGTCTTAACACTGAGCAACACCAGGAACGCATCGAAGCACTGGACAGGCATATCAAGCAGTTTCGTTTTATCTGGGACGGCATGCCTTTACAGCCGCAGGTTGGGATCAGCTTTTGCTATGTCCGTTCTCCTGTTAACCACATCTATTTGTTGCTGGGGGAGTTAAGTACTATTGCTGAGTTATCGCTGGCAACCAATTCGCCAGAGAATTTGCAGCGGCGTGGCGTGATGCACCTGCAACGTGACCTGAAAGATAAGGTTGCGATGATGAACCGTATTCAGCAGGCGCTGGAGAACAATCGCTTTTTCCTGAAGGCGCAGCCGATTTTTGGCGTGCGTGGCGACGTGTACCACGAAATCCTGCTGCGGCTTGAGGGGGATGACGGTGAAACTATCGCCCCTGATAGCTTCTTGCCGGTAGCTCATGAGTTTGGTTTGGCATCCCGCATCGATCTGTGGGTGATTGAAAATACGCTGAAATTTATGGCACAGAATCGGGAAAAAATTCCCGCTCACCGGTTTGCTATTAATTTGTCACCCACATCGGTATGTCGTGCCAGACTTCCTAATGACATCAACCAGTTACTGAATAAGTACAAGGTTGAAGCATGGCAACTTATCTTTGAAGTAACGGAAAGCAATGCCTTGACCAATGCGGAACAGGCACAGACAACGTTGTTGCAGCTGCAATCATTGGGCTGTCAGATTGCGATTGACGATTTTGGTACCGGATATGCCAGCTATGCGCGGCTGAAGAACGTGAATGCCGATATCCTGAAAATTGATGGCAGCTTTATTCGCAATATCGTTTCGAACAGCCTCGACTACCAAATTGTGGCCTCAATTTGCCATCTGGCGCGAATGAAAAGAATGCTGGTGGTTGCGGAGTACGTCGAAAGCGAAGAAATACGCAGTGCGGTGATTTCGCTGGGGATTGATTATTTACAGGGCTATTTGATTGGCGAGCCAAAGCCGCTATCTGAAATAATTTGGTCATGATGAAGAATGCCGGGTAGGGAGGACGCTACCCGGCAGTTGGTTTATGTTACCAGTTATAGCGTAGATTCAGACTACCATTGATGTCGCCGAAATCATTGCTGCCTTTCTGCCCGCTAATCTGAGCACGAACATTCCATTGTTTGTTTATATCTGCCTGAATACCGACTTTTAGCTCTGCTC
Organism: Citrobacter sp. A316; assembly: GCF_002042945.1. NCBI lineage: Bacteria > Pseudomonadati > Pseudomonadota > Gammaproteobacteria > Enterobacterales > Enterobacteriaceae > Citrobacter > Citrobacter sp. A316. Next base: position 106,186 of record NZ_MVFZ01000020.1, read on the forward strand.
TATTAGCCGGAAGATCCTGCTGCACGTCTGTACCGTCAAACGACACCGAGGTTTCGTCATTGGTGTGTAGCCAGTTTGCTTCCATAAACGGCTGGATCACAGTCGATTTATCTTTATATAGCTTGCCGTCAACCCGAAGACCCATTCTTGTCGTCCAGCTATCACTGCTCTGACCGTCTATACGGGTGCCATTGTTATCGGTTACGCTATCGGCATCATAGTTCTGCCAGATAATTTGCGCCTGTGGCGTCAGGCTGACGGTATTACCATTGTTCAGGGAAATATCGTAGCGGTAACCCGTTTCCAGTGAGATGGCATTGGCGGTTGAATCATACTCTTCGGAGCCGACATCACCGTTTTCTACGCTGTTGTTATAAATACCGTACTGATACCAACTGTCCATATACAGACCTCGGTGGGTTTGCGCATCGGCAAACCAGGTTGCATACACACCGAGATTATAACCATCAACATTACCGCTGGCGGTGAACTGGCTGCCATCTGCGCCGCGATTACCTGTACTGTCAGTATCTGCGTTGATATAGCTGGCCATCACCCCAATGGTCAGACTTTGCTGACCATTATCCCATGCCAGAATATCCCCACCTAACTGGAACTCGGAGTAGTTGCTGTCTAAATCAAGATTGCCGCTTACTGCTTGTGAGTCGGATTGACCCGCTTTGAAATGTGCCCAAACGCTGCCATCCGCGCTACGGTACTGACTGCCTTCGCGGTCATCCAGCGTTTGCATTTGTAGGCTGCGTGCCATCCACTGGTTGCCCAGGTAAGCACCGATATCAGCGCGATATTGTGGCGTAGTGTTGCCGCCGTTGTCAGGATTGATCGGCGTCACGTCGCTACCATCATCCGGATCGACAGGCGTCACGTCGCTACTATCATCCGGGTCGACAGGCGTCACGTCGCTACCATCATCCGGGTCGACAGGCGTCACATCGCTACCATCATCTGGGTCAACTGGCGCAATAGTTTGGGAGCTGAGATACCAGTCGCCATTACTTTCATTTTTATATAATCGGTACTCATACAGGCCAGCTTGAACCTGGTTGCCTTGCTTAAAGACACCATTGGACTCGCCTCCAATATCGACAACTTCAATACCGGTGGTGGTTTGTGCGCCTTGGTTGCCAATACCATGTATATACAGCGTGGTGTTTCCGGATGTATCGCCAGTGACAACTAATTTATCGGTGGCGGAACTGTCGTCACCCAATTCAGTGTTCAGATAGAGGCTACCCTCGTTACCGATGTAATCACCCTCAACGTGCAATGTATTGCCCGGTAAGTAGGTGCTGCTTCCGCTAACAAGGGTGCCGGAGTTGGTGAGATCGCCATTAATGAAAAACGTGGCGTTCGTTTCTTCGCTATCACCAAAATTAAGCGTCCCTTTGTTATCGACATTGCCATTTACTACGGCTTCATTGCTGCCACCGAAGGTTGCTCCAGCGGCAATATTCACGGTTTGTTGGCTGCCTACAGCACCAATAGTGCCTGTTCCCGCTAACCAAAGAGTTCCTTCCTGGATGTCGGTTGTGCCACTATAAGTGTTATTACCGCTAAGGATTATCTCTCCTGCGCCCATTTTGGTTAATGACTGACCATCCCAGTCGCTGTTGCCGGTCCGGTCTGCCAGGCTGCTGGTGACTTCGAAGGTTTTACCGGAGTCCAGGGTAAAGTTGCCATGCGCTGCTGTCGCGGAGGTTGCGCCTGCATTCCAACTCAAATCTTCAGCAAGCAGGTACTGTGAGGCGTCGTCAGGATTTACCATTCCGCTTACCGTCAGGTAGTCGGGTTTATCGATAATGTTCATCGACAGGTGGGCAAAGTTTCCACTAATGTCGTTATCCATATCCATCAGAGTAAAGCTCTTAAGGTCTTTATCTGAGGCATGGTCTTGCAGAGTGACATCATTCACATGCAGCGTACCATCCAGCTCGGCATTGCTTCCCGTAATTAAAGGTTGGATTGAATTGCTGTTAAGTTCTACATCGAGCGTACTACCGCTTTCCTGTATCAAACTACCCTGGCCAAGATTCAGTGACGTTCCGGCGGTCAGTACCGTTGTGCTATCGGTTCGGGTTGTAATACCCCCCGTTGCGTTTATCGTACCGTCTGTATCCAGAACTAAAATGGAGTTGTTATCCACCAGACCCGTGCCAAGCGCATTTTCACTGGTTGCGGTAAGGGTTCCTTCGTTGATAAAAGTGCCGCCGCTGTAGCTGTTATTACCGGAAAGAATCAGTTCACCGCCGCCTTCTTTGGTGAGTGTTTTACCATCCCAGCCAGTGGTGCTTGATGCGTTGAGTGTGTCATTGACATCAGTAAGATCGGTGCCGAGAGTGAAGCTACCGTCAGGATCGCTTAGCGTGAAGGTTCCGTGAGCATCAGTTGCAGCATTATCGCGGTCTGCATACCAGGATAAGGAGGTTGCCAGCAGATATTGGCTGTGATCGTTCTCGTTGATTTTGCCGTCAACGGTGAGGAAATCGACCGATTTTTGATCCATACCCGCAATGGTGAGTTCATCAAAATCACCCTGGATATCATTATTCGCGTCTATCAGCGTAAAGGTATAAGGATCATTGGTTAACGGGTCTTTGATGTTGCCGATACCAGAGATATTGAGTGAACCCCCTAATGCAACGTCATCTGCGGTGATAATAGCTTCACTGCTTGAATCATCCAGCTCGATGTTCAGAGTGCTATCTGTTTCCTGTGTGAATGTTTTTACATTTAGCGTACTACCGGCAGCCAGCGTTGTTGTTGCGTCAGAATGAGTGACGAACTGTGCGCCTCCCATATCAAATTTACCATCGGCATTTAGTAACAACGTACCGCTGTTATCAACATCACCACTACCGAGTGCGTTAACATGGGTTGCGGTGACTTCACCATCTTTAATTACCGTGCCGCCGCTATAGCTGTTGTCACTGGACATTACCAGCGAACCACTGCCGTCTTTGAGCAGAGAGCCTGTGCCCGTGATCTGATTGTTAAGTGTTCCTGAATCTAATTGAAGTACGCCGTTATCGGTAATGCTACTTGTTCCCAGCGATTTGGTTTCATTAGCGATGAGCGTACCGCCAGCGATGACGATGTCACCACTGTAATCGCTGCTATCAGCGGTGAGTGTCAGGCTGTCAGAACCGTCTTTTTTCAGTACGCCTTCACCTACAAGTGTGTTATCCAGCGTACCGGCGCTAAGCTGTAAAGTTGCTCCCTGGCTAATTGTTACATCACCGTGGCCAAGCGTTGCCGCATTTTTTGAGGCCAGTGTTCCGGCATTGATTTGAGTCGCGCCATAATTGTTGTTGGCGTTACTCAGTATCAGTGTACCGTCACCTTCTTTGGTCAGTGTTTCACCGTCCCAGTTGGTTGTGGCATTGACGTCACTCAGTTCGCTCACAACTTCAAATCTGTCATCGCCTGCAATAGTGAAAGTACCATGGGCTTCCCTTGCAGAATTTGCGCCTGCATTCCAGCTTAATCCTTCACTCAAAACGTAATTGGTGTTGTCTTTCGCATCAATACCCGCGTTCAGCGTGAGGTAGTCCGGAAGGCTAGGGGTATCAACATTGAGTGTCAGACTGTCAAAATCGCCGTTAATTGCGCTGCTGGAATCGATGAGAACAAATGAGCTAAAGTTTTTGTCGGAATCTACAGGAGCAAATGTCGCCGTTGCATTGACGGTCAGATCGCCTGCCAGCGTCGCACTACTGGTTTTAATCACCGGTGTTGTGGAAGCGTTACCCATGGTGATAGCCAATTGACTCTGGTCTTGCAACGTCAGGGTACTGTCAACGTTCAAAATCGACCCTGTGGAACCTTCCTTCTGGATCAGGTCAATCTTTCCATTGCTGGTTAGGGTACCAAGATAGGATTTGTTGTTCAGATTCCACTGACTGTTTTCGTCGAGCGATAGTGTGGCGAAAGCAGCATCTGTTTTGCCATTTAGCGTCGAATTTTTAAGTGACAGCGTTGAAGATGTCATTCCCGCCGTAACATCGCCGTTAAGTGTAGAGTCTGTGGCTTCAACGGTGGTTTTGCTGTCCAGCATGATGGCGGTTGGACCCGTCAGCGTGACGTCTGTCAGCGTGATGGGGGATGTGATTTTGGTATTGCTGTCGACATGTAATGCCGCAGTGTCTGACGTCACTGTGGCATTTTTTACGTTCAGAGAGGTTAAATCGGCATAAAATGGGCTTTGGCCTACGCTCGTCATTTTAATACCGTCGTTCTCTGCATTAATGGTTGCGCCATCAATATTAACGGCGGAGCCAATACCATAAACGCCGATACCAGCAGAGTGAACCACCATTGAAGCCTTATCGCCCGTAATATCGAGCGTTGTGGCATTGCTGGCTTCAATTGCCGCCCCTTTGGTATTGGTATGTGTAATAGCTGAGTTTTGCAGCTTCAGGGTTGATTCTCTGTAACCCCAAACGGTACTGTCTATGCCTGTGGAACTTACCGTGCTATCGGACATATTTAACGTGCCGATATTAACGATGCGTACCTGACCTTCTGCAAGTGTTATCGTACTTCCACTATTAACCGTGAGTGCGCTAGTATTTTGTGCAACGACATCGTTATCTCCAGTTGCATTTACCGTCGTGTTGGTTAGTGAAATATCGGAATTTTTATCCGCGATGATCGTACCGTAATTGCTCCCGTCAATGCTCACTATGCTGTTTGTTAGTGATATATGTCCATCATCTTGAGCAGTAATTGCTGAGCTATAGATGCCAGTTGATAAAATGCTTGAATTGGTTAGCTGAAGGGTTGCATTATTTTCTACAAAGATAGCGTTACCAAGACTATTTCCGTCTAATCCCCCTGTTGTTTCAATGGTCAGGTGGTCTCCTGTTACAGATGTTTTGTTCGAATAATCACCTGCGACGTATAGTGCAGAGCCTTTTAATGGGTCAGAGTAAATAAGAGAGTTTGGTGAACCATCTGTGGTCATGTCATGAGAGAGTTCATCAATATAACCAAGGGTATAGTTGCTTAATGTATTATAGGTGTCGGTACCTGCCTGCGCGGCCGGGCTGGCAAAAATCAAGGCAGTGATGACGGCGCAAGCTATCTGAGTCGGTATTGCTTTTATTCCAGACAGTGCAGCATTGCGTGTTGCTTTACTATTTAAATCATTCACTGTGTTAATGGCGGATGATGCTTTAATTCTGCATCCACTGCGCGCTAATTCTGAAGCTACAACGTACATGTTGCGTACGGCGCTCCAGATAATGCTATACGTTTTATTCAATTTTAAATTTCCTTTTTGATGAGTTCCATTTATTTATTGTATGAATGCTTGCGATTTATTTATTATGGAGATTATTATTGGAATGAATGTTAATAACGATTTTTGACGTGTCTGAAAGTAACAAAGTAAATAATTAGTATAAATTTTATATAAAACAGA